>NZ_JBXAHO010000003.1:0-307940 GCF_058795195.1 Pseudomonas sp. GW823-FHT06B06 | reverse complement strand
GGACGCTCCGCGTTCGGCTTTAGAGGGGACGCAGAGCGTCCCGGGCTGCATTCCCACGCAGAGCGTGGGAACGATCATCATGGCCTGTAGAGATGCGCATGCCCCGCACGATACAGCGACGACTCGCTGAACTGCTCACTGCCCAGCACCCGACCCACAAGAATCAGCGCCGTGCGCCGAAACCCCTTGGCTTCCACCTTGTCGGCAATGTCCTCAAGCGTCCCCACCACCCAGTCCTGATCCGGCCAGGTCGCCCGGTGAATCACCGCAATTGGGCAGTCTGCGCCGTAATGCGGCCGCAGTTCGGCCAGGATTTTCTGCAGGTGTTTGACCCCCAAATGAATCGCCATGGTCGCCCCGTGTTGCGCCAGGCTGCCCAGTTCCTCGCCCGCGGGCATCCCGGTCTTGTCGGCGTAGCGTGTCAGGATCACGCTCTGCGAAACGTCCGGCAAGGTCAGTTCCGCGCCCAGAAGCGCAGCGCAGGCGGCCGTGGCGGTCACGCCGGGGACTATTTCAAAAGGGATGCCGAGTTCTCGCAGGTGGCGTATCTGCTCGCCTATTGCGCCATACAGGCTCGGGTCACCGGAATGCACGCGCGCCACGTCCTGGCCGTTGGCATGGGCCGTCTTGATCAGTTGAATGATCTGTTCCAGGTGCAGTTCGGCGCTGTTGACCACCTGTTCGGCGCAGTGCCCTTCCAACACGGCGGCGGGCACCAGCGAGCCGGCATAGATGATCACCGGGCAACTGCGAATCAACCGCTGGCCTTTGACGGTGATCAGTTCGGGATCGCCGGGACCTGCGCCAATGAAGTAGACCGTCATTAAGAATTCCTGTTGAAAAGGGACGCTGGGCAAGGCTTCAGATGAAGAATGCTCATGATCGAATGCGCAGATTATCGGGGATTTTACGCGGCGCCAGCCAATGCGAGGGTAGCCTGGGCATATTTTTGGCGTGGGATCAGCAATGTAGCCGGGCCGTTGGCCAGTTGCTCGGCCAGTGCCAGGGCGGCACTTTCCGCTACGCCATAGCACCCGGTGCGTTCAAAGGCGATGTCCGAATGATGGCTCAGTCGGGGTTGATAGCTCGCCAGTTGTTCACTGCTGAAATACATCATCTGTAACCCAAGCTGTTCGGCCAGTTCGTTCAGCGCCGGTTCGTCGCGCTTCAAGTCGATGCTGGCCAGGGCCTTGATCCGATGCAGTTCGATCTGGTGCGCCTGCAGTGCCTGGTCAAGCAGTGCCCGCAACGTGCTGACGGGGCAGCCACGCTGGCAGCCCAGGCCGACCACCAGGGTCGGCGCTGCGCTGAGGCCTGTCATGCGGGGTATTGACCATCGCTTTTGCGGCGGAACAACCAGGCACTGATCAGGCCCAGGGCCAGCCAGAACGCCATGTTGGTCAGCTGCGAAGCGATCTTGAACTGAGTTTCCAGTGCCTCTGGAGCGAGCATCGAGTGCACTTGCGGTTGCGGAGCGCCAATCACATGAGGCACCGCAAGGATCGCCACGCCAAGGACTTTCATCAGCCAGTGACGGCTGAACACGATCAGGGCGATACCGACAGCGGTGGAGGCGGCGGTGCCGATCCACCAGAGTTGGCGTTGCGCCAGATCGGCAGCCGCGGTGCCCGGCAACTCAGGTGGCAGGCCAAGCGTCGGCGCCAGCACAAATGTCGCGTAGCCAGCCAAGCCCCAGAGCAGGCCCTGGGAGGTTTTGGTCGGCGCGCGCAGGGTGTAGAGACCAGCGAGCATCAGGGCGAAACCAACCGCCACTACCAGGTTACCGCCAGTGGTCGACAGCACGCGCTGCCAGCCGTCTTCCGGTTCCCAGGCTTCGGCATCGTGGGTATGTGCGGCTACACCAGCGGCGTGTTCATGAACTTCAACCGCTGCTGGTCCTGATTGTTCGTAGGTTTCGGCCTGCAAAATCAGCGGTGAAACCCACAAGCTTTGCAGCAGGGTCAGCAGCAGGGCGGCCAGCAACCCGGTGAAACCTGCGGTTTGCGCAATACGCTTGATCATGTCGACAGGTCTCAATGGCACGGGAACGCGGAACTGTGGCGCGTATCGTGTGCGGCGTTGTGCACTGCTTCGATGTGCGAGAAACCGGCGAAATACACCAGGCTGGCGCCGAGGATTGACGCAAAAATCGCCGCGGTCAGGCGTTGGGACAGGGTAGTGGTGCTGCTGGCGGCATTGCTGTGGCCGGTGCTGCTGATAATCGACATGGCGCTTCCCTCTGTTCGGTCAGCGGGGAATAAGAGCGCAAGCAGAACTCCGCACGACCGAGCGCGCAGAAGTCCGAACAGCGCCCGCCCACCGCGGGTTTGTTGATTGAAGTGATGGTGATGGTCACTTTGTGTTGCGGGCCGGTCTCCGGGCTCACGAGGGGCGCAGGCGTTAGCCTGAACCTTCCAGCGTCACCTTCCCATGCCGCATTGGCACAGTGGATCTGACGCTTCACTCGCTTACCGTTGCGGGGGCAGCACCGGACTGACATGGCCTGAAGTAAAGCACATGATTCACCGGTTTCCCGTTTCACCCTGTGAAGGGCACCCGTAACAAGATGCGTAGGAGAGCATGGGCGGGGGGCGGGCGTCAATTGGCAAGGGTTCTCACTTGAACATCGAGTTGTTCCCTTCGAGCAAGCCCGCTCCCACATTTGACCGAGTTCCTTCAGGGCAGACCCTCAAGTGTGGGAGCGGGCTTGCTCGCGAAGGGCGCACCGCAGGAATCATGTGAACATTGACCCGCCCCGATACCATGCGTAGCCTTGCGCTTTCGAGGTTCTTCGGCGTTTGTCGAAGCTAAGAAGGGAACGCGGTCAATGCCGCGGCTGCCCCCGCAACTGTGAACGGTTCAGTTTCTGCCATGCCACTGCATGCGCCAGCCATGGCGCGCGCGGGAAGGCGCAGCAACCGCCAGTCCAACGACTGGCCAGCCGTCAGCCAGGAGACCTGCCTCGATACAGATTCTCACTACAACCGGGCGGGGTGATCCGGTGGCGAACGCTTCCTGCGCGCGTGTGCGTTGCCGGTTCTCGTCCCGTATGCCCGCCACCTTGCCAAAGGGCATCCGATGAAAACACTGGCCAAACTCCCCGTCACCATCGTCACCGGCTTCCTCGGCTCGGGCAAAACCACCTTGCTGCGGCACATGCTCGACAACGCCCAAGGCCGCCGCATCGCGGTGATCGTCAACGAGTTCGGCGAGCTGGGCATTGACGGCGAAATCCTCAAGCAGTGCTCTATCGGTTGCACCGAAGAAGAGGCCAACGGCCGTGTCTACGAACTGGCCAACGGCTGCCTGTGCTGCACCGTACAGGAAGAGTTCTTCCCGGTGATGCGCGAACTGGTGGCCCGTCGTGGCGACCTAGACCACATCCTGATCGAAACGTCCGGCCTGGCCCTGCCAAAACCTTTGGTCCAGGCCTTCCAGTGGCCGGAAATTCGCAGTGCCTGCACCGTAGACGCGGTGATCACCGTGGTCGATAGCCCGGCCGTCGCGGCTGGCACGTTCGCCGCGTTCCCGGATCAAGTCGACGCCATGCGCAAACTCGACCCGAACCTGGATCACGAATCGCCTTTGCACGAGCTGTTCGCCGACCAGTTGGCCAGCGCCGACCTGGTGATCCTCAACAAGGCCGACCTGATCAGCCCTGAAGACCTGGCACGCGTACGCCTGGAAGTCGCCGAGGAACTGCCGCCAGCGGTGAAAGTCATCGAAGCCAGTAGCGGGCGCCTGCCGCTGGACGTGCTGATCGGCCTCGGTGCCGGGTCCGAAGAACACATCGACAGCCGTCACAGCCATCACGATCACCACCATGAAGGCGAAGACGATCACGACCACGATGCCTTCGATTCGATCTCCATCGAACTGCCGGCATCCGACGAAAGCCTGCTGATGGATGCGCTGACCCAACTGGTGGTGCAGCACGGCATCCTGCGCGTCAAAGGTTTCGCCGCGGTCCCGAACAAACCGATGCGCCTGCTGATCCAGGGCGTGGGCACCCGATTCGACAAGCATTTCGACCGCCAGTGGAGCGCTGAAGAAGCACGCACCACCCGTCTGGTGTTGATTGGCCAGGCGCTGGACGCCACAACGCTCGAAGCGCAATTGCGCGCCGCGCTCAGCGTGTAACCCATGCACCTGCTCAGGACCCAGCCCGGCGGATTCGTGTCGGATGACAACATTGCCGACCTAGGGCAAACCCCCGCCGAGCTGGTTATCCTGTGCAGCGGCGACTCCAGCCTGGCGTTGCTTGCCGAAGCGGCGCAGCAGTTGCCCGACGACTACCCAAGCGTGCGCCTGGCCAACCCGATGCAGGTGCAGAACCATGCATCAGTTGATCTGTATGTCGACGAAGTCCTGCGCCACGCCAAGGTCATCCTGATTTCGCTGCACGGCGGCATTGCCTATTGGCGCTATGGCGTCGAGCGGTTGGTGGAGTTGTCGCAGCGGGGTGTACAGCTGATCCTGGTGCCGGGCGATGATCGACCGGACCCGGAGCTCAGTGATCTGAGTACCGTGGGTGCCGGAGATCGCGACCGGCTGTGGCAATTCCTGCGTCAGGGTGGCATGGGCAATGCCCTCGACTTTTTCCGTTGCCTGGCCAATCGTTGGCTCGATCGCGACTACGTCTGGGCCGAGCCGCACACCTTGCCGCGTACGGCGATTTACCACCCACAAAAAAGCCCTGCGGCGCTGAACGACTGGCGGGCCCAGTGGCAGAGCGGTCAGCCACTGGCGGCGGTGCTGTTCTATCGCTCGCATTTGCAAGCCGCGAATACCGCTTTCATTGATGTTTTCTGTCAGCGCTTGCAGGCGGCGGGGCTTAATCCGTTGCCAATTGCGCTGGCCAGCCTGAAAGAGCCTGGCTGCCTTGCCGTGGTCGAGGACTGGCTGGATGAAGTCGAGGCGGGGGTGATTCTCAATACCACCGGTTTCGCCCAATCCAGTCCGGAGGCACCGCACTTGCGGCCATTTCGCCGCAATATCCCGGTGATCCAGGCCATTTGCGCCCAAGACAATGAACCGGGTTGGCGAGCCAGCGAACAAGGCCTCGGCCCCCGCGATCTGGCGATGCACATTGCGCTGCCGGAAATGGACGGGCGCATCATCAGTCGGCCGATCAGCTTCAAGGACCTGGCCTGGCGCAGCGAGCGCAGTCAGTCCGACGTGGTCTGCTATCGCGCTCAGCCAGAACGCATGGACTTTGTCGCGCAACTGGCGCGGCGCTGGATCGATCTGGCGCGGTTGCCCAATGGCGAAAAACGCATAGCGCTGATTCTGGCAAATTACCCGACCCGTGATGGTCGGATAGGCAACGGCGTCGGGCTCGATACACCGGCTGCGGCTTTGAATATCCTGCGTGCGCTGCATAAAGAAGGCTATCCGCTGCCAGCCGATCTGCCTGCCAGCGGCACCGCGTTGATCCAGCAATTGTTGGGCGGTGTCAGCAACGACCTCGAAACCCTCGATCAACGCCCGTGCCAGCAAAGCCTGGCCATGGACGATTACCTGCTGATGTTCAACGCGTTGCCGCAAGTCAATCGCCAGGCCGTGCTGGAGCGCTGGGGCGAGCCCGACAGTGATCCGATGTGTCGTGGCGGGCGGATGATGATCGCCGGGTTGCGCTTTGGCCTGACCTTCGTTGGCATCCAACCGGCGCGGGGTTACCAGGTCGATCCAAGTGCGGTGTATCACGACCCGGACCTGGTGCCGCCCCATGGCTACCTGGCGTTCTATTTCTGGTTGCGCAATACCTACGGCGCCCACGGCGTGATCCATGTGGGCAAGCACGGCAACCTGGAATGGCTGCCGGGCAAGGGCGTAGGGTTGTCGGAGCACTGCTGGCCGGATGCGCTGCTCGGGCCGTTGCCGAACATCTATCCGTTCATCGTCAACGACCCGGGTGAAGGCGCCCAGGCCAAGCGCCGCACGCAAGCGGTGATCATCGACCACCTGATGCCGCCACTGACCCGCGCCGAGACCTACGGCCCGCTGCGTAATCTCGAGTTGCTGGCCGACGAATACTACGAAGCGCAATTGCTCGATCCACGGCGAGCGCGGGAACTGCAGCGCGACATCCTGCAATTGGTCCGGGACACCCACATCGACCGCGAGCTGCAACTGGACGATCAGCTCGATAGCGATGCCGATGCGGCGATCTGGCTGCCGCGCCTGGACACTTACCTGTGCGACTTGAAAGAGTCGCAGATCCGCGATGGCTTGCATGTTTTTGGCGAGTCACCGGCCGGAAGGCTGCGCATCGATACGTTGCTGGCGCTGCTGCGCATTCCCCGGGGCGATGGCCGTGGCGCGCAATCGAGTGTGCTGCGGGCCTTGGCCAAGGCGTTCGCGCTGGGCTTCGACCCACTGGATTGCGCGCTGGCCGAGCCGTGGAGCGGACCGCGTCCCGGCGAATTATTGTCGGTCAGCGGTGAACCCTGGCGCACCACGGGCGATACCCGCGAACGCCTCGAACTGTTCGCCGCACAGCTTATTTCACAGGTGTTGAATGCCCCCTGTGAGAACCTCCCAAAGGAGGCTTGCTGGACTGAAGTGAACGCTATCCTCGAGCATTTGGGCGAAGTGGTAGCACCCAGGCTGGATGCCTGTGGCCCCGCAGAAATGCGTGGCCTACTCGACGCCCTCGGCGGCCGGTTCGTCCCGGCAGGCCCCAGTGGCGCGCCGAGTCGCGGTCGCCTGGACGTGCTGCCCACCGGGCGCAACTTCTATTCGGTGGACGTACGCAACCTGCCCACCACCACCGCGTGGCGCATCGGTTTCCAGTCCGCCAACCTGATTCTCGAACGTCACCTGCAAGACCATGGTGATCATTTGCGTCAGCTCGGCCTGTCGGTCTGGGGCACTGCGACCATGCGCACCGGCGGCGACGATATCGCCCAGGCCATGGCGTTGATGGGCGTGCGACCGGTTTGGGCCACCGGCAGTCAACGGGTGGACGACTTTGAAATTCTGCCGCTGAGCCTGCTTGATCGTCCGCGGGTGGACGTGACCTTGCGTGTATCGGGTTTCTTCCGCGATGCCTTCGCCAACCTGATCCGCCTGTTCGATGCGGCCGTGCAAGCGGTCGCCGCGCTCGATGAGCCGGATGACTTGAATCCGCTGGCAGCCAAGGTGCGCGCCGAGCGTGAAGCGCTGTTGCAATCGGGACTGGATGAAGACGCGGCACGGCGGCAGGCCGGCTGGCGCATTTTCGGTGCCAAGCCTGGTGCGTATGGCGCAGGCGTGCAGGGCGCCATCGATGGTCGCCTGTGGCAAAGCCGCGAGGACCTGGCCGAGGTTTACCTGAATTGGGGTGGCTACGCGTACGGCGGGTCTGATGAAGGTACGGTGGCCCGTGAGCAGTTTTCCCAGCGCCTGAGCCAGGTACAGGCGGTGCTGCAAAACCAGGATAACCGCGAGCACGACCTGCTCGATTCCAATGATTACTACCAATTCCAGGGTGGCATGCTGGCTGCCGTGGAAAGCCTGAGTGGCGAGGCGGCGGCCAGTTATCACGGCGATCACAGCCAGCCGGACCTGCCGAAGATCCGCACCCTGAAGGAAGAACTGAACCGGGTGATCCGCTCCCGGGCGGCCAATCCAAAGTGGATCGACGGGGTCAAGCGGCACGGCTACAAAGGCGCATTCGAAATGGCCGCGACGGTGGACAATCTGTTCGCCTTCGACGCCACCACGCGGTTGATCGACGATCACCAGTACGCGTTGCTGGCCGATGCCTATCTACTTGACCCGGGCACTCGGGATTTCGTACGCGAGCATAACCCCCATGCCTTGCGCGACATGACCGAGCGTTTGCTCGAAGCGCAACAGCGGGGGATGTGGAAAGAACCGGGTTCGTATCGCGAGGCCTTGGAAAATTTGCTGCTGGATATAGAAGAAGACAGCTAGTGCAATACCCCTGTGGGAGCGAGCCTGCTCGCGAAGAGGCCAGCACAATCAACATTATCGTTGACTGACAAACCGCTTTCGCGAGCAGGCTCGCTCCCACAGGGGAACGTGTATTGACCCCGACCATGACTGAGTACTGATAATGACCGACACCCCCCATTTCCCGCTTTCCGCCGTGGTCGGCGCCGACGATTTGAAACTCGCGCTGTATCTGACCGCCATCGACCCGAAAATCGGTGGTGTGCTGATCGAAGGCCCGCGTGGCATGGCCAAGTCGACCCTGGCCCGTGGTCTTGCGGACCTGCTGGCCAGCGGTCAATTCGTCACCTTGCCCCTGGGGGCAACTGAAGAGCGCCTGGTCGGCACCCTCGACCTCGACGCGGCCCTGAGTGAAGGTCGGGCGCAATTTTCCCCCGGCGTGCTGGCCAAGGCTGACGGCGGCGTGCTCTATGTCGATGAAGTGAATCTGCTGCCGGATCACCTCGTCGATCTGCTGCTCGATGTGGCGGCCAGCGGCACTAATCTGGTTGAACGTGATGGTATTTCCCATCGGCATTCGGCGAAGTTCGTGCTAATCGGCACCATGAACCCGGAAGAGGGCGAGTTGCGCCCGCAACTGCTCGATCGTTTTGGCTTGAACGTCGCCCTCAGTGGCCACACCGCACCGACCGAACGCGGACAAATCATTCGTCGACGCCTCGATTTCGACAGTGATCCACAACAGTTCTGCGCCGAATGGGAGAGCCAGCAGCAGTCGTTGCGTGAGCGTTGCCAAACAGCGCGCAGTGCATTGGCGAACATTCCCCTTGACGACGAAGCGTTGGCGCAGATCACCGAGCGTTGCTTTGCCGCCGGTGTCGATGGCTTGCGCGCCGACCTGGTCTGGTTGCGCGCGGCGCGTGCCCATGCTGCCTGGCGCGGTGCAACAGCCATTGGCGAAGAGGATATCGACGCGGTCGCCGAATTTGCCTTGCGCCATCGTCGTCGCGAGCACACGCCATCGGCACCACAATCCAACAATTCCCCATCCAGCCAACAGCCCAACCCGAGCGAAGGCCAGGGCCAATGGGGCGAGATGCCCGCTCAAGTGTTGCCGGTCGGCGCGCGGCGAGAGGTGCCGAGCTGGCCAAAAAAGCCCTAGGCATTCGCCCTCGATCGGACGTGGGGGCGAATGCCAGACCTCGTGCAGGACGCCTCGATCACGGTAAACAGGGTAAACGTCACGCGTCCCATGGAGGCTCGATCAATTGGCCAGGCACGTTACTCAACGGAAGGCCACGCCAGCGCCAGGATGTCTTGTTCCAGCAGCGCACGCGCGCGGCGCATGAGCTGTGGCTGGTGATTGTCGACGCGTCGGCTTCGACCCGCCGCCACCAGGCATTGAGTGATGCCAAGGGCCTGTTGGCGCAATTGTTCGACGATGCCTACCGCCAGCGCGCGCGCCTGGCATTACTGACGGCCAGCGGTGCAGCGCCGAAGTGGCAGGTGCAGGGACTGAAGGCATCCAGCGGTTTGCGCCATTGGCTCGACGGACTTGGTGCGGGCGGCGGTACGCCGTTGCTGGCGGCGCTGGGTGATGCGGCACTGTGGCTTGCCGCGCGGCAAAAGCGCTTGCCGGCCGAACAGCAGCGCTTGCTGGTGATAACCGATGGCCGTTTGAAAGAGTGGCCGTCGTTGCCCGCACTCGAGTGTCCGGGGCTGGTGATCGACATCGAACGCGGGCCGATTCGCCTTGGGCGCAGCAAGGTGTTGGCGGCGCAGTTGCAAACCGGATATCGGCATATCGACGAGCTTGTTCTGGGGTAGGTGCTGTGTCGCCCTTATGGGCCTCATCGCGGGCAAGCCCGCTCCCACAGGTGAAATCTGTGCCTCACCGGGATCATGTGGGAGCGAGCCTGCTCGCGAAGGCGGCTGTACATTCAAAGATGAAATCGCCAGGTACGCGTCATTCAAGCGCCAGGGCAGTGCGGGGCGCTGGAATCGGATTGCGCATCAGTGTCCCGACCACCAGTGCGCCCAGCAACCCCGCCAGGCCCGCGACCCAAAGCAACAAACTGAACCCACCCACGAACGCCTGTCGCGCCAGTGGCTCGACCAGCGGCCGCGCAACTTCCGGCAACAGACTCAGGGCCGCCGGCATGTCACCGGCCACCACCCGCGAGGCGACACCCTGGCTGTGTTCGAGCCATTGCCCGCCCTGTGCCGCCAGATGGTCGTGCAGCAGCCGTTCGCTGTGTCCCGACAGCAATGCGCCATACACACCGATCGCCAGCATCACCGCGCTGAAGCGCATGGTCGTACTCATGCCCGAGGCCATGCCGGTACGCTCCCGAGGCACACAGGCCATGATGTTTTTTTGCGTATCGCCGTTGAGCAGCCCGGCGCCGGCACCCGTGACTGCAATCGCCAGGGCGAAGGGCAGGTATCCGCCGCTGTTGACCGCCCAGGCGCTGAGCAAATTACCGCTGCCCACCAGGGTGAGTCCGATGGCCATCATGTTCGCCGGCGTCACGCGTCCCGCCAGGCGTGCACCGATGCGCGGGAAAATCAGCATGGTCACGGCAAACGGCAGCATGCCCAACCCTGCGCTGATGGCGGTAAAACCCAGGCCGTTCTGCAAGTAGAACGGCAGCATCGTCATCATCACCTGGGCGCACGCAGCATAGGAAAACATGCCGAGCAACGCGCCGATGAAACGCGGATGACGGAACAGTTGCAGGTCGATCATCGGCCGCTGTTGCACACGCTCGATCACCACGAACAAGCCGAGCAACAGGGCGCCACCCACCAGGCGGGCGTAAGTGACGGGGTTGTTCCAGCCGATGCGGTTGGCTTCGATCAGGCCCCAGATCAGGCACAGCAAACTGGCGCTGAAGGCCAGGCTGCCCCACGGATCGAGACGCGCGGCCTGGGCGTCGCGAGACTCCGGCACCGCGCGCCAGACCATGAGCATCAGGAACAGGCCGATCGGCAGGTTGAGGTAGAAAATCCAGCGCCAACCCACGTACTCGGTGATCAACCCGCCCAGGGTCGGCGCAGCCGTCATGGCCACGCCCATGCAACCGCCCCAGAACGCCCAGGCCTTGGCGCGTTCGGCTTCATCGTGGAAGGTATGGCCGATGGAAGCGAGTGCCGAGGTCAACAGCAGCGCCGCGCCGACGCCCTTGATCGCGCGCGCGATGTCGAGAAACAGCGCGTTCGGTGCGGCGCCGCAGCCGATCGAGGCCAGAATGAAGATGCCCAGCCCCCACATCAGGGTTTTTTGCCGGCCAAAACGGTCTGCCAAGCTGCCCGCGGGCAACAGCAACGCGGCGAAGGCCAGCATGTAGGCACTGACCACCCACTCAATGTCAGCGAAATTCGCCCCCAGATCCCGAGCGATGCTGGGCAAGGTAACGGCCACGATGTTGGTGTCCAGCACGATCAACGAGCACACTGCCGACGCGGTTAACAAGGTCAGGCGTGGGCTCACCTGGGGTTTGACGGACATGGCAGGGGTTCTCTACTGTGAAGTTCCGTGCAGCTTATCGCCGGCTGGCGACGCCTTTGTTAGGCGCGCAGCGTCACTTCATTACCTTTGAGCTAACGCACCGATGGATATTCGCCACTTTCGCTACTTCCTGGCTGTCGCCCGGCATCGCAACTTCACCCGCGCCGCCGAGCAGTTGGGCATCGCGCCGCCCACCTTGACCCGGCAAATCCAGGACATGGAAGCGGAGCTGGGCGCACGCCTGTTTCTGCGCCAGGTGCGGGACGTCAGCCTGACCGAGGCCGGGGCGGCGCTGGTGATCGAAGCTGAGGCCACAGTGCGCCAGTTCGAATCGGCGCAGCGCAACGCACAGCGTGCCGGGCGTGGTGATATCGGTCACATCGAACTGGGTTATGTCGCGTCGGCGGTGTATTCGGGGTTGCTGCAAAAGCAGGTGCAGGGTTTTGCAAGCCAGTACCCGGATGTCAGCCTCAATGTGCGGGAAAGTCCAATGGCGAGCCTGCCGAACATGATCCTTGAGGGACGGTTCGATCTGGGCTACATCCGTTGCCCGTTGACGTTGCCCGAGGGTGTCGAGAGTGTGCGCCTCAGTGATGAGGGCTTTGTTTTGGCACTGTCGGTGGACTCATGGCTGAATCGCTTGCCGGTCATCAACTCGGCGCATTTGCACAACGAAAACTTCATTCTTCCCGAGCAAGTCGTCGGTACGTTGCAAGTTGCCTCCCAGGGCGCGTTCGTGCCGAAACTGGGGGCGCAACCGGGTGGGTTGGTGGCAGTGATCGCCTTGGTTTCCCTGGGTCAGGGCGTGGCGGTGGTACCAGAGTCGGTGGTCGGCCATGTCAGTTTACCGAATGTGGTCTATAGCCAGATCAACGACTGCAACGCGTCGTCGTGGCTGGCGTTGATTCATCGCCGGTTCGAGAAATCCCCGGTGGTTGTGCGGTACATCGAACGTGTGAAGAACCGTTGAAAGCATCACGAGCAAGCGTGTTCCTGCAGTCAGCGGCGGCAATTCCCAGACCTGCTACAGATCTTGAAATGATTTCGGGCTGTAGGAATTGTCCATATCGACTGTACGATTCAAGTCCTTTTTCCTTTTCAGGACTTGCATGAACGCCCTTACGGAGCCCCCCAGTTATCCTTTCCCCTCGCGCCAACGCGCGGTCTTGCTGCACGCGAAACATCCGGTCTTCTGGCACCCCGATCTCCCTGTCATTGCATTTACCCGGCCTCTGCGCCGCGCCTTGCCGTGCCTGGCATTCTGAATTCACTGAATAGATCGAGACATTTACATGGAATGGTTAGCTGACCCCACCGCGTGGCTGGGCTTGTTGACGTTGATTGTGCTGGAGCTGGTACTGGGTATCGACAACCTGGTGTTCATTGCGATTTTGGCGGACAAATTGCCGCCGGAGCAGCGCGATCGCGCGCGTATCATCGGCCTGTCCCTGGCGTTGTTGATGCGCCTGGGCCTGCTGGCGAGTATTTCCTGGTTGGTGACCCTGACCCAGCCGCTGTTCGAGGTGTTCGACAAAAGCTTCTCGGGTCGAGACCTGATCATGCTGTTTGGTGGTGTGTTCCTGTTGTTCAAGGCGACCATGGAGCTGCACGAACGGCTAGAAGGCCATGTCGGCGAGCGCACTTCCAATACGGCTTACGCGTTGTTCTGGCCCATCGTGGCGCAGATCGTGGTGCTTGACGCGGTGTTCTCCCTTGACGCAGTGATTACCGCGGTGGGCATGGTCGATGAATTGTCGGTGATGATGATCGCCGTGATCATTTCCATCGGCCTGATGATCGTCGCCAGCAAGCCGTTGACTCGCTTCGTCAACGCGCACCCTACGGTGATCATGCTGTGCCTGGGCTTTTTGATGATGATCGGTTTTGCCTTGACCGCCGAAGGCCTGGGCTTCCACATTCCCAAGGGCTATCTGTACGCGGCCATCGGCTTCTCGATCCTGATCGAGGTGTTCAACCAGATCGCCCGGTCGCGACGCAAACGCTCGATGCAGGGCCTGCGACCGATGCGTGAACGCACTGCGCACGCGGTAATGCGCATGCTCGGCGGGCGCAAATTGGCGGTGGAAGAAGTCGGTGAAGAAATCGCCGACATGCTCGACGACGGCGAAGGGCAGAGCGAAGAACTGTTCGACCGTCGTGAGCGGGTAATGATCAGCGGGGTATTGCAACTGGCCGAGCGGCCTATCCGCGGCTTGATGACCGTGCGTGCCGACGTCGATTACATCGACCTGTCCGACGACCCGCAGACCATTCGCACGCGTTTGATGCATTCGTCCTACTCGCGCCTGCCGCTGATTCGCGACGGCGCGGTGGATGAACCGCTGGGCTTCGTGCACAAGAAGGAACTGTTGAAGGATTTCCTGGCCGGCAACCAGCCTGATCTTGCCCACCTGGCGCGCCAGGCCGTCAACCTGCTGGACAGCTACTCGATCCTCAATGCCCTGGAGCAAATGCGCAAGGCCTCGACCCACATCGCGTTTGTGGTCAACGAATTCGGTGACTTCGTCGGCGTGCTGACCATGACCGACATCCTCGAGTCGATTGCCGGTGAGCTGCCCGACGCCAGCGAAATCGAAGGCCCGGACGTGATCGAGGAGAAGGACGGATTCGTGGTCAGTGGCGCGTTGAACCTGGCGCGTGTGCGTCAACGCACCGGATTCGCGGCACAACCGACCGAAGACTATCAAACCCTGGCCGGTCTGGTGGTGAGCCTGCTGGATCGACTGCCGATGATCGGTGACAGCCACGACTGGGACGGCTGGCGATTGACCGTCATGTCGGTAGAAGAGCGGCGGGTAACGCGGGTGTTCCTGGCGCGCACGTGTAATTGATTTTACCGCCAGCCTGAGGGCGCCTCGCGAGCAGGGAATCGCATCCCGACAGGGAGCGGACCTGCTCGCGAAGCGGCGTGCAGGGATTTTCTGATTTAGAACACTTTTCAATCTCCCCCTACTATTTCCTTCACGACCTGTGGCACACTTTCTGCCGCTTATTCCGCTATTGCAAACCGTATTCCGGTATAGCGGAATTAATTGGCCTTCGAGGTCTCGCAGAAGATCTCTGATCCTTCGGTTTTCAGTTCAGGAGAAACACCCATGAGCATTACTCGTTACGGCACCGGCAGCACCGCGGCGGGTGGCCAGCCGCGTCCTTTTGCCCGCGCCGTTGAAGCCGATGGCTGGCTGCACGTCTCCGGGCAGGTGCCGGCGGTGGAGGGCGAGATCATTGTTGGCGGCATCGTCGAGCAGACGCACCAGACCATGAAGAACCTGGTCGCGATTCTCCAAGAGGCAGGTTATGGCCTGGAAGATGTGGTGCGTGTCGGCGTATGGCTGGAAGATCCGCGGGATTTCACCAGTTTCAACAAGGTCTTCTCCGAGTACTTCAAGCCTGAACACGCACCGGCCCGGGCCTGTGTGCAGGCGAACATGATGGTCGACTGCAAGGTCGAGATCGACTGCATCGCGTACAAGAAAAAAGCCTGAACTTGACACTGATCGTTCCCAGAGTGGGAACGATCAAAACCCCCCCGGCGAATTTGATTGGGAACCACTGACATGAGCGAAGACACCATCAAGCGCCGGGCACGCGGTCTGGACCGGGCGTTCGATATCCTCGATTTCCTCAAGGAGATCGGCCAGCCCCTGCGCCCGAACGACATCGCCAACGGCATCGGCAGTCCGAAATCCACGGTCTATGAGCTGGTGGCCTCGTTGCTGGAACGGCGCATCCTGGAACCGGTGGGCAAGGACGGTCACGTCTATCTCGGCCGCCAGCTGTACTTCCTTGGCCAAGCGCACCTGCGCCATTTTGACCTGACCCGCGAAGCCGATCGTGCCCTGCAGGACATCGTCAGCCAGACTCACGAAACGGCGCAGATGTGCTTGCTCAACGGGCGCAAATACACCGTGGCGTTGATGAAGGAGGGCCAGCGGCATTTTCGCATTTCCTCGGACATCGGCGAAAACGCGCCCATTCCCTGGACAGCGTCCGGACGCCTGTTGCTGGCGCACCTGAGTGACGAGGAAATCGTCGACCTGATCGACCACGACGACTTCATCCTGCCCAACGGCGAACGATTGCCGCTGGAACAGTTTCTCAAGGAAATCCGCCAAGCTGGCATCGACGGCTTTTTCTCCTTCGACAGCGTGGCCGACACCTTTACCCATTGCTTCGCCGCCCCGGTCAAAGGACCTGATGGCGTGGCCATTGCCACCCTGTGCATCGTCGCTCCGCGGGCCGATGCCAAGACCCATTACAGCGATTACCGCCGGGTGCTGATCGATAGCGCCAACAACCTGGCTCGTCGCATCAACGATTAACAGCGGCTGCCCGCGGCCGCGACTGTGAGGAGTTCGACCATGTCTTCTGCCAAGAATATTGCCGCCGTGGAAAAGGGCTTTGCCCACACTGGCGCCCACCTGGTGCGTGACGTCAGCCTGCCCGCGCTGGTGCTGCATCGCGATGCGCTTGAACACAACATCCGTTGGATGCAGGCCTTTGTCAGCGACAGCGGCGCCGAGCTTGCGCCCCACGGCAAGACCAGCATGACCCCGGCGCTGTTCCGCCGGCAACTGGACGCCGGTGCCTGGGGCATTACCCTGGCGAGCGCCACGCAAACCCGCGCGGCCTATGCCCACGGCGTGCGCCGGGTGTTGATGGCCAACCAGTTGGTCGGCACCCCGAACATGGCGTTGATAGCCGATCTTCTGGCTGATCCGGGCTTCGACTTCTATTGCATGGTCGATCACCCGGACAACGTCGCCGACCTCGGCGCCTATTTCGCTTCACGGGGTGTGCGCCTGAACGTGATGATCGAGTACGGCGTGGTCGGCGGTCGTTGCGGTTGCCGCAGCGAACAGCAAGTGCTCGACCTGGCCAAGGCCATCGCCGCACAACCGGCCTTGGCGCTGACCGGGATCGAAGGGTACGAAGGGGTGATCCACGGCGATCACGCGGTGAGTGGCATCCGTGCATTCGCCGGCTCCCTGGTACGTCTGGCCGTGCAGTTGCAGGACAGCGGCGCCTTCGCGATTGCCAAGCCGATCATCACCGCTTCAGGTTCGGCCTGGTATGACTTGATCGCCGAAGAGTTCGAGGCGCAGAACGCTGGCGGGCGTTTCCTCAGCGTCTTGCGCCCCGGCAGCTATGTGGCGCACGACCATGGTATCTACAAGGAAGCGCAATGCTGCGTGCTCGACCGTCGCAGTGATCTGCATGAGGGCTTGCGTGCGGCGCTGGAGGTCTGGGCACATGTGCAGTCGTTGCCGGAGCCAGGCTTTGCAGTGATTGCCCTGGGCAAGCGTGACGTGGCTTATGACGCTGGCCTGCCGGTGCCGTTGCTGCGCTACCGGGCCGGTGTCATTCCGGCCAAGGGCGATGATGTGAGCGCTTGCAAGGTGACCGCCGTGATGGACCAGCACGCCTTCATGACCGTGCCGCCGGGGGTTGATTTGCGGGTGGGCGACATCATTTCGTTCGGCACTTCGCACCCGTGCCTGACGTTCGACAAGTGGCGCGTGGGTTGCCTGGTGGATGAGCAATTGAACGTTATCGAGACCATGGAAACCTGTTTCTAACCGGTTTGAGACCGCGGCGTGGCCTTCGCGAGCAGGCTCGCTCCCACAAGGGGAATGCATTCCAATGTGGGAGCGAGCCTGCTCGCGAAGGGGCCCTGACAGACAGCATCGCAACACCGGAGACCCCACACCCATGAACACCTTCAACACCCTGGGCCCCCACACCCCGCGCATCGCCCTGATCGGCGAATGCATGATCGAATTGCAACACCGCGCCGACGGCAGCCTGCAACAAAGCTTCGGCGGCGATACCTTGAACACGGCGGTCTACCTGTCCCGCGAACTGGGCACGGCGGGTTCGGTGGATTACGTCACGGCCCTGGGCGATGACAGTTTCAGCGATGCCATGTGCCAGAGCTGGGCTGCCGAAAACATTGGCCTGAGCAAGGTCCAGCGCTTGCCCGGTCGCTTACCGGGGCTGTATTGCATCCAGACTGACGCCGCCGGCGAGCGACGTTTTCTCTATTGGCGCAATGAAGCAGCGGTGCGCGATTGCTTCACCACCCCGGCCGCCGCGCCGATCCTGGCTGCGCTGCCGGATTACGACGTGTTGTACTTTAGCGGCATCACCCTCGCGGTATTGGGCGAGGGGCGGGAAAAATTGCTGGAAATCTTGATCGAGGCCCGCCAGCGCAATGCGCGGATCGTCTTCGACAACAACTACCGACCGCGTTTGTGGGCCTCGGTGGAGGAAGCGCGAGTGGCGTACCGCAAGGTGTTGCCCTATGTCGACCTGGCTCTGCTGACCGTCGATGACGAACAGGCGCTGTTCCATTTCGCCGATTGCCAGGCGGTGTTTGCAGCATACGAGCAGATCGGCACGCCTGAAGTGGTGCTCAAGCGCGGCGCCGAAGCCTGCCTGATTCGTTGTGGCGGCGAGTCATTCGAAGTGCCGGCGCAGAAAGTCGAGCGGGTGGTGGATACCACGGCGGCCGGGGATTCGTTCAGTGCGGCGTACCTGGCTGCGCGCCTCAAGGGCGCGAGCCCGGTCGAGGCGGCTGAGGCGGGGCATCGGTTGGCGGGTCGGGTGATTCAGGCGCCGGGGGCACTCATCCCCTTGGTTTGAACAAGAACTCTGTGTAGGAGCTGCCGCAGGCTGCGATCTTTTGATTTTGCTTTTAAAAACAAGATCAAAAGATCGCAGCCTGCGGCAGCTCCTACAGGTGGAGATCAATCCCGGTAAAACACCTGCACCAGGTGATACCCGAACTTGCTCTTGATCGGCCCATGCACCACCCGCAGCGGTTTCTTGAAAATCACCGCATCGATTGCACCGACCATCTGGCCCGGACGCACTTCACCCAGGTCGCCGCCACGTTTGCCGGACGGGCAGGTGGAGTACTTCTTGGCCAGCACATCGAAGGCTTCGCCCTTGGCGATACGTTGCTTGAGTTGCTCGGCTTCTTCCGAGGTTTTCACCAGGATATGGCGGGCTTGAGCTTTCATGGGGCAGATACCTTGTTGCGGTCGTGACAGCCAGGGGGCGCGATTATGCCCCAACTCACTGCGGTTGACCGATCATCGTGCGAATCTTGTTGGCCAGCAGATCGATGGAAAACGGCTTCGCCACCATGTCCATGCCTTCTTCGAGAAAGCCCTGGCGTTCGGCGGCGTTTTGCGCGTAACCGGTCATGAACAGCACTTTCAGTTGCGGGCGATGCTGGCGCGCGATTTCCGCCAGTTGTCGCCCATTCATCCCGGGCAGCCCGACGTCGGTGACCAGCAGGTCGACGCGCAACTCGGATTCGAGCAAGGGCAGGGCGGTCTTCGCGTCTTCGGCTTCATAGGCGCGATAACCCAACTCCTTGAGCAGATCGGTCACCAGCATGCGCACCGCCGGATCGTCTTCCACCAGCACCACCGTTTCGCCGGCAATCGCCGACGGTGCTTCGCTAATCACGGGCGACAGCACATCCTGTGGCTCGTTGCCTCGTAGTCGCGGCAAGTACAGGCGCACGCTGGTGCCCTGGCCCGGCAGGCTGGACAGGGTCACATGGCCGCCGGACTGCTGGGCGAAGCCGTAGATCATCGACAACCCCAGCCCGGTGCCCTGGCCGATGGGCTTGGTAGTGAAGAACGGGTCGAAGGCCTTGGCCAATACCTTGGGGGTCATGCCGGTGCCGTTGTCAGTGACGGCGATCATCAGGTAATCCCCGGCCTTGACCGGTTCCAGCGTGGTGATATCGCTGCCGTCGAGATAGACGTTGGCGGTTTCGATGCACAACTGGCCACCCTCGGGCATGGCGTCGCGGGCGTTGATCACCAGATTGAGCAGGGCGTTTTCCAGTTGACTGACGTCGGTGCTGACCGGCCAGGCACCTTCGGTCAGCAGCAGCTTGAGTTCGATGTGGTCGCCTTTGGTGCGGCTGAGCAAGTCTTCCAGGGAGTGGATCAGGTCGTTGGCGTTCAGCGTCTTGCGATCCAGCGACTGACGCCTGGAGAACGCCAGCAGTCGATGGGTGAGGGCGGCGGCGCGGTTGGCCGAGGAAACCGCGGCCTCGGAGAAACGGTTGATTTCGGCGGCGCGGCCGTCGGCAATGTAGCGCTGCATCAAGTCCAGGCTGCCGATGATGCCAGTGAGCATGTTGTTGAAGTCATGGGCAATGCCGCCGGTGAGCTGGCCGAGCGCTTCCATCTTCTGCGCATGCCGCAGGGCTTCTTCGGCGCGCTCGCGTTCGAACATCTCGCTGAGCAGTTTTTCATTGGCCTCGGCCAATTGCCGGGTGCGCGCGCTCACCCGTTCCTCGAGGGTTTCGTTGAGGTTGCGCAGGGCTTCTTCGGTCTGTTTACGCTCGGTTTCGTCGATGACGAAGATATAGAAACCATTCACCGCGCCATCCGGGCCGTGACGCGGCAGGTAATTCATGAGTGCCTGGCGGATGCTACCGTCGCGGTGCGCCGTGCCGATGCTGAAGCAACACGCCTTGCCGCTCAGGGCCTGGGCAATGTGCTCGGCGCGCAACGCGTAGGCCTCATCGCCCAGCACTTCGCGAATGGTTCGGCCATAGAGTTCCTGGGGCGTCAAGCCATACCAGTCCAGGTAGGCGGCGTTGTTCAGGCGAAAGCGTTCCTCGCGGTCGACGTAGCTGATCAGGATCGGCATGGCGTTGATGATCAACTGCAGCTCGGTCTGACTCTGGCGCAAGGCGTGCTCAGTGTTTTTGCGATCGGTCAGGTCAAGGGCGGCGCCGAGGAAACGGATCGGCCGTCCATGGTGATCCTTGTAGCAGCGTCCGCGGGCAAACACCCAGCGCAACTGACCATCGGCTTGCAGCAGGCGGTATTCCTCGGCGTACTCGGTGCCGTGAGTGATGCAGTGCTTGATGCTGCGGGCGATCAGGGTACGGTCTTCCGGGTGGACGCCATGCAGGTATTCGCTGATCGGCAACTGGCCAGACAGGGCCGGTTCGACGCCGTGCAATTGGGCGAAGTGAGCGTCGGCGATGAAGCGGTCCTCACTGATGTCCCAGTCCCAGGTGCCGACCGCGTCGGTGGCGGCGAGGGCCAGTTGCAGGCGTTCTTCGGTGTCTTGCTGGGCCTTGAGGCTCGCGGCGGAGCGTTGCTCCAGTTCGAGGGCGATGCGCCGGCGCTCGTTGGTTTCGATGGCGGTGACCAGGATTCCGGCAACCTGGGCATTTTCGTCGCGGATGGGGCTGTAGGTCAGGTCAAGCCAGAAGTCGGAATCTGTACCGTCGCGCTGCAGGGTGAAGCGCTGTTCGCTGTAGGTTCGCACCTGGCCTTGTAGGACCGCGCTGTAAATTGGGTCAGTAAAGTCCTTTAATTCGGGCCAGATCAGGTGGGTTGGCTGTCCGAAAGCGTGCGGATGCTTGCTGCCGGCCAGCAGCGCGAAGCCGTCGTTGTAGATCTGCGTCAGTTGCGGCCCCCAGAGCAACAGCATCGGCATTGGCGAATGAATCACGATGTCCACGGCGGTTCGCAGGCTCTGTGGCCAGGTGCCAGCAGCGCCCAGGGGGCTGTTCGCCCAGTCGAGTCTGGCAATCAAGGCTTGGGCATCGCTGCCGGTGGGTGATGCGTTCATCAAGATGTCCTGCACAAAAGTCGGTGTGGCGGCGTCAACTATCCTTGCAGGGCAGTAGACGCTGGATGACCTGCTTCATGTCATTTTTTAACATTGAATGCTTCGTAGGTGCTTTTTGCCATGGAAATCGACGCGTTGTTAAGACGCTTGGCCAGCCAGGATGGCTCCGATCTTTACCTGTCCACGGGGGCGCCTGCGAGTGCGCGGTTCAACGGTGTGCTCACCGCCCTGGCCCACCAACCGATCAAGCCGGGAGCAATCGCGACGATTGCGGCGTCCATCATGGACGCCGAACAGCGCCTTGAGTTCGATCGGGAACTGGAAATGAACCTGGCGATCTCCCTGGCGGGGATTGGACGCTTTCGAGTGAACATTTTCAAACAGCGTAACGATGTGTCAATGGTCGTGCGCAACGTCAAGCTCGACATTCCACGCTTTGAAGACCTCAAGCTGCCGCAGGTGTTGCTTGAAACGGTGATGCTCAAACAAGGGCTGATGCTATTCGTCGGCGCCACTGACTCGGGCAAGTCCACGTCGCTGGCAGCGTTGATCGACTACCGCAATCGCCACGCCAGCGGTCACATCGTCAGCATCGAAGACCCGATCGAGTACATCCACCGGCACCAGCGATCGATCATCAGCCAGCGCGAGGTCGGTGTCGACACCCGCAGTTTTCATGCCGCGTTGAAAAACACCCTGCGCCAGGCGCCGGACGTGGTGCTGATCGGCGAGATCCGTGACCGCGAAACCATGGAGCATGCCCTGGCGTTTGCCGATTCCGGGCATCTGGTGATCTCCACATTGCATGCCCATAACGCCAGTCAGGCGCTTGACCGCATTATCAATTTTTTTCCCGAAGAGCGTCGGGGGCAACTGCTCAACGACCTGGGTAACAACCTCAAGGCGTTTGTGTCGCAGCGCCTGGTACGTAGCGTTGATGGCCAGCGGCGTGCTGCGGTAGAGGTGATGCTGGGCACGCCAACCATTGGCGACCTGATCCGGCGTAACCAGTTTTCCGAACTGAAAGGGGTGATGGAGAAGTCGGCGGAGATGGGGATGCAGACGTTTGACGGGGCGTTGTTCGAGTTGGTCGCAGAAGGTGTGGTCGACGAGGATGAAGCGTTGAAGCATGCAGATTCGGTGAACAACCTGCGGTTGCGGCTGAAGTTGCATGCCAACACAACGCCAGGCTCTGGCAACTGGGGCTTGATGGATTGACGCGCCCCACTGTAGGAGCGAGCATGCTCGCGATGGATGTCAACGATGACGCTGGAAACCTGACACCCCGCGGCGCTCACAGGTTCATCGCGAGCATGCTCGCTCCTACAGGGGGTGTGTTTCAGTCCTGGAGTTCGGGGCGGTTTCGGAATTGCTCGAGCGCCTCGGGATTGGCCAGCGCGTCGGTATTCTTCACCTTCTGCCCATGCACCACATTACGCACCGCCAATTCGACAATTTTGCCGCTGATGGTGCGAGGAATGTCGGTCACCGCGACAATCTTCGCCGGCACATGACGTGGCGTGGTGTTGGCGCGAATGACCTGGCGGATCTGCTGCTGCAGCGCGTCATCCAGTTCCACGCCCTCGCGCAAGCGCACGAACAGCACCACCCGCACGTCGTCCTGCCATTGCTGACCGATGGCCACGCTGTCGAGCACCTGCGGGACTTTCTCCACTTGCCGATAGATTTCCGCCGTGCCGATGCGCACGCCACCGGGATTGAGCACCGCGTCGGAGCGCCCATGGATCATCATCGCGCCGTGGGGCAGTTGTTCGGCGTAGTCGCCCTGGGCCCAGACACCGGGAAATTGACTGAAGTAGGAGGCCTTGAGCTTTTCGCCATTTGGGTCGTTCCACAGGCCGATCGGCATCGCCGGGAAGTGCCGCGTACACACCAGTTCGCCCTTTTCGCCGATGACCGCCCGGCCCTCGTCGTTCCACACTTCCACGGCCATGCCCAGGCTCTTGCCCTGTATTTCGCCACGGCGCACCGGCTGCCAGGGGTTGCCGTTGACAAAACACGAGACGATGTCGGTGCCACCCGACATCGAGGCCAGGCACAGGTCGGCCTTGAAATCGCGATAGACATAGTCGTAGCTCTGCGGCGACAGCGCTGAGCCGGTGCAGAGCAAGGTCTTGAGGCTGCCCAGGTCATGGCTTTGCCCAGGCTTCACGCCGCTGCTTTGCAGGGTGGCGAGGTACTTGGGGCTGGTGCCGAATACGGTGATGCGCTCGTCGTCGATCAGATCGATCAAGCGTTCGGCATTCGGATGGAATGGCGACCCATCGTACAGCACCACGGCACTGCCTACCGCCAGGGCCGAGACCAGCCAGTTCCACATCATCCAGCCGCAGGTGGTGTAGTAGAACAAGCGATCGCCCGGGCCGAGGTCGCAGTGCAGGCCGTGTTCCTTGACGTGTTGCAGCAGTACGCCGCCGGTGCTGTGGATGATGCACTTGGGCACGCCGGTGGTGCCGCTGGAGTAGAGGATGTACAGCGGATGGTCGAAGGGCACGGCGACGAAATCAGGATCGCCACCCGGGTCATAGAAATCATCCCAGAGCGTCACATTGGCCTGGGTACGGAAATCTTCGATGCGTGTTCCGGGGAGTGCGTAAGGCACGATCACCAGTTGCTGCAATGACGGCAGGCGTTCGAGGATTTCGTTGACCTTGGCGCGCTGGTCGATCTCCTTGCCGGCATAACGATAGCCAGCGCAGGTGACCAGCACTTTCGGTTCGATCTGGCCGAAGCGGTCGATCACCCCTTGGGTGCCGAAGTCGGGCGACGAACAGGACCAGATTGCCCCCAGGCTGGTGGTGGCGAGCATGGCCACCAGGGTTTGCCAGGTGTTGGGCATGCAGGCCGCCACCCGGTCGCCAAGGCCGACACCGGCCGCAACCAAGCCCTTCTGAAAGCCTGCGACATGCTCCGCCAATTCGGCCCAGGTCAAGTGTTCGCGCTGGCCGTTTTCAGCCACGGCCACGACGGCTACGGCATCGTCGCGTCGACTGAGCAGGTGTTCAGCGAAATTCAGGGTGGCGCCGGGGAACCACTGGGCGCTGGGCATTTGTCGGCCTTCCAGTAGCACCGCGTCGGGTTGCTCATGGAAGCGGATGTCGAAGAAGTCGACGATGGCCTGCCAGAAATCCGGGCGCTGGTCGATCGACCATTGATGCAGGGCGGGGTAGTCGTCGATGTGCAGGTGGTGCCGTTGATTGACGAAGCGCCGAAAGGCCTCCATGCGAGTCTTGCCGATGCGTTCGGCGGTGGGTTGCCATAGTACTTCGGACATGATTTGCCTCTTATTGTCGTCAGATCGTTCCCACGCGCCGCGAAGGGATGCCTCAGCGGACGCTCCGCGTTCGGCTCTTGGGACGCAGAGCGTCCCGGGCTGCATTCCCACGCAGAGCGTGGGAACGATCAATCTGTGGTTACTGCGCCAACCACCCACCATCGATATTCCACGCCGCGCCACGTACCTGGATGCCAGCCTCGCTGCACAGGTACAGCACCAGTTCACCCAGTTGCGGCGGCGTTACGAACTCCAGCGACGGCTGTTTCTCGGCCAGCAGGTCATGCTGCGCCTGCTGTGGGTCGATGCCCTTGGCGGCGCGATCGTCGATCTGCTTTTGCACCAGTGGTGTCAGCACCCAGCCCGGGCAAATCGCGTTGCAGGTGATGTTGCTGGTGGCCGTTTCCAGGGCGACCACTTTGGTCAGGCCGATCACGCCATGCTTGGCGGCGACATAAGCGGCTTTGCCCGTCGAACCCACCAGGCCATGCACCGAGGCGATGTTGATCACTCGGCCCCAGCCTTTGGCGCGCATGCCCGGCAGGCTCAGGCGGGTGCTGTGAAACACCGATGACAAATTGATCGCGATGATCGAGTCCCAGCGTTCCACCGGAAACTCGTCTACCGGCGCCACATGCTGGATGCCGGCGTTGTTGACCAGAATATCGACGCCGCCGAATTCGCGCTCGGCGTAGGCGATCATGTCGGCGATCTGCGCCGGGTCGCTGACGTCGGCGGGATGATGGCCAACCTTGCCGCCGAACTGTTCAACCTCGGCAATCACTTTGGATGCATCGCCAAATCCGTTGAGGATCAGATTGGCGCCAGCCTTGGCCAGGCTCAGGGCAATGCCCAGGCCAATGCCGCTGGTGGAACCGGTAACCAGTGCGGTCTTGCCTGAAAGAGTCGTCATCAATGCCTCACACAATGCCAGTGGCGTAGAAAATGCCGATCACTACGAAAACCGCCAGGGTCTTGATCAGCGTAATACAGAAAATGTCTTTGTAGGCTTCGCGGTGGGTCAGGCCGGTCACCGCCAGCAAGGTAATCACCGCGCCGTTGTGTGGCAGGGTGTCCATGCCGCCGCTGGCCATCGCCGCCACCCGGTGCAGGACTTCCAGCGGGATGTTGGCGGCATGGGCCGCTGCGATGAAGTCATTGGCCATGGCCGCCAGCGCAATGCTCATGCCGCCGGACGCCGAGCCCGTGATGCCCGCCAGCAGGGTCACGGTGATCGCTTCGTTGACCAGCGGGTCAGGGATGCTTTTGAGCCAGTCGGCCAGGACCAGAAAGCCTGGCAGCGATGCTATTACCGCACCAAAACCGTATTCAGACGCTGTGTTCATTGCTGCCAGTAATGAACCGCTGACTGCACTTCTGCTGCCTTCGGCCAACTTGCCGCGAATCGCCTGGAAGCCGAACACCAGCACCACGATGATGCCGACCAGCAGTGCAGCCTGAACGGCCCAGATCGCCGTTAGCTTGGCGATTTCGGTGGTCACCGGCGCAGCCATGCCCGGCAGCGCGAGACTGTGGGTCTTGCCGTACCACTGTGGAATCCACTGGGTAAACAGCAGGTTCATGATGCCCACGGCCAGCAGCGGCGACAGGGCGATCCACGGATTGGGGAGTTTGATGTCGGCAGCGGTTTCCGGCTCATTGCGCAGGTCGGTGCCGTAGCCTTCGCCGCTAAGCTGAGCCTTGTTACGCTGGCGCTGCAGAAACAGCATGCCGGCGCAGACCACGAAGATCGACCCGATCAAACCCAGCCATGGCGCGGCCCAGGCGGTGGTGTTGAAGAAGGTGCTGGGGATAATGTTCTGGATTTGCGGGGTGCCGGGCAGGGCGTCCATGGTGAATGAAAAGGCGCCGAGGGCGATGGTCGCCGGGATCAGGCGTTTGGGAATGTTGCTCTGGCGGAACATTTCCGCGGCAAACGGATAGACCGCGAACACCACCACGAACAGCGAGACGCCGCCGTACGTCAGCAGGGCGCAGACCAGCACGATCACGAGCATCGCCTGGCGGGTGCCGAGCAAGCGAATCGCCGCCGCGACGATCGAGCGCGAGAAGCCGGACAACTCGATGAGTTTGCCGAACACCGCGCCGAGCAGGAATACCGGGAAATACAGTTTGATGAAACCGACCATTTTTTCCATGAACACCCCGGTGAAGGCGGGGGCGACGGCGGAAGGATCGGTGAGCAGGACGGCGCCGAGGGCGGCAATCGGGGCAAATAGGATAACGCTGTAGCCACGGTAAGCAGCCAGCATCAGCAGCGTGAGGGCTGCCAAGGCAATGATCACACTCATGGTGTGTCTCCTGGATTGTTATTTTTGTATGGGTGAAACGTTGTAGGAGACGGCTTTAGCGAGTTTCGTGCCATGTGGGTAAGTTGTTGAAATATAAGGATATAATTTTGTGCGAAGTGGCGATTAAGTGCTTGCTGTCTCTATTTGGAGACTTTTTGTGCCTGAAAAGATCGCAGCCTGCGGCAGCTCCTACAGGGAAACGCTGGAAACCCATGTAGGAGCTGCCGCAGGCTGCGATCTTTTGATCTGAAATTACATCTACAAATAGAGATTTATGTCTCTCTATTGAGACTCCGCAATCCCCAACGCCACCATCTTCTTGTACAAGGTCGACCTTCCCAGCCCTAACCGCGCCGCCGCCTCGATCACCTTGCCCCCGCATTGCGCCAGGGCCGCTTCAATCAATTGCCGGTCAAAGCGCTCGCGCGCCGCACTGAACGTCTCATGCTCCAGCGGTTCGATGGCCAACGGCGCCACGCGCTGCACTGGGGTAAAAGTCCCGATCGCCGCGCGGATATCCGCCTCCGTCAGGCGCAGGTCGTCGCTGAGCAATGCCGCCCGCTCCAGCACGTTTCGCAGTTCGCGAATGTTGCCCGGCCAGGCGTGTTGGCCCAGGAGCGCCAGCGCATCGCTGTTCAGTTCGTGCTGGCTGCGCAGTTCTTCAAGGATCGCTTCGCTCAGGGCAGGCAGGTCGTCGAGCCGCTCGCGTAGCGGTGGCACCTGGATCGGCAGGACGTTGAGGCGGTAGTAGAGGTCGGCGCGAAACTCGCCACGCTTGATCGCCGCTTCCAGGTCGGTCGAAGTCGCGGCGATCACTCGCACATCGCTCTGGATCACCTCGTTGGAACCGACCGGTTCGAATTCCTTTTCCTGCAACACCCGCAGCAGTTTGCTTTGCAGCGGCAACGGCATGTCGCCGATTTCATCGAGAAACAGCGTGCCGCCCTGGGCGATCTGCAGTTTGCCGGCGCGGCCTTTGCGGTCGGCGCCGGTATAGGCGCCAGGCGCAGTGCCGAAGAATTCGGCTTCGAGCAGTGCTTCGGGGATCGCCGCACTGTTGATGCTGACGAACGCCTTGTGGGCTCGCGGCGATGCATTATGGATCGCCTGTGCCAGCAATTCCTTGCCGGTGCCGGTCTCGCCGAGCAGCAACACCGGCGAGTCGGTGCTGGCGCTGCGCCGGGCGCGGCGCTTGACTTCCAGGCTGGCGGCGCTGGTGCCGATGAAGTGGGCGAAGTTGTAGCGGGTCTGTCGCGCCCGCAGCAGCGAACGCGTGGAAGCAAGCTCTTGCTGCATGCTCATGTAGCGCTTGAGCATCGGCGACAGGCTGCGCAATTCGTCGAACAAGGCGAAGCCGATGGCGCCGATCACCTCGCCGGCATCGTCATGAATCGGCAGGCGCATGACCACCAGGGGTTCCTTGGGGGTGTCCTGCATGTCGAGCAGAATCGGTCGACCGGTGCGCACCACCTCGCGCAACAGGCTGCCGGGGATGACGCTTTCGCAGGCCTTGCCAATGGCGTCTTCAGCCGATGGCAGGCCGAAACGCTTGGCATAGCGTTCGTTCATCCAGACGATGTTGGCGTCGCTGTCGACGATCACCGTGCCTTCACTGGACTGCTCGATGATCTCGAACAGCGAGCGGATCGCCAGCAGGCGCACGCGCTGGTAGTCCTTGAGGCTTTCGGTGGTGTTCATGAGGGCTGATCCTGATTGTGTGTTGCCTGTGCCGGCCCCTTCGCGAGCAGGCTCGCTCCCACACTTGATCTGTGTCGTTCACAAATCCCCTGTGGGAGCGAGCCTGCTCGCGAAGGCCGCGACGCGGTCTGGCCGGATTATGCCTGCCCCACATGCGCCGCCGCCAACAGCTCTTTGGTGTAGGGGTGCTGCGGTGAATCGAACACGTCGTGGCTGGCGCCGCTTTCGACCACCTTGCCGTCCTTGATCACGATCATGTCGTGGGCCAGGGCGCGCACCACCGCCAGGTCATGGCTGATGAACAGGTAGGTCAGCCCGTGCTTTTCCTGAAGTTGACGCAGCAGGGCGACCACCTGCTTTTGCACGGTGCGATCCAGCGCCGAGGTGGGCTCGTCCAACAGGATCAGCGCGGGTTTGAGCACCAGCGCCCGGGCGATGGCGATGCGCTGGCGCTGACCGCCGGAGAACTCGTGGGGGTAGCGATGCCGGCTTTGTGGGTCCAGCCCGACTTCCTGCAGCGCCCGGATCACCTCGGCGTTGCATTGTTCGGTGCTCAACTGGCTATGCACTTCCAGGCCTTCGCTGATGATCTGTGCCACGGACATGCGCGGGCTGAGACTGCCAAACGGATCCTGGAATACCACCTGCATTTCCTTGCGCCATGGCCGCAACTGCTTCTGCGTCAGGCCATCGAGCGCCTGGCCCTGGAAGTGAATAGCGCCTTCGGAGTCCAGCAGGCGCAGGATCGCCTGGCCGAGGGTGGACTTGCCGGAGCCCGACTCGCCGACGATGCCCAGGGTCTTGCCGCGCTGGATGCTCAGGCTGATGCCGTCCACGGCCTTGAGGTAAGTCTTGCGTTGGAACAGTCCGCCACCAACGGCAAATTGCACCCGCAGGTCGTGCACTTCCAGGACTTTTTCGCGTTCGTCCCGGGGCAGGGCTTCGCCTTCGGGCTCGGCGTTGAGCAACAGGCAGCTGTAAGGGTGTTTCGGTGCGGTGAACATCGTCTCGCAGTTGGCTTGCTCGACAATTTCCCCGGCTTTCATCACGCAGACGCGCTGGGCAATGCTGCGCACCAGATTGAGATCGTGGCTGATCAGCAACAGCGACATGCCCAGTCGCTGTTGCAGCGACTTGAGTAGCAACAGGATCTTGCGCTGCACTGTCACGTCCAGCGCCGTGGTCGGCTCATCGGCGATCAGCAATTCCGGTTCGCAGGCCAGGGCCATGGCAATCATCACCCGCTGGCGCTGGCCACCGGATAGCTGATGGGGGTAAGACTTGAGCCGCTCCTGGGGTTTCTGGATGCCCACCAGATGCAGCAACTCGAGTATCCGTGCTTGCGCCGCCTTGCCGGCCAGGCCCTTGTGCACCAGCAAGGTTTCGCCGATCTGCTTCTCGATGCTGTGCAACGGGTTCAGGGAGGTCATCGGCTCCTGGAAGATCATCGCGATGCGATTGCCCCGCAGTTCGCGCAATTTGCGCGTATCGGCGCCCACCAGTTCCTGGCCGCGATAGCGGATGCTGCCGGTGGTCTCGGTGCCGCATTCGGGCAGCAACTGCAGGATCGAGTGCGCCGTCACCGACTTGCCCGAACCCGACTCTCCCACCAGTGCCAGGCATTCGCCGGGGCGGATGTCCAGGCACAGGTCGCGCACCACCGTCTGGCCGTTGAAGGCGACGCTGAGGTCACGGATTTCGATCAGGTTGGTCATGTCAACAGTCCGCTTCACGAACGAGGGTCAAAGGCGTCGCGCAAGGCTTCGCCGATGAACACCAGTAGAGAAAGAATCAACGCCAGGGTGAAAAACGCCGTCAGCCCCAGCCACGGTGCCTGCAGGTTCTGTTTGCCCTGACCGATGAGCTCGCCCAGGGAGGCGCTGCCGGCCGGCATGCCGAAACCGAGGAAATCCAGCGCGGTGAGGGTCGAGATGGCCCCGGTCAGGATGAACGGCAGGTAGCTCAAGGTCGCGTTCATGGCGTTGGGCAGAATGTGTCGCACGATCACCTTGCGGTCACTCAAGCCCAGGGCTCGGGCGGCCTTGACGTATTCCAGGTTGCGCCCGCGCAGGAATTCGGCACGCACCACGTCCACCAGGGCCAGCCAGGAAAACAGCGCCATGATTCCCAGCAACCACCAGAAATTTGGCTCGACGAACCCCGAGAGGATGATCAGCAGGTACAGCACCGGCAGCCCTGACCAGACCTCCAGCAGCCGCTGGCCGAGCAAGTCGACCCAGCCACCGTAATAGCCTTGCAGGGCACCTGCGGCGATGCCGATCAGCGCGCTGACGAAGGTCAGCATCAAGGCGAACAGGATCGATACCCGCGCGCCGAAAATCACCCGCGCCAACACGTCCCGCGCCTGATCGTCAGTGCCCAGCCAATTGACTCCTGAAGGCGGGCTCGGGGCCGGTTTGTTCAGGTCGTAGTTGGGTGTGTCGTCGCTGAAGGGGATCGGCGGGAACAGCAACCAGCCACCGTCCTTCTTGATCAGGTCCTGCACATATTCGCTGCGGTAATCGGCCTGGAACGGCAGCTGTCCGCCGAATTGCTGCTCGGTATAGCGCTTGAACACCGGGAAATACAACGAACCCTGGTAGCTGACGACCAGCGGTTTGTCATTGGCGATCAGCTCGCCACCCAGGGTCAGCAGGAACAGCCCGACGAACAACCACAGCGACCACCAGCCGCGGCGGTTTTTCTTGAAGCGCTCGAAGCGGCGTCGGCCTAATGGTGAAAGCTGCAGCATCAGGCGTTCCTCGCAGCGAAGTCGATCCGTGGATCGACCAGGGTGTAGCACAGGTCACCGACGAGTTTTATCAGCAGGCCGAACAGCGTGAAGATGAACAGTGAACCGAACACTACCGGGTAGTCCCGTGACACGGCCGCCTCGTAGCTCATGCGCCCCAGGCCGTCGAGGGAGAAGATCACTTCGATCAACAGGGAGCCGGCAAAAAACACGCTGATGAAGGCCTGGGGAATTCCCGATACCACCAGCAGCATGGCGTTGCGGAACACGTGACCGTACAGCACTCGGCGTTCGCTCAAGCCTTTGGCGCGGGCGGTGACCACGTACTGGCGGGTGATTTCGTTGAGGAACGAGTTCTTCGTCAGGATGGTGAGGGTCGCGAAACCGCCGATCACCAATGCGGTCACCGGCAGTACCAGGTGCCAGAAGTAATCGACGACCTTGCCCAGGGTCGACAGCGATTCGAAATTGTCCGAGACCAACCCGCGTACCGGGAACCAGTTCAACGAGGTGCCACCGGCGAACACCACGATCAGGAACATGGCGAACAGGAAGGCCGGCATGGCATAGCCGATGATGATCGCGGTACTGCTCCAGACATCGAAATGACTGCCGTGGTGCACGGCCTTGCGAATCCCCAGGGGAATCGACACCAGGTAGGTGATCAACGTCGCCCAGAGCCCGAGGGAGATGGTGACCGGCATTTTTTCCAGGATCAGGTCAGTGACGGTGGCACCGCGAAAGAAGCTCTTGCCGAAATCCAGGCGCGCGTAACTGGTGAGCATCAGCCACAGGCGTTGCGGTGCCGGTTTGTCGAAACCGTATTGTTTTTCGATGTCCTTGATCAGCTGCGGGTCGAGACCGCGGCTGGCCCGGGAATGGCCCATGGTTTCGCTCGAACCACCACCGACACTGGCTCCGCCGATGCCCTGCAAATGCGCAATGGCCTGTTCCACAGGGCCACCTGGCGCGGCCTGGACGATGACGAAGTTGACCAGGAGAATGATCACCAGTGTCGGGATGATCAGCAGCAGGCGTCGCACGATATAAGCCCACATCAATGCGGTCCTCCGGGTCTGCCACGACGGATGCGCTCGGCGGTCATCTGCTGGTTGGTCAGCGGTGTGGTGCTCATTTCCCACCAGCTCTCGATGGCTTCGTCATTGCTCGCCTGCACGTTCGGTATACCGAAGCGATTCCACCACACGGTGGAGCTGCCCGGCGGGTAATAATTGGGAATCCAGTAATAGTTCCATTGCAGCACCCGGTCGAGCGCATGGGCATAGTGCAACATGTCGGCCTTGGTGCTGGCGCGTAGCAGGCCGTTGATCAGCGTATCCACCGCCGGGTTCTGCAAGGCCATGTAGTTGTTGGCGCCGGGATCAAGGGCCGACGCCGAGCCGAAGTAGTTGAGCAGTTCGCCGCCGGGAGAGGTGGTGACCGGATAGCCGGTGACAATCATGTCGTAGTCACGGCTCATCAGGCGGTTGACGTACTGGGACGAATCGATGCGGCGGATGTTCATGTCGATGCCGATCTGTTTCAGGGTGCGCTTGTAGGGCAGGAGCAAACGGTCCATGCCGTTCTGGCTGACCAGGAAGGTGAAACTCAGTGGCTCGCCGTCGGCGTTCACCAGTTGATCACCCTGGGGTTTCCACCCGGCCTGTTCGAGCAGGCCCAGGGCTTGCAATTGCTTGTCGCGAATCACGCCGCTGCCATCGGTTTTCGGTGGTTCGAACACTTGGCTGAAGACTTCATCGGGGATCTGTCCGCGCAAGGGTTCCAGAATCGCCAGCTCACCGGCATCAGGCAGCTGCCGGGCCGCCAGTTCGGTATTGGAAAAGTAGCTCTTCTGGCGGATGTACAGGTTGCGCATCATCTGCCGGTTGCTCCATTCGAAGTCCCAGAGCATCGCCAGTGCCTGGCGCACCCGGCGGTCCTGGAACATCGGCTTTTGCAGATTGAACACGAAACCCTGGGCCGATTGCGGCGCTTCGGTGGCCAGGTGGGCCTTTTGCAGGCGACCGTCGCTCAGGGCCGGGCTGTCGTAGCCGATGGAGTAGCCGGTGGCGGAAAACTCGCGGTTGTAGTCGTAGGCGCCGCCGCGCAATACCTGGCGCGCGACATCGGTATCGCCGAAGTACTCGATGCTGAAGCGATCGAAATTGTACAGCCCACGGCTGACCGGCAAATCCTTGCCCCACCAGTCGGGGTTGCGCTCGAAGGTGATGCTGCGCCCCGAATCGACCTTGCCGACCTTGTACGGTCCGCTGCCCAATGGCGGCTCGTAACCGCCGCCATTGGCAAAGTCACGGTTCTTCCACCAGTGCTCGGGAAACACCGGCAAGGTGGCGATGTCCAGCGGCAGGGTGCGGTTTTCGTTGTTCTTGAAATCGAAGCGCACGGTCAATGGCGACTCGACTTCCACGCCCTTGACGTCGGCGAACTGCGTGCGATAGCGCAGGCTGCCCTGGGTCATCAGCAGATCGAAGGTGTAGCGCACGTCCTGGGCGGTGATCGGCGTGCCATCGGCAAACTGCGCCTTGGGGTTGAGGTAGAAGCGCAGGGACAGGCCATCGTCGGAGCGCTCCATCTGCTGCGCCACCAGACCGTACACCGTGTAAGGCTCGTCCAGCGAGCGCTGCGCCAGGGGGGAGTAGAGCAGGCCATCGATCTGCGTCACGCCGATGCCCTTGTCTATATAAGGCAGGACGTGATCGAAATGCCCGATCTCGATCGCGGAACGGCGCATCGTCCCGCCCTTGGGGGCTTGCGGGTTGGTGTAGGCAAAATGACTGAAGCCGGCAGGGTACTTGGCGGGTTCGCCATATACGGTCAACGCATGTTGCGGTGCGGCATTCACACCGGCGGCGCCCAGGAGCAGGGCCACGGCAGTGAACAATAAAGTCGGGAAAGCCAGTCGCATTGTCAGCCTTAGAGCCGGGTGGTCGTTAACCACAATTTGTACGCTAGCGGCGCGTCCCTCGCCAGCCGTATTACGTATCTGAAACACGACGGCCCACCAGAAGGCGGGCCGTTGCACAGCCAATCCAGGGTGTTATCAGTCCTGGCGGCTGGTCACTTCCAGCAGGTGATAGCCGAACTGGGTCTTGACCGGGCCTTGCACCACGTTGATCGGCGCGCTGAAGACCACGGTGTCGAATTCCTTGACCATCTGGCCTGGACCGAACGAGCCCAGGTCGCCGCCCTGGCGGCTGGAAGGGCACGTGGAATTGGCTTTGGCGACTTCAGCGAAGTCTGCGCCCGCCTCGATTTGGGCCTTCAGTTCGTTGCACTTGGCTTCGCTGGCAACAAGGATGTGACGGGCAGTGGCTTTGGCCATGGGAAAACTCTCCATTCAATGTACGGTAAAATGCTGAGCCTACCGGATTCAGTGGGGTATTTCTCCTCAAAGTTCCGTTGCCAGCGCTCTGGATGGCAGGTTTGGTTTAAAGTCCGGCTTTTTCCAGGCGCTCGGCGTGCTGTACGTAAAGATCGATCGGGTCGATGCGCCTTTCATTATGACCACCGGCCTGGTGAAGGGTGCCCAGATGGTCCAGCGGATAGTCGGAGCGGATGATGGTGCCCAGGTGCGAGCTGTAGCGCCCGACCATGCCATCGTTCTGCAAGGGCTCGGTGGTGAAATAACGTGACAGCGCCCGCAGCAGGCCGTGGGACGGGTCCAGTGTTTCCAGTTCGGCATCCCGCCGCTTTCCCTGCACGACGCCACTCCAGGAATAGTAGCGGACACCATTGACCTGTTCGCGGCCCTTGCCGCCCCAAGACGGCGGCAAGCCTTGCGGGTACTTCCGGTTGAATGCGCCCACGCCCTGCGTGGTCAAGGCATCCAGCGCGGCGATGGCATTTTGCGGCAGCCGGCGCTTGCCGCTGAGCAACGACATGAGGTCGGCGAACAAGGTGACAACGATTTCGGCTACCGTTTCCGGCAAGTGGCCTGGCGTCAATGCCTTGCGCAGCAAATCGGCCAGTTCGGACCCATGGTTCGGTCCACTGACGGACGTTACCGAGGCCACCTGGCCTGGCGCTGTCGCGGCGGCATAGCGGGCGGCCAACGCGCCTTGGCTGTGACCGATCAGATTGACCTTGTGGGCGCCGGTGCCCTCCAGTACCCGATGGATCTGCGCCAGAAGCTGTTCGCCGCGAACTTCGTTGCTGTGGGTGGCGGACACAAACGGGACGAACACACTTGCCCCGGCGTTCCGCAGGGCCTGCTTGACATCGTGGAAGAGGTCCACGCTGGCAATTCGCTCAAAGCCGAAAAGCCCGTGCACCAACAGGATTGGATAATGAGTCTTTGCATTCCGTTGCATGTTCATTCCTTTTTCCAGGGTTCGAGAAAGTGATTTCCGACCTCACTTTAAAGACTCCAATGCCGGCGCGATGCATGAAATAGCCGCGGTGGCCTGGGGAAAACGGCATAGGCACGGTACGAATGCGCGGAGGTGGAGGTGGCTTCCTGGACTGCCCTGTGGCGCATTGATACCTCGACTGTAGGAGCGAGCATGCTCGCGAAAAACCCGAGAGCACCGCGGGGTGTCAGGCTCCCCGCGTCATCGTTGACCTCCATCGTCGGAACGCCGCCCGGAGCGTGCTCGCTCCTAAAGGAGTTAACGGGGTGCCTGCGAGCAACAGCAAAGCGAGGCGGCCTTAAAGCCGACCTGATTTTTACGGGTGTACCTGGATCCCCTGCTCGCGAAGGCGGCAGCACATTGATCGTTTGATCGTTCCCACGCTCTGCGTGGGAATGCCGCCAGGGACGCTCTGCGTTCCACCGACGACGCGTTAATTGAGCCGTGCGCAACGATGATGCGCGGCGTCACAGGAAGCCCTGTGGGAAATTGGTTGTCGGAGTGCATATCCATTGCTGCGGTAACGGCCTCCTATGGTTTCGCTTTTACAGCGACTCCCTTTTTCAAACGCCGGAGTGCCGGCCCAGCAAAAAGGAAGCAAAAGGCTGTGCCCCACCACTCGGTGCCTCGCTTGGGCTCGGCATACCCTCTCTCCGGCATGGCCATCGTGGTTAATGGGGCGCTCGCGATCAACAGCAAAGCGAGGCGGCCTTAAAGCCGACCCGACTGTTACGGGTGAACCTGAATCCCCTGTCGCTGATCGTTCCCTCGCTCTGCGTGGGAATGCCGCCAGGGACGCTCCGCGTTCCGCTGACAACGCGTTAATTGAGCCGTGCGCGACGGTGATGCGGGGCGTCACAAGACGCCCTGTGTGAAATTGGTTGTCGGGGTACATATCCATTGCTGCGGTAACGGCCACTTATGGTTTCGCTTTTACAGCGACTCCCTTTTTCAAACGCCAAAAAGGAAGCAAAAGGCTTTGTCCCACCACTCGGTGCCTCGCTTAGGCTCGGCATGCCCTCTCTCCGGCATTGCTCCGTGGGTCGCCGCGATGGGCCGTCCCTGGCCCAGCGCGGCTAAACCGGCGTCCTGCCGGTTTCCCCACTGCGCAATGCCTGCGTTCGGCCATCGTGGTTAACGGGGCGCCCGCGATCAAAAGCAAAGCGAGGCGGCCTTATAGCCGACCTGACTTTTTCGGGCGCACCTGGATCCCCTGTAGGAGCCAGCCTGCTGGCGATGGACGTCAACGATAACGCGCACTGTCTGGATGAGCGCGTCGCCCGGAAGTCCATCGCGAGCATGCTCGCTCCTACAGGCGTTATCCCTGTGCCCGCAGCCGCTGCGCCGCCTGGCGCAACAGCTGTTCTGTCGCGCTCCAGCCCAGGCAGCCGTCGGTGACCGAAACACCGTACTTCAGCGACGGCCCCAGCGGTTGGCAGCCCTCGAACAAATGACTTTCGATCATCATGCCGATCAGCGAGCGATCACCCTGCAGGCGTTGTTCCAGTACATCGTTGAACACGGCAGGTTGGCGCAGTGGGTCTTTACTGCTGTTGGCGTGGCTGCAGTCGACCATGACCCGGGCCGGGATCTTCAGGCGGGTCAAGTCGGCGTGCACGCGGGCGATGCTGGCGCGATCGTAGTTCGGGCCGTGATGACCGCCGCGCAGCACCAGGTGGGTGTCTGCATTGCCCGGAGTCTGGATGATCGCGGGATGACCCTGGCTGTCGACACCGAAATGGCGATGTGGATGGGCGGCCGAGCGCATGGCGTCACAGGCCACGCCGACACCGCCGTCGGTGCCGTTCTTGAAGCCTACCGGCATGCCCAGGCCGCTGGCCATCTCCCGATGGATCTGCGATTCGGTGGTGCGAGCGCCAATGGCCACCCAGCTCAGCAGGTCATCGAAGTAGCCGGCGGCCATCGGTTGCAACAGTTCAGTGGCCACCGGCAAGCCGAGCATGAGCATTTCACGCATCAGTTCGCGGGACAGGGTCAGACCGCCGGCCATGTCATCGCTGCCATCGAGGTGCGGGTCGTAGGCCAGGCCTTTCCAGCCGACCGTGGTGCGAGGTTTTTCGACGTAGGCGCGCATCACCAGGAGCATTTGGTCGCTGACGTCGGCGGCCAGGCGGGCCAGGTTCTCGGCATATTCGAGCGCTGATTTCGGGTCGTGGATCGAGCAGGGGCCCACGATGACCAACAGGCGCGAGTCTTTCCCGTCGAGGATCGCGCGAACCGCCTGGCGGTGAGCGGCGACTTGGAGGGCGAGGGTGTTGCTCAGTGGCAATTGCTGTTTGAGTTGCAACGAGCTTGGCAGGCGCAGGGTCAGCGCTTCGTTGGCAGGGTTGAGGGTCGACAGTGGCAGAGCAGAGACGGACGAGTTCATGTTCAGGCTTCCTGGGCGGCGGCGGGTTGTTCCCGCGCGCTCGGCCCTACTGGGGTGTTCGACAATTGGCCGGATTGGCTGCGTGTGTGTGCTTGCCACCTGTGGGTGACCGATCGGAGGCGGCAGGCTGTCCCGAGCGGAGGGTGGTAAATCGCCAGGCGCTAAAACTGTCGTGACGGTAATAAGTGGCGTAGTTCATTTCGTGAATCCTCTTGATGGCGGTTTGTCGCTAAATAAGTGGCGGGCCCAAAAAACAAAACCCCCGGTCGGGAGGCCGACCGGGGGTTGAAAATTCTCTGGTGGCGACCCGTTTGAAGTGGGCGCCGTGTGGGTATCAGGCGCGCCAGTGGCTAAACCAATACCCAAAATAAAAGCTTGCCGGAGCGCACGCGTCGTTCACCCGGGCAGACGCAACCGAGCGCGGGGCGCTGGCGGTACGAAGCGGTGGGTGGGCATTGAACATGGTCGATCTCCGATGAGTGCACCGAGCTTACTAGAGGGCGGTGCGAGGTTTCAATCAGAAAATGCTATCGATCATCAAAGGCGATTTCTATCGCTTGAGTGCCCGTGCGCTTGTGGCACACACTCCCTGTTTTTGAAAACAACCCACCCTCCCAGGATCGAGCATGACGCCATTACCTGATGTTCGCCGCGGCTTGCCGGATCTCGACTGGCGCCGGGCAATGGACTGCGACCTCGATTTCGCCCGGGACCTGACGTGCGTCAACATGCTGCGCTATTACATCCAGCACGATCTGGTGTGGCTGGACGAAGCGTTCGATGTCGCCTGGGCCGGGCGTGACAATCGGGTAATGGTGCACGGCGAACGTCAATTGGGGTTCGTCAGTCTCAGTCGGGATGCCAGGGCGCTTTACATCCGCGAACTGCATGTTGGCCAGGCGTTTCGAGGGCAGGGGGTCGGTTCCTGGGTAATCGATCAAGTAGTGGCACTGGCGTGCCGGGAGGGGCGCCAGTGCTTGCGCCTGACCGTTTTTGAAAATAATCCGGCGCGGGCCTTATACGAACGCAAGGGCTTTAAGGTGGTGGGCAAAGACGAGTGTTTCCTGCGCATGGAGCGTGAAGTCTGCTTTGCGACATGCTGAAACACGCTGCCGACAAGCCCTGCAAGACGAATGGAAACTTTTTATATAGCGCTTGGCGCTAGGTCTGCCAGTTGCTTTTTGCTAAGGTGGCGGGCATTCCAAATAAGATCATATCGCGAGGTGTCTGCTTGATTAGGGTGCTAGTAGTCGATGACCATGATCTCGTTCGCACAGGCATTACGCGAATGCTGGCTGACATCGATGGCCTGCAAGTAGTCGGCCAGGCAGAGTCCGGGGAAGAGTCCCTGCTCAAGGCGCGTGAGTTGAAACCCGATGTGGTCTTGATGGACGTCAAGATGCCGGGCATCGGCGGTCTTGAAGCCACTCGCAAATTGTTGCGCAGCCATCCCGACATCAAGGTCGTTGCGGTGACCGTGTGCGAGGAAGACCCGTTTCCCACGCGGCTGTTGCAAGCCGGGGCGGCGGGCTACCTGACCAAGGGCGCCGGGCTGCCGGAAATGGTCCAGGCCATCCGCCTGGTGTTTGCCGGGCAGCGCTACATCAGCCCGCAAATTGCCCAGCAACTGGCGATCAAGTCTTTCCAGCCGACCAACGACTCGCCCTTTGATGCCCTGTCGGAGCGGGAAATCCAGATCGCCTTGATGATCGTCGGCTGCCAGAAAGTCCAGATCATTTCCGACAAGTTGTGCCTGTCCCCGAAAACCGTGAACACCTACCGATACCGCATTTTCGAAAAGCTTTCGATCAGCAGCGATGTCGAGTTGACGCTGTTGGCGGTGCGACACGGCATGGTTGATGCCAGCCTCTGAAAATGACTGAAACCTTCGATCCAAGCGCGTTCCTGTCAACGGTCAGCGGGCGCCCCGGTGTCTATCGCATGTTCGACAGCGATGCGCGCCTGCTCTATGTCGGCAAGGCCAAGAACCTCAAGAATCGCTTGTCGAGCTACTTTCGCAAAACCGGCCTGGCGCCCAAGACCGCTGCGCTGGTTGCGCGTATCGCCCAGGTCGAAACGACTATTACGGCCAATGAAACCGAGGCCTTGCTGCTCGAGCAGACGCTGATCAAGGAGTGGCGTCCGCCGTACAACATCCTGCTGCGCGACGACAAATCCTACCCTTATGTCTTTCTCTCCGATGGCCAGTTTCCGCGCTTGAGCATCCACCGCGGGGCGAAGAAGGCCAAGGGCAAATATTTTGGCCCCTATCCGAGCGCCGGTGCGATTCGCGAAAGCCTGAGCCTGTTGCAAAAGACCTTTTTCGTTCGCCAGTGCGAAGACAGCTATTACAAGAACCGCACGCGGCCTTGCCTGCAATACCAGATCAAGCGCTGCAAGGCGCCTTGTGTCGGCCTGGTCGACCCACAGGTATATGCCGAAGACGTGCGACATTCGGTGATGTTCCTCGAAGGTCGCAGCAATGCGTTGAGCGACGAGTTGTCCGCGGCCATGGAAGAGGCGGCGATCAACCTCGAGTTCGAACGTGCCGCCGAACTGCGCGACCAGATTTCGCTGCTGCGCCGGGTCCAGGATCAACAAAGCATGGAAGGCGGTACGGGCGACGTCGATGTCATCGCCGCGTTCGTCAACCCGGGCGGCGCCTGTGTTCACCTGATCAGCGTGCGCGGCGGGCGAGTACTGGGCAGCAAGAACTTCTTCCCGCAGGTGGGCATTGAAGAAGACGTGTCTGAAGTCATGGCGGCGTTTCTTGGCCAGTACTACGTCAGCAGCCCTGAACGCGACTTGCCGAGCGAGCTGATCGTCAATGTGGTCCACGAAGATTTTCCGACACTGATTGCAGCCATTGACGAGCTGCGCGGTCGCGAACTGACCATCAGCCACCGAGTGCGCGGTACGCGTGCGCGCTGGCAGCAATTGGCGGTGACCAATGCCGAGCAGGCCCTGGGCGCGCGCCTGGCCAACCGACAACACGTTGCCGCGCGGTTCGAGGCCCTGGCCGAAGTGCTCAAGCTGGACGAGCCACCCCAGCGCCTCGAGTGCTATGACATCAGTCACTCCAGCGGGGAGGCGACCGTGGCCTCGTGCGTGGTGTTCGGCCCCGAAGGCCCGATCAAGTCCGATTACCGGCGCTACAACATCGAAGGTGTCACGGCGGGCGATGACTATGCCGCCATGCACCAGGCGCTGACCCGGCGCTTCAGCAAGCTCAAGGACGGGGAGGGCAAGTTGCCGGACATCCTGCTGGTCGATGGCGGCAAGGGCCAGCTATCGATGGCCCGTGACGTGCTCGACGAGCTGGCGGTCCCCGACCTGATCCTGCTCGGCGTCGCCAAGGGTGCGACGCGCAAGGCCGGTTTCGAAACCCTGTACCTCAACGACGCCGCCCACGAATTCACCTTGCGCGGTGATTCCCCCGCGCTGCACCTGATCCAGCAGATTCGCGACGAAGCCCACCGTTTTGCGATTACCGGGCACCGTGCGCGACGCGGCAAAACCCGGCGCACCTCGACGCTTGAAGGCGTTGCAGGGGTCGGGCCGACACGCCGGCGCGATTTGCTCAAACATTTTGGTGGATTGCAGGAGCTGTCTCGTGCCAGCATCGAAGAAATCGCCAAAGCCCCCGGGATCAGTAAAAAGCTCGCAGAGTTGATTTATGCAAATCTGCACAGCGAGTAGAATGCCCCCTCACCTCGTAGCCAGTTGTGCCGATGAATATCCCTAATCTGATTACCGTTCTACGCGTCCTGCTCATACCGATCTTCATTTTGCTGTTCTACCTGCCTTACCAATGGAGTTACCTGGCGTCAGCCTCGGTCTTCGCCTTCGCCGCCGCCACTGACTGGCTGGACGGATACCTGGCCCGGCGCCTGGAACAAAGCACGCCGTTCGGGGCTTTCCTCGACCCGGTGGCCGACAAGCTCATGGTCGCCGTCGCCCTGGTGTTGCTGGTCCAGGAACACGGCAACCTGTGGCTCACGCTTCCGGCCGCTGTGATCATCGGTCGCGAGATCGTGGTCTCGGCCTTGCGCGAATGGATGGCCGAGCTCGGCGCCCGTGCGCACGTGGCCGTATCGAACCTGGGCAAATGGAAAACCGCCGCGCAAATGCTGGCGCTGGTAATCCTGCTGGGCAATCCGTCGGATTTCAGCTTCTGGGTCTTGATGGGTTACGCCTTGCTGATGGTCTCCGCCGGCCTGACATTGTGGTCCATGGTTCAGTACTTGCGGGCTGCCTGGCCGCATCTGAAGACTGACGTGGAAAAGAAATAAAACTTTTTTGAATCAAGGGGTTGACGGGGCTTCTGGATTCTATAGAATGCGCCACACCAAGACGCGGGAATAGCTCAGTTGGTAGAGCACGACCTTGCCAAGGTCGGGGTCGCGAGTTCGAGTCTCGTTTCCCGCTCCAAATTACGATCTACAGAGTTCCATGGGGTTCTGTAAGTCTTTGAAATCAGGACCTTCGGGTCCTTTTTTCGTTCCAGCGAGTCCACTGGAAACCACTGACAGCCGCGATTTTTAAGTCCACTTTTAAGTCCATCAATACGGGTGTCGCGGTTTCCGGATTGTTGCTGGAGGAGCGAGGTGTACGCGACAAGTATCTGGTCCTGACCAATAGTTCAGGAGCTAGAGCATGGCACTCTCAGATCTGGCTGTCCGGCAAGCGAAAGCGACCGGAAAGGCCTATACCCTCGGCGACCTTGATGGGCTATCCCTGGCAGTCGCACCCGAAGGCGGTAAATCGTGGCACTATCGCTACTACTGGGCCGGTAAGCAGAAACGCATGTCGCTGGGCACTTACCCTGAGGTCAGTCTCCGGGAAGCGCGTACCCTGCGCGACGAAGCCCGAGCTCTTTTGGCCAAGGGCATCAACCCCCGAGCACACCGTAAGCAGACGCGGCAGTCCGTCCGCCTTGCGGACGAGAACACGTTCAAGGCCGTGTTTGAGAAGTGGGTCGAGCACCGTAGCCTCGTACTCAAGGAAGGACGGCAGAGCACGCTCTCACAGATCCAGCGCATCTTTGCCAAAGACGTTCTTCCTACTCTTGGGAAGCAGTCAATCTATGAGGTCCAGCGCCCCGATCTGTTGGAAGTCGTGGCAAGGATAGAACGCAGAAAGGCACTCACTACCGCCGAAAAGGTCCGTACCTGGTTCCGGCAGATGTTCCGTTACGCACTGATCATCGTCCCTGGTTTACCGCTGAACCCAGCGTTTGATCTGGACGTTGTCGCGCTGCCTCAGCCACCTGTTCGTCACAATCCATTCCTGCGCATGCCTGAGCTCCCGGCCATGCTCCAAATACTACGTAAATATCCCGGTAAGCTGCAGACCCAGCTTGGCCTTCGGTTGCTATTTTTGACGGGGGTGCGTACGGGGGAGCTGCGGCTGGCGACGGCGGATCAGTTCCATCTCGATAAGGCCCTCTGGATCATCCCCCCTGAAGTGGTGAAACAGCTGCAGCTTGAACTGCGCAAAGAGGGCAAGCGTCCCGGTGATATCCCGCCCTACATTGTGCCTCTTTCTGTGCAGGCCATGGAGGTCGTTCGCCACCTGCTTGATCAAGTGAAGCCGGCCCAGCGGTACCTATTTTCCCACTACAGTGACTTGAAAAAGCGCATCAGCGAAAACACGCTTAATGCCGCGTTAAAACGGATCGGGTACAAGGATCAACTGACAGGTCATGGCATCAGGGGAACCATTTCCACCGGTCTCAACGAAATTGGCTACCCGAAGGTTTGGATCGATGCGCAACTCTCGCACTCTGATCCTGACAAAGTGAGTTCGGCGTACAACCATGCTGAGTACGTGGAGCAGCGCCGCAGGATGATGCAGGATTGGGCTGATCGGTTGGATCTTTTTGAGCAGTACCACATCGAAGCGGCAAGCATGCACCTCACGGTTCATCTAGAAGGTGTTCCGCAGTTGACAGGTGAAATCGATGAAGTGATTCCAGCCATGACGCCTGCGCCCATCCTGCTGGTGACGAAGCCAGGGAGCACGATGCCAGCCCTGCCAGCGGCTGTTCAGCGCATATCGGCTGTTTCGGGACCAATGCCTGAGTTTTCGGATATTCAGCGTGAGCGGATGGAAATGCTGGAGATGTTCAATGCCCCGCATAACCTGCCGGCTGCGGTGTTCGCTGAGATGGCCGGTAAATCACGCCGGTGGATCAGTTACGAGATTCAGGCCAGAAAAGTGCTTGCGCTGAGACTGGGTAACCAGGGGCAGCGCGTTCCAGATTGGCACCTGGATCCCCTGAAACATAGGCTGGTGCAGGCTGTTCTGAAGCATTTGCAGGACGCTGATTCCTGGGAGATCTACCGAGCATTACTGAATCCTCACCGAATGCTGGAAGACCGCACGCCGATCGAGGCCGTTACGTCAGCGAATTTCCATGAGGCTGTCATGGCTGCGTGTTTTACCTTGAAGAGTAGCGAGAACTCCTCTCCTCAACGAGCATAGATGTTGCCGCTGACCGAAAACTGACCCAGTGGGTCAGTTTTCAATCAGCGCCGACACCCTGCACTGTGCTGGTGGGCTTTGGCATAGCTGCCATCGATGAAAACCCACTCCATATCAGGATCAGCCACAAGCGCTTGAAACACCTTGAGCCACTTGCCTGAGGCAGACCACGCATTGAAGCGCTTGTAGACCTTGCTCCAGCCGCCGAATGCTTCGGGCAAGTCTCTCCAGGGACAGCCTGTGCGCATGCGATACAGCATGCCTTCGACGGTTATCCGTAGATCACGCTTGTTGTAGATGGTCTTGTGCAGCAGAATTTCCCGCAGCTTCGACCAGTGCTCATCGCTGAGCATCAATCGGGGCATTGCAAGCTCGTATTGGTGTTGTGTGAGAACTACAACGATACGAGTTTGCTCTTATAGATCAATGGGTTAGTACGAAACGGGAACAGACCCTAGGGATGGTCTGAAGTAGCCCCCTGTTTTCCGGATACTTCGCCATCGACACTTTCAAAAAACGGTAGCCGCTCAAATCCCGGTCAAACCTGCCGTCTATTTCAGCCTTTTTTGCCGCTGCAAGCACCTCGCAGCAGTCACTTCACTCTTCACGGACGCACCTCTCCTGCATTGGAGAGCAAATGTCGACGCGCCATCCAAATGTTCGACAGGGCGAACAGCGTCACCATCTGAGCAGTGTTTTTCACCAAGCCTCGGAAGCGCACTTTCGTATAACCAAACTGGCGCTTGATCACCCGAAATGGATGCTCAACCTTGGAGCGAACCTGGGCCTTGGCTCTTTCGATCTTACGTATCGCTTTGTATAACGCGCTGCGGTTACCGTGCTTTTTGTAAGTGCTGCGCCGGGCTGCAATCTGCCAGATGACTTGGCGCCCCGCATGCTCTTCACGCTTCTCTACACCGGTATAGCCCGCATCAGCGCAGACCACGTTCTCACCACCGTGCAGCAGTTTGTCGACTTGGGTTACGTCCGCGACGTTGGCCGCAGTGACCACCACGCTGTGTACCAGCCCGGACTCATCGTCGACACCAATGTGAGCTTTGGCACCGAAGTAATACTGGTTGCCCTTCTTGGTCTGATGCATTTCCGGGTCGCGTTTGCCGTCCTTGTTCTTGGTCGAACTGGGCGCATGAATCAGCGTGGCATCGACGATGGTGCCTTGTCGCAGTGACAAGCCACGGTCGCCCAAATAGCCATTGATCACGCCGAGAATACCGGTGGCCAACTCATGCTTTTCCAGCAGGCGACGGAAGTTGAGGATGGTGGTTTCATCCGGGATTCGCTCTAGGCTCAGACCGGAAAACTGGCGCAGGATCGTCGTCTCGTACAGCGCCTCTTCCATCGCCGGATCGCTGTAACCGAACCAGTTCTGCATTAGATGAATCCGCAGCATCGCCATCAGCGGATAGGCTGGACGGCCCCCTTCGCCCTTTGGGTAATGAGGTTTGATCAGAGCAATCAAACCCTCCCAGGGTACGACCCGATCCATCTCTATCAGGAACAGCTCCTTGCGGGTCTGCTTGCGCTTACCGGCGTACTCGGCATCGGCGAAGGTCATTTGCTTCATCATCGAAAAGCTCGGCGATTGGTGTCCGGGGATTTTGCCAAATCAGGAAGTCTTTTTCAGATGGTATGGACGCCTCCCCCCGGCAGCGGGCCGACCGCAGCACCTCTACATCAATAGAGGATCTTCGCTGCCCCGGCATCTAGGTGCCAAAGTGGAGAGTGGATAACAAACACCACTTGAGCAGGAGGATCCACCATGAAACATAGCGTAATTGGCATGGACATCGCCAAGAAGGTTTTCCAGCTGCACACCGTTGATCAGTGCACTGGGAGGATCGAGCGTATCAAGCTGCGCCGTGATGAAGTGCTGGCGTTCTTTGCAAATTATCCGACCAGCCTGGTGGCAATCGAGGCCTGTGGCAGTGCCCACTGGTGGGCACGTCAGCTTCAACAGCAGGGGCATGAGGTACGGCTACTCGCCCCTCGTTCGGTACGCCCCTTTGTGCTGCGAAACAAAACCGATGCGGCTGACGCTCAAGCCATCTGGACAGCGGTGCAGCAGCCCGGCGCTTGCCTGGTGGCAATCAAGCAGGCGGATCAGCAGGCGATCCTCTCGCTACACCGTATCCGCTCCCAGTTGCTGAAATTTCGCATCATGCAGAGCAATAGCTTACGTGGGCTGCTTTACGAATTCGGAATCGTGCTGCCAGAAGGTTATACCCAGCTGAGTAAGGCCGTTCCGGAGGCCTTTGCCAATGCTGAGCATCAAGTGCCTTCCATGTTGTTGGACAGCCTACGCGATCAGTGGACTCGGATTATCCAGCTGGATGAGGAAATTCGAAAAATCGAACTGCGTTTGAAACAGTGCCTACGTGAGAACTCCGACTGCCAGAAAATTGCAGAGATTCCCGGAATTGGTTTGTTGACCGCTACAGCCGCTGTTGCCTCACTGGGAGATGCGAAAACCTTCCATTCTGGTCGCCAGTTCGCAGCTTGGCTGGGGCTGGTTCCTCGACAAACGGGCACCGGTGGCAGAGTTCGGCAACTGGGGCTGAGCAAGCGCGGAGACACCTATCTGCGAACGCTGTTGATGCATGGCGCTCGCTCGATCCTCAATAGAGGACACCGGTCAGAGTGGGTCGAACGCTTGTTGACCAGGCGGCCTTATAACGTGGCAGTCGCCGCAGTGGCTAACAAGCTCGCCAGAACCCTTTGGGCCGTGTTGGCCAAGGGCTCTACGTATCGGGCCGAACTCTTTACGGCATGCCCTACGGGGCATTGAAAACAGTAACCAACAGACTTCACAAGGAGCACAGGCGGTAAGCACGTGATGGCGAAATAGGTCAGACCGTGACGGGGTAAACCTGGTAGGGAATATGAGCCACGGGCACAGCCTTCAGCTCGATTTTCAGATGAGGGCCTCGTCAGCGGATTCCATCAGGGCCAGCAGGTTTTTCGGCCTGCACAACAGGCCGTATATAAGACTGCTCCTACCTACGCGCCAGCATGGCTACCTATTGAGCTCCGGGAGGCGTCCATATAAGGATTTCCCTAGACATAAATGGTCATTTAAATAAGAATGTTGACGCTAGTTTGTAAGAAAACACACCATGTTTCTCCCCCCGGACGCCTCGGCGATTTGACTTCTTTAGCTGAAAGACTCTACGTCACTTTGCTTTCGAATTTGCTGCATCGAGGGGGCGAAGGCCGCAGTCGAAATGAAGTGGCAGTACGTAAAGGAGTTACAATGTGACACTTGTTCCAGTCATTATTTGCGGCGGTGCGGGCAGCCGTCTGTGGCCTGTCTCGCGTTCAGCACATCCCAAGCCGTTTATCGAACTGCCGGGTGGCGGTAATTTGATTCGCAAAACCTACGGCCGTGCACTGGCACTGGACGGAGTCAGCGAAGTTCTAACGATCACTAACCGTGACCTCTATTTCAAAACGCTCGATGAATACAGTGCACAAGCACCTCAATTCACGAACCTGAGTTTTGTTCTTGAACCCTTTGGGCGTAATACCGCAGCGGCTGTTGCACTGGCTGCTCAAGAAGTTGCACGTACCCATGGGCCAGATGCCATCATGCTGGTGTTGCCAGCTGATCACCTGATCGATAACCAAGCGGCATTCACCGATGCGGTTTCTACGGCATCCAAGTTGGCCAAAGAGGGTTGGCTGGTCACTTTCGGGGTTAAGCCTGAGTATCCGGAAACCGGTTACGGCTATATCCAGAAAGACAATGACAACCCCCTCGGTAATGGCTTCAAGGTCAAACGCTTCGTCGAGAAGCCAGACTTGGAAACTGCCCAAGGCTATTTGGCGAGCGGTGAATACTTCTGGAACTCCGGCATGTTCTGTTTCCGCGCCGGCACGTTAATTGAAGAGATGACACTGTGCGCGCCGGATGTCTCCAGTGCTGTGGATCTTTGCCTGGCCGGTTCCGGCACGATGACCGGCAATAGCCATCGTAGCTTGCACCTGGAGTCTGAAAGCTTTGCCAAGGTGCCTGATATTTCCATCGACTTCGCACTGATGGAGCGCTCAAGCAAAGTAGCCACAGTGCCGTGTGACATTGGCTGGAGTGATATCGGCTCGTGGAATGCCATGAGCGAGCTGTCGCCAGTGGATGAGCAAGGTAACCGTGTCGAGGGCGAAGCGATTTTTCATGACGCCTGTAACAACTACGTGCGTAGCCCGCGTCGTTTGGCTGCGTTGGTGGGGGTGGAGGATCTGATCATTGTCGATACCCCGGATGCCCTGCTGGTCGCCCATAAAGACCATGCACAAGACATCAAGGAGATCACGGCTCAGTTGAAAAAGAGTGGTCACTCTGCGCACCTTGATCACACCACCGTCCGTCGTCCGTGGGGCGCTTACACGACATTGGAAAAGGACCAGCGTTTCAAGATCAAGCGTATTGTGGTCAAGCCGCAGGCATCGCTTTCGCTGCAGATGCACCATCACCGAAGCGAGCACTGGATCGTGGTCAGCGGTATGGCGCGCGTCGTTAACAACGATCGTGAGTTTTTGCTGAATACCAATGAGTCGACCTTTATTCCCGCCGGCCATACACATCGGCTGGAGAACCCGGGGATTATCGACTTGGTATTGATTGAAGTGCAGAGTGGCGATTATCTGGGCGAAGACGACATCGTTCGCTTTGAAGATATCTACGGTCGCGCCGAAAACGGCAAGTAACGCGAGTGTGGCCTGCCCGACCTGGATGTCGGGCAGGTTTTATCGTTGCTCGTTCATCAGGTCCTGATAAACCTTCATATATCCCCGCAACATTTGATCGCCGGTAAATATCTCGGTGTATCGTACCTGTGCTTTTTCACCCATCACCGCTGCCTCTTGGGGATGATCCCACAAGTAACGCATGGCTTCGCGAAAGGCGGTTGGGTTCTCGGGTGGGACGGTCAGCCCTGTTTCATTGGCAATGTTAATGTAGGTGGTCCCGGTGCCGATTTCGCACGAGATCATTGGTTTTCCATACATTGCACCTTCCAGCAATGCAACGCCGAACGCTTCTGAGCGAAGGTGCGAAGGGAATACGATGGCGGTGGAAAGTTGAATCAACGCCACCTTGTCCTCATCGTCAACTTTCCCTAAAAAGTGCACGTTCTGAAGCCCAAGCGTTTCGGCTTGTTCCATGAGCTCTTGTTTCTTTGGTCCGTCGCCAACAATAACCACGGGGTACCCAGTGCCTTGGATGGCCTCGAGTAACGTGTGCAGGCCTTTGTAATAACGCAGCACGCCAACGAACAGGAAGAACCGCTCGGGCAGTTGTTTCGCCCATCGCGCTTTCACCGAAGGAGAGGGGATTGGGTAACTCTCCTTATTCAGGCCTATTGGAATGATGCTGATCTTTTCGCGGAACGCAGGCAATACGGCGCTGGATTCCAAATAGTTGGGCGATGCGATAATGATTCGGTCGACGCTACTCAAGAATTTGTTCTGGAGTGGGCGATAAAGCTTTAGCAGCTTCTTTTGATCGACGATGTCCGAATGATAGGAGACAACGCTAGGCTTTTTTATCCGGCTGACGAAATGGATGACATCCATGAACGGCCAAGGGAAATGGTAGTTAATGATGTCAGCCTGCTGCGCGAGCTCTTTGAACTTCGAGTACGCCTGGTTCGAAAAGCCCGTTGAAGCGATTTTTATGTTTTCTTTAACTTGGTGCGTCTTATAACCGTCCAGCTCCAGTACTGTCGGGCTTGGGTGGGGGGACAGTGCAAGGACTTCGCAGGTCGCACCGAAACGAGGCGACTGTTGGCAAATTTGATGTATAACTTGCTCCACACCGCCCATGGTGTCGGGGTAGGCAGTTTTATAAAAATGCAAAATGCGCATGGCAAGTTCCGATTAGGGGAAGATGGATTTTAGCCAGACGGCGTAGGGCTGAAAGAGCCACCACTTCAAGGGAACGCTACCGTGATGCCTGCGTACTACCGCGATCGCTTCCGCGTAATGGCGCCGGCGTAGGGTTTTTGTCTTGGTCTCTTCGTGCTCCCGATTAACGGCTACGAAAGCATCCACATGGGTGAGAGGACCGACTTCTTTGAAGAGTCGCCACCAGAGATCGTAGTCCATTGCCATGTGCATAGAGGCGTCTACGCCGTCTATGGTTTCCCAGGCCGATCGGCGGATCAATGTGGCGGGCTGCGAAATGATGCAGCGCAGCGACAGCCGACGCTCACTGAACGGCTCAACCCATACAGGCTTGCGCTTGCCAGTGTTTTGAATGACGTTCCAGCACTTGCCGTAGACCGCTGATGCCTGTGGTGCGGCGTTAATAGCTTCGATCAGTCGTTTCAACCCGACGGGTTCGAACCAGTCGTCGCTGTTCAGCCAGCAGACAAAAGGGGCTTTGCCTTGAAGGATGCCTTCATTGATGGCGGCCGCTTGACCGTCATCGCGGTGACTGCGCCAGCCGGCCAACTTGTGTTCCCATTTGCGGATAACTTCCACCGAGTTGTCGGTAGAGCCGCCATCCAGAACGAAAACCTCTACAGGAACGTCCTGTTCGAATATTGACCTCAAAGCATCGTCGAGATAACGGCCTTGGTTGAATGAAGGTACTGCGATCGTGACCAAGGGTTGGGACATTCAGAGGTGATCCGTACGGCTGAGAAAATCTTTGTAGGTCAGAGCTATACCCTCACGCAGTTGCGTTTGGGCCGTCCATCCCAGGCCTTTCAAACGGTTGATATTGAGTAACTTGCGAGGTGTGCCATCGGGTTGGCTATGGTCGTATACGATCCGACCGTTGTAGCCGACAACCTCCATAATCAACTCGGCAAGTTCACTGATGGGCAGGTCGCTCCCCATGCCTACGTTGAAAAGTCCGCTTTCGATGTTGGACTCCATCAGGTGCACGCAAGCATCGGCCATATCTTCAACGAAAAGAAACTCGCGTCTTGGCAAGCCCGAACCCCAAACCACCAACTCCGATGCACCGCTCATTTTTGCCGCATGGGCTTTGCAAATCAGGGCAGGCAGCACATGGCAGTTTTCCAGGTCATAACTGTCATTGGGGCCATACAGGTTGGATGGCATGACAGCAATGAACTGAGCGCCATATTGACGGTGGTAGTTCTCGCACAGTTTGACGCCAAGGATCTTGGCCACTGCATAAGACTCGTTGGTTTGCTCCAACGGTCCTGTCAGCAGGTAGTCTTCGTGGATTGGCTGAGGGCAATCGCGCGGGTAAATGCAGCTGGAACCCAGAAACAGGAGGCGCTGAACCCCATGTTTCCAGGCGCTGTGGATCACGTTCGCCTCTATCATCAAGTTTTGATATATAAATTCAGCTCTGAAATTGTTGTTGGCTTTGATCCCGCCAACCCTGCCGGCAGCCAAAAACACGATCTCAGGTTTCTCTGCGGCAAAAAAAGCATCCACAGCGGCCTGTTGGGTCAGATCGAGTTCGGCGTGCGAGCGAGTAACGAAATTGCTGAACCCAGCGGCGGATAGCCGCCGCTGGATCGCGGAGCCAGCCATGCCGGCGTGCCCTGCGATATATATTTTGGCGCTTTTATCCACCTAGCTATTACTCGTGGTAGTCGTAGACGGAGTAACCGTGTTTTTTCACCAACTCATCGCGAGTGGCTGACTTCAAGTCTTCGGTCATCATCTCGGTGACCAGTTCTTCAAAGCTGATTTTAGGTGTCCAGCCCAGCTTTTGCTTGGCTTTAGTTGGGTCGCCCAGCAAGGTTTCCACTTCAGTTGGGCGGAAGTAGCGTGGGTCAACCGAAACGATGCACTTGCCATCGGCGTCGTAGCCTTTCTCATCAGCGCCTTCACCCTTCCAGGTGATGTTGATTTCGGCGTGTTTTGCCGCGGCATTGACGAAATCGCGAACGCTGTATTGCTTGCCGGTGGCGATAACGAAGTCTTCCGGATGTTCCTGCTGGAGCATCAGCCACTGCATTTCGACGTAGTCTTTTGCATGGCCCCAGTCGCGCAGCGCGTCAAGGTTGCCCAGGTACAGGCAGTCCTGCAGACCCAGCTTGATGCGGGCGAGCGCACGGGTAATCTTGCGGGTTACGAAGGTTTCACCGCGCACCGGGCTTTCGTGGTTGAAGAGGATGCCGTTGCAGGCATAGATGCCATACGCTTCGCGATAGTTGACGGTAATCCAGTAAGCGTAGAGCTTGGCCACCGCATACGGGGAGCGAGGGTAGAAAGGCGTGGTTTCTTTCTGAGGGGTTTCCTGTACCAAGCCATACAGCTCGGAAGTGGACGCCTGATAGAAACGGGTTTTCTTCTCGAGCCCCAGGATCCGGATCGCTTCAAGGATGCGCAGTGCACCCAGTGCGTCGGAGTTGGCGGTGTATTCAGGCTCTTCGAACGATACGGCAACGTGGGACTGTGCGGCCAGGTTGTAGATTTCGTCGGGTTGCACTTGCTTGATGACGCGGATCAGGCCGGTCGAATCAGTCATGTCGCCATAATGCAGGACCAGGCGACGGTCGGAGTCGTGTGGATCTTGGTACAGGTGGTCGATTCGGTCGGTGTTGAACGATGAGGCTCGGCGCTTGATTCCGTGCACTTCGTAGCCTTTCTCGAGAAGCAACTCGGCCAGGTAGGATCCGTCTTGACCTGTTACTCCAGTAATAAGCGCAACTTTTTTCATATGCTTCTCTTGACGTGTTTTTTAAAAAGTATATTTGAAGTGAAAGTGAGGAACGCAATTCCTCACGATTGACCGACTCAGCCCAGACTCAGGCCGATAATTTCCTATACTGCCTCAATGAGGCCGAATTCTCAATGTGTGCCGATGAGCTTACGACTTGGCAAACTCATCTGCACCCTATTCGAGCATTGACTGTGTGCAATCACGGGGCGGGAGAACAGCTGGCGTTAGAGAACCAGGTATTTCCATCTTGAACCAGTTCAAATTGCAATGAATTGGCAGGGTCCGCTGTGTATTGATTGGCGCCAGTATAGTCTTTCAGATCGAACACAAGCCGTTTTTTCTCGCCCGGTTTGACAACCAAACCTCCTGCCATCCGATAGCCCGAGTCCCATAATAGCATTTTGCCGTCTGGGCCTTTTACGTGTACCCCAACGCTAATCGGGAATGAACCCTGACCCAGGCTAAGGTTAAAAGTTCCATTATTATTAAGGTCTATCGCAACGCGCTGTTGTTTGTCGAGCGCAGTGCAGGTCAGTGTGACGTTGAGGTCTGTTATAGGCAAAATCGCGGAATCGCCGCTGCCTTTAGTTAGCAGCGTCACGTCTTTAAAAATCTCTGGGTGCTGGGTGCGCTCTATACGCAGAGGGAAGGGCGCACGGTTATCGTTCAGGAAATGTTCAAGCTTCTCAGCATCAATCAGTTCTGGGTAAGCGTTCTTATCAAAAGGCGTGGCAGCGTTTATCGTCAGGCTGTCGATGGCCGTGTAGTCTTTAGAGTAGGACACCTTGAAATTTGCCTGTGGCAGCAGTACGTGTGCAAACCGCCCGGACGGGTCTTCAACCACAAGAAGCTTCAGCGCTTGCAATGCCAACTTGATTTTTGCGAACTCATCATCTTTTACAACGATCCTGTCAATGACGAGGGCTTTGAAACCGACCGCTTGAATTTCATTGAGCAATGCGTCGATGGGTAACTTTGAAATGCGTCGATTCCAGTTATCTGCCGGGCTGTTTTTTGAACCGCCATTGCTCCAATGAATATGCTCAGAGAATAAATACAGACGAATATGGTTGAACGAACCCCAGCCATAGTATTTGTTGTTTGTCAGGTACTGGGAGTAAGGAAACTGATAAACCATCGCGTCCTTCGGCAGTTCCGACTCCAACTGTTTGACGAATGCGGTTTCTTGCGCAACGCGAGGCCGAATGTCAGGTGATCTGTTCGCTACATTGGCGGGGGTCTGGTCGTAGATGCCCAGTGCAGTGATGAGGACAAGGGCTGCCGCTATTACGGCGGGGCGGCGGAACGTACTCAGGGCTCGGCTGGCTATCAGCGCGCCCAAGAGCAAGAGGGCAAATTCCATGAATATTGGAAAGCGGTTGTAGGCCCTGATAGTTGGGAACACGAATGCGATGAGGGTGCCGAGTCCACCGGAGATGCTTGCCAGAAAGACGAAAAAGATAATCGCTAGAAGGCTGTCCCCCAAACCAATAAAGCTTTTGTTGTGCTCTGAAGTTGTACCGCCGTCGGCAAATACGCTACGACGTAGTTGCGGCACCATCAACAAGGTGAAACTCAGGAACAGCAAGGCGGTGCCGAAAATGCCAAGCGTAATTGAGGCGGGTATAGCAATTTTCCGAGCGGCATTGCTGCTCTCGACCAAGCGATCGCCCACATGGCCCAGCGCGGAGACGTGATGTTGCTGGTTGGGGGTTATCAGTAACTTGAGGCTGCTGCTGTAAACTTCGGACTCGAGCGGGAACTTTTGCAGTACGGGGTCGGCGATGTTGTTCTGGTAGAACTCGTCGTGGTGGGATTTTTTATATTGATACAGCGGCAGCTGAATCAACAGCGAAACGACCACCAGCACCGCAATGTACAGGATTGCCGGAATAAGGATTCTTGGCTTTTTCCAACCCCCCACAATCAGTCGAATGGCACCGGCGCATCCAAATAGCAGTAGTGAGAAAAATGCGTAATAGCCATCGGACAGGGCGATCAGGATAATAAAGAATAGGCCGAGCAGAAAGGACTTGTTCTTGAGTAACGCTTTCACCGCGACCGGCAGTTTGGCCGCTGTCAGAGTCTCGTCAAATTTACCCTGAAACGTCCAAATGATAGCGACCATCGCCAGGGGGATGCAGAAGTAGTTAGGCAAAAATGAGTAGATAAGAATATTGAAGCGGTAGGTGCAAAAAGCAAACAGCAGCGCGGCGCTGATCGCCGGTAAGCGAGCTATGCAAAGCAGGCGGCATGCCCAATAGGCAGTGATTGCGATCAGTGGGAAGTTTAAGATGAAGTACGTTTGCTGCAGGGTGATGGCACTGTCGAAAAAAGGGCTCATCGCCAGCATTATAATAGAGTGCAGGGCGCTGGTTTGAGCGGCAGAGTGATAATGCCAACTGGCAACTTCAGGAGCGCCGAGGTAAGGGTTGTAAAGAATCCAGCCGGTTTCTTTCAGCACTTTAGTTAAGGTGAATTGCCAAATATCATCGAGGTGTTCATAGATGAAGGGCGAATCGAGACCTGACTTGTCCAGCCCCATTGCATAGTAGGCAATGACTAAAGGTACAATGATCAAACATAATAACGTTAGCGCGGTGTGCTTTGGGTTGTTAGCTATCATGCCTCAGTGATCCTTACTCATGTGTGCGCTGAAATTTTCCACGCGGCCGTTCGGCGGTGTGTACGGCAAAGGCACAAGACTGCAGCCTGCTTGCGCAGCGTTAGCGCGCTTTGCTGATTACCGTGTTTGTGCGCCACCGCCCCTGAGCGAATGTCGAGCGCTGTACAGTCGCTCGCGCCGGCGCTAACTCAGGGGTGGTGGGCATCTTCTTTCACGGTGGTGTTGCTTAGTACACATTCAAAATGTTTGCCAGCTGTCATCAGGCGTGAGCCAGAAATCATCGTTGATGGCAGAAAATACCGGGTGCGAATCGAATGCTGACTTTGGTGACAAGGCCGCCAACTTGCCTTCGGCAACGTCTTCGCGTACGAAAAAAGCGTTAAAGCAGCAGGTTCCTACTGCACAAAGCCTGTAGCCTTTTGGCGCCAGCAGGCTAGTCCACGCGGTCAGGCTGGCCGCGCCCGATTGCTGCCACCTGAGGCTAAACTGTTCCCGGTCTCGCTGAACGACGCTGTAGCGTTCGCGAAAGCGTTTTTCGAACTCAACGACAATGACGCGTGGTTTGATCGCGCTGAGATTTTCCATGACGGCAAAGTCACCGCCATCAATATCAATAATAAAGAGGTCGGGCTCCGGCTCCTGGTTCGCAGCCAGCAGCAGCTCGTTAATGTTCTCTGGGCTGATGGCGTGTTGAACGATCGCCGGTGAGTAGTACTCGGTTAAGCCCTCGCGCGTCCAATGATAGTGGCGTGTGGAGGCGGTACGCGCGAAAAAGTAGCGCATCTTGTTGCACTCGGTCGCATCGAGTTCGAAGATCGTGCCGTGCCAGCCATGATTGACCAGCAGATTGGTCGACAGATTTTCAGGAATGCCTACATCGGAGCCGTTGCAATTGCTGCCTATTTCTACAACATAACGGTTGGTGCAACCGATATGGGTGAACAGGCGCAGCAAAATACCGTCTTCGTCATTTTGCGAAAAAGCGCGGAACCCGCTGTCCGCCAGCTCCGTGGGTTCCAGTACGGCTGCCGAGTTGTACTTCCAGCTGTGCATCAGATGCTTTTGCTGTGCGGCATCCGCATTGCTGATGAAATTTCGATGCAGCAATGGGTTAAAGCCGGCGACGTCTTCAGTCGATAGGCCCTTGTTCAGCAGAATGGTCTCAAAGTGCAACTGGCGTTCTGTCAGGGCCTTCAGCTCTTTCAGGGCTTCTTCCAGCTGTTGGGACAGCGTATCGAGATCAGGCATTTGACTTTTCTTCCAGTAAATCCACGAATACGACTGGGTGCATATTAAAAATGCCCCCGTAGAACGCCGCCAGTGGTGACTCGGTGACCTGTAACTGCTCTACGTCATGCATCAGCAAGCTGTATTCTTCAAATTCGCTTCTGGAAAAACCTTTATTGGCCACTCCCACTGAAAATGAATATTGACCCGCCTTCAAGTTCAAGTTGAGGTTGAACCGAACGAGTACTTGGTCGCCTTGCTGGCAGGGGGCGTCGGGCATTTGCAGGGCAAAGGTGCTGGTTTCGAACAGGGAGCGGCCCAGGCGGTCTCTCACGATAAGACCGTACGCAGGTCGCTCGAAATGTTTGTTGAGCTTCACGACATAACGGACGGTCAGCTGTGTCTCACTTTCAATGTAGGTGACGGGGTGGTTCTCCGCATCCAGCAAAGCAAAATCGATCAGTTCCGCATCACCATTGGTGGTGATGGTCGTGGCTTTGGTCCACGCAGTCGGATGCTCGATAACTTCAAGGCTTTCGGAGGTGGGTGCAACGCTTTGATCAACCGATACCTGGCTGCCGCTCATATCGGTCTTTCTCGCCACCAGGCCTTGATACAGGTCGATCACGTCCCGAGGGGCACCAAAGCTCAAGGTTCTGCCATGACTTAATAGCAGAGCTTTGTTGCAAATGTGTTTTACCGTGTTGGCATCGTGGGACACGAACAACAGGGTGCCCCCGCGTTCACGAAAGCTTTCCAGGCGCTGGAAGCACTTTTGTTGGAAGTAGGCGTCGCCCACAGCCAGCGCTTCATCAATGATCAGGATGTCGGGCTCGAACGCCGTGGATACGGCGAAGGCGACACGCATTTGCATGCCGCTCGAATACGATGAAATCGCTTGATCAAAATGGTCGCCGATATCGGCGAACGCTTCGATGTCGGGGATTTTTGCATCGATTTCTTTGCGGTTGAAGCCCAGCAAGGCGCCATTCATGTAGACATTTTCGCGCCCACTGAACTCAGGGTTGAAACCCGACCCCAGTTCCAGCAGCGCGGCGACCCGACCATTGATGCTGACTTTGCCTGTGGTGGGGGTCAGGGTGCCGGTAATGATCTGCAAAAGCGTACTTTTACCACTGCCGTTCAGGCCGACAATCGCGCAGGACTCACCTTTGCGCACCTCTAGAAAGATTTCCTGAAGCGCCCAGAATTCTTTGAAGTAGTTGCGGCTTGGCCTGCGAAACAGTCGGCGCAGCCTGGGGTAGATGAATTGCTTGAGTTGGTCGCGAGGGTGTTCGAATATTTCGAATCGCTTGGAAACGGCTTCCACACGAATCGCGAATTCATTAGAGGACATTCGCAAATCCTTTTCGAGTCTTTTGAAACCAGCTATAGCCGGCCCAGGCAATACTCACGGCAATTGCCGCGTAAATCGCCAGGCCTTCGAAGTCGGGCATTGATCCGGCGATCAGCACCGCGCGAGCTTGCTCGATGATGAAGGTCAGGGGGTTAAGCATTAACCACGGCTGAATCTCTATCGGCAACGCCGAAATAGGATAAAACACCGGGGAGGCAAACAGCAGCAAGGTCATGAGCAAGCCTATTGGGTGGGCTACGTCGCGCAAATACACCCCAAGGGACGCGAGTATCCAGGCCAGCCCCAAAGACAGAACAATCAACGGCGCAATCACCAAGGGCAAGAAAAGCACGGTCCATGGGATGGTGCCGTGCACCAGAAGTTGCGCCGCCAGCAGGACCCCGATACTCACCAGGGCATGGAAGAACGAGGTGCCCATGGCGATAATCGGAAGAATCTCCAGGGGAAACACCACTTTCTTCACGTAGCTGATATTGCTCAGGATCAGCGTCGGGGCTCTTGTCAGGGTCTCGGCGAACAGGCTGTGAACGATCATTCCGGTAAACAGCAGGATGGCGAACTCGCTTTTGCTCCCAGGCTCGCCGGTTCCCCAGCGAGCCTTGAATACCACTGAAAACACCAGCGTATAGATGACCAAAAGCAGTATCGGGTTCGCAAACGACCACAAAATACCCATCATCGAACCCTTGTAGCGTCCGATAACATCTCGTTTGGTCATTTGTTGGATCAGGTTCCAATTCGACCAAACGCTCTTGAGCAGGGAAAACAACGATATAGGAGCAGGGGCGTGTGGGTTCATCCTAGTTTTCGCTTCAATACTGCAAGACGCGCGCTAAGACCTTGGGTCCTGATTGCGTGGATCTGGGCTTTAACCCAGGTCTTGTTAAGAAACAGCCTGGCGATAGACCGATTCGGCGCTTCGATGTAAACGGGCGCGGGGGCCGGGGACATGTAGAAGCCTGCCGACACTTTGAGCACCTGCGGATTGAAATCCTTGATGAGCTCGGTTTCGGCTGCTTCGTCCCACGCTCTCTCAGGAAATGATTGGCGAATATCCAGGATGACGGTGGCAGGCAAAAGATGCTTGATCTTGCCGGTGATCATTGCAGCCAGTGGGCGTCCGTCAAGGTAAGGCAGCGCAATATCCAAGTCGGTTGGAAGGGTGGCGGTCCGGAAGATGAAGCGACCGTAACCAGGCGGGCCTGCAGCATCCACATGACCAAAGTCGATCAATTCATGCACGGTATGCACCGGGGAGTGGCCGTCATCCATAATGGCTGCCGTTGCCGCACAGTTTACCTCTGGGTCGCTTTGCAGTGCGCCGGCCAGAGCGGTCAGGTGGTTGGCGAGCAGCTTCTCATTGGGCGCGACAAATACGATTGCATCGGAGTGCGCCGCGTCTGAAACCAGCTCCTTGAGCGTTTCACCCAAGAGGCGTTTAGCCTTGATTTCAGGATGAATACCGTATTTGTAGCCCTCTACTTCCTTGATCTGGATAGGGGTAGGGCAGGTACTCAGGATTCGCGAAATTTCTGATTTGAGATCGCTTGCGGCGACTCGGTCGATTACCAGGGTTGCCGTGAAGTTGGTGTAGTTTTGGCGGGCGACACTTTCGACGTGCTTTTTAAGCGCGGCGGTGGAGTAGTCCAGCATCAGCAAGTTGAGGCTGATCTGTGTCTTCTCGCCGCCCGCGCCCAAGTGTCGAGCGGTCAGTTGCTGTTTACGCTCGTTCAGCCCGGTGTAGAGATCCTTCAAGTTGCCAATCAGCGAGTAATGCTCATTGAAGATGGCTTGTGCCTGCTTGATCTTGGCCAGCGCTTCCTCTGGGTGGTTCTTGATCCAGCTGAGGTGCGCGGTGATATCGCCGTAGATTTGTTCCATTGGCGAGCGGCTATCGATATAGAGCAACGAGTCGCCGAAGAATTTGCGTGCGAAAGGGTTTTCGTCGCAGATGACGAGCGTACCGGCTGCAATGGTTTCGAACAGGCGGTTGGACATCATTTCTGAGTCGCGGTGGGCCTGCGAAGACAGCACCAGCGCGGCGCCGGCTTTGGCGATTTCGTTGATCATGGAGAACCCGTCGAACGGAATCTCCCTGACATAACTCTGGTAGCCTTCCCAGACACGCACACCTTGGAAAATGGTCGGGCCATAGATTTTCAGCAGGCCGGTAGGGTCCAGACGCTTGAGTACTTCTTGCTGGCGCGATTGGCGGCTGCTGACGATGGCTTCCCAGTTGATACCGGCATAGAACAGTTTGCCGTCACCCAGGGAGGGTTCGTGGACGATCTTGGGCGTGGAATGGTAAAGCTTGAAGTGCGCCGGCAAGTGCGTAGTGGAACCACGAACCATACGCGCTACATGGTCATCGGCTGCAACGGAGCTGCAACTGAGGAAGTCATCATGTGTGGTCAGGTTGCGCGAGCAGCGTTGATATCCCCATTCATGGTAGAACTTCAACGGGTTCCACAGTGCTACAAAGGAGAAGGCATCGTAGCGCTTGGGGGTGTCGTAATGCAGATGGATCACAAAATCGACATTCGCCTTTGATACTTTTATGTCGGGGGCCGAAATCAGGCCGCCATCGGCATGCACTTCAACGCATTCAACCCCGATGGCTTTAGCGGCCAGTTTCAGGCGCGCGATGCACTCATCTTCTGCGGTTTTAATACCCGGCCAAAGCTTAACAACGCCAAAGCGGCCAAATACGCCCTCGGGCAGAAGGAAATCATTGCTCATTTCACAGCATCCAACTGTAGGAGTTAAAAAAGACGACGTCTCGGCTTCGCCCTGCATCAGAGATCGATGCGTGCATCTGGCGTTGGCGACTCAAGGAGCCCCAAGAAGTCTTTGTAGGCGCTTTCAAGCCCTACTTTCTCGTTGATACTCGGCTTCCAGCCGAGTGCCCGAACTTTGCTGCTATCAAGCAGTTTGCGCATGGTGCCATTGGGTTTGTCAGTGTCGTAGACAATTTTGCCTTGATAGCCGACGACTTTCGCGATCATCGCCGCGAGGTCAGCAATGGCGATGTCGTGGTTGCAGCCAATGTTGTAGAGGTCGTCGGTGGTCGGGGCGAGCATGACGCACTTCATTGCATCAGCAAGGTCGTCGACATGCAGGAGTTCGCGACGCGGTGTGCCGTCACCCCATACGACAAACTCGTCTTTCTCGAGTACCTTGGCCTCATGCGTGCGGCGAAGAATGCCGGCAACCACATGGCTGTGTTGGGAGTGGTAATTATCGCCAGGGCCATAGAGGTTGGGTGGGATAATTGACACGAAGTCGCAGCCATATTGTTTGCGGTAAGCCCGGCACATTTCAATGCCGGCAATCTTGCTTACCGCATACGCGCGAATACTTTCTTCCAGCGGACCCGTGAGCAGTGCGGATTCAGCAATCGGTTGCTCTGCATTTTTGGGATAGGTGCAGTTAGTCGCCACGAAAAGTAACTTGGTAGTGCCGAACTTATGTGCCCCAGAAATGACATTTGTTTGAATCATCAAATTGTCATAAATGAATGATGCGGGCAACGTTGCATTGGCGTGAATGCCGCCGACTTTGGCGCCGACGTGAAAGATAAAATCTGGGCGATTCTTTTCCATCCAATCGTACACGGCGGCTTGGTTGGTAAGGTCCAGATCAGCTCTGGACGTCAGAAGCAACTGGGCATCCTCACCTTTGAAGTTACGCACTACAGCAGAACCGAGCATTCCCCTGTGGCCTGTAATCCAAACTTTTTTCCCGGCGAAGCGTGAGGTCGAGCCCTGTACCGATGCATTGACGTTTGTTGCAGACATTTTATCATCCTAATTGTTTAGAAAGCTTTGCAAAATCACCTTCGCTCCGCATCCCTTCGCCGTGCTCAATCTATCAGTGCGCATGACCAAAGAGTGCCTCCTGCATCAGAGTGAACTCTCGACCTAGTAGTGGACGTGCAATCAAGGTGGCGCCTGCTCTGTCCAACAAGATGACCGTGTAGAGGAAAATGAGTTCCGGTTGAAAGTCGACCTCATAAGTCCTCGAACGCTCATGCCGTCTCGGGGCTCGGAAGCCCGATCCAGCTTTTCTTATGGTCCGTCTGCCGTGGCTGGCGTACCTGCTGAAATATCGAGCGGTAAAGTCGACTATACGGCCGCGCCTTCGATCAAGATTTTCCTGACAATCAGCCCATCGACTATTTTAACCTTGCTCAAAGGAGCTTCTTGGCGACGAGCGGTTAACCTGCCCAGACCCTCTATACTGCCTGTTTTCAAGGCGCGCATGAAAGCGATGTTACCATGCTGTAGGAATTTTTCCTATCCGCCAATCGGAGTGGTCAATTATTTTTTGTGGCCGGGGTTCCTGGCGTAACGCGCAAGAATTGCGTCTCGAAACAGGCACCTGTACCCGCCAGATGCCGGTGTGTTACGCCGTCAGGCAGCGGGCAAGAATGAAGTGGTCGCACGTCGCGATAGGGGTCAAACCTGAGCGTTAGCCGTAATCGCAGCGTGTGACCGTCGAGTCATTGTTTCTCATAAGTAGCGCGTTGGTTAAAAACGTAGCGCTTGTTCAATATGTAAAACAACACCGTGTAGGTTCCCATGGCGAGGATTTGAGCGATTTCCGCGCGAACACCAAACACCCTGTGGAATACGATCAGGACCAATTGGTTGATCAGGAAGGCCACCAGAAACGCAACAATGAACCTTGGGACCATGCCAGGGTGGAATGTCGATGTGTTGAATACGAAAACCTTGTTAAGCAGGAATGCAAAGACCAGCGCAATGCCATACCCTGCCGCGTTCGCATACTCGGCATGTATATTGAACTGGGTGAACAGTACGCAGAACACACCATAGCCAATCAAGGTGTTGATAACGCCTGTCAGGGCATATTTTATAAGCTGTATCATGCTTCAACCATGGTGAGTGTGTTCGGCCAGCGAGGCTAATAACGCTGAATGGTCCGAATGATTGAAGGTGTTGCGCAGCGCGTCCCAATAAGACAGGGTGCTGAGCAATTGCTCTTTGTTTCGTGGGCCAATAATCACGCCGCACAGTGCCGGGTTGGCAAAGATGAATGCCAAGGCGAGATCATTCATCGTGGTGGGGCGCGGAACAATCGAAGTGTTCGACGCGAGGAAATTTGACAGTTTCTCAATCAAGGTGGTGGAGTGGACTATTTTCCTCAACTCGGCGGAACTGTTTTTTTCAGCCGGCGTTGCTTTTATTCCACCCAGGTTGATCCCGTAGGCTAAGTACTTTGCATTGGGAAAATGCGGATAATAGCTTTCACGAGCGGCGCGAGTGGTAAAGTTTTCCTTGACCTGTATGAGCCAGTGTTCAGACAGCTCGGGCTTGGCCTTGTAGTACTGGGCGGGAAACTTGATGCCTGACAAACCAATGCCCAGGCCGAGTTGACGCAGGGTCGCCATAGCCTCCAGGGTCTTTTCGATGTCGACCAAGTCCTGTTGCTCGCCGCCGCGATTGTCCCAGTGCACCGATACACAGGACAACGCGAGCCCCAGGCGATCTTTGAGCTCATTGGCTGTTGAGAGAATGTTAGCGGCAGACAGGTCAGTGTCGGGAGAGCCTGAGTTATCAGTGGCGCCAATTTTGGCGATGACGGATACGTCTGTGCCAGGGTTTGACTTCACCCAGTGTTCAACCCAGCGTATGGCAAGGCCGAAGTCTTCCGAACGCTTATTGATGGGGTAATTAGACGCTGTGTCGATCGTGTTGCCCCCCTTGGAAACAAAGGTATCGATCAGTTCGTGCGCGCTGCTTTCGTCTATGCCCCAGCCCCATAGGGCCGTGCCGAGCACCAGCGTTTTGTCGTCATTCGATAGAGTGATCATGAATGGGGCGCGCTCTTAGAGTGACGTAGCCGTTGGCGGAGTGCAAACATTGCCTTCAAATACTCCAGCGAGAGCTTGATGATTTTAACTTTGGAGTTGGGGTCATCAGTCCAGGTGACGGGGAGGTCCAGCACGGTGTAATTCATGTGCTCGGCGGTGACCAGCAGTTCGGTTGCAAAAAACCAGCCGTCACTTTTGGCGCCTTCACTCATCAAGGGGGCAAGGACACTGCGCTGCAGGAATTTGAAACCGCACATGCCATCGCTGAACGAGGTTTGGAAGATGAATTTCACAATGCGGTTAAAACACGCACTGGTGAAGTTTCGCAAGGGCGTGCGCCCGATTACCTTTGCGCCCTTGGCCAGGCGAGAGCCGGTCACGATATCGGCTTTTTTAGCGATCAGGCTGCTGAGTGCTGGCCGCAGGTAGCTCAGGTCGGTGGCAAGATCAAGGTCCATATAGCCAACGATGTCAGCGGTGGAGGCCGTCCATGACGACTTCAAGGCCAGGCCGACACCGCGCTTTTCAAGGCGCAAATAGTTGACGTTCGGAAATTCTTTCGAGAGTGCTTCGCCAATCGCTTGAGTCGTGTCGGTTGAGCCGTTATCCGCGAGGGTAATGGTGATGATGCCGAGGTCGTTAAGGTGTTCCTGGATATACGCGTGAGCGGTCTTGACCTGCTGGGCGAGGGTCGCTTCTTCATTCAGAATCGGAATGGTGATTTCGATAGTGTTAGTCATTGTCTGCTCAAGAGTCGGGTTCGGTTTCGCTGAAAACTTCGAGGTCGAGTTTTTCCAGGACGTCATAGATGTTGTCGATCTTACCGCCCAGAATGGAGTAGCAACCAGGCAATGTGGCGTGCTTTTCGAACAGGATGGGTCGCCCGTCGTCCCCTTCGCTTTTTGTCAGCACGGTCTTGACTTCAAACAGTGAGCCTACGTAGGTCGAGTTCAAGACGGCCGGAATGTATCTGCCCACATCTCTGACCATTCGATCGACGCGGCTGGCCTTGTCATACGCACCCAGTTTTTCGTAAGGGTTCACGCCGCGCTTGTCGTCCCAGTGCTGATGAGGCGTGTAGCGGACATGGGACAACGTATGAAGCCCGCGAGCCGGGAAAGGCATCATCGAGAAAAACGGACCATCCATCACCGTGATCCCCAAACCTTCCAGGGAGGAGGGCATGTGCATCAGCGGCATTTCGGTAATTTCGTGTTTGAGGCCCGTTTGCACGCCGGTGAAGTCACCATTGAAATGATTGATGCCGCTGTAGGTACAGTTGAAGAGGTACTCACAGGCAATCAGTTCTTGTTGACCGTCTTTTCCTTCGATAACGACCTGGACTGCAGACTTTGAGGCCCTGGATATTTCGACTGCCCGGGTTTCGTAGAGGACGTGCACGCCGCTTTCTTTAAGTTCGCGCTCCGCCCAATCAGCGAGCTTCGTGGTGTCGAAGGCGTACTCTTGGACGAGGAATACATCTTCGATCAAGCGCGGTTCAAACAGCGCCTTCAGCTCCGGTGCGGCGGGTTCGATAGCCGAGCCAATATCCCTGCAAAACCGCTCGAATTGCCTGGCCGTGACCTTTGAGTTGCGTCGGGCGATGGCATAGAGCTTTGTGAAGTCTTGCTTAATAGCGTCCGGCCAGTCACGTACAAACTTCGGCAGGTTTACCCGGCTCCGATAAGCCGTGGTAAAGCTGCGCGGGTAATGGTAGCCGTTATGAACGCGAGCCTGGTTGTTGTACGAAGCGCGCATCAGCAGGGCCGGTTCGCGCTCAATCAGCAGTACACGCTTGAGGCCGCGTTGCTTGGCGAGATACACGGCGATTGCGGCGCCGTAGAAGCCCCCGCCTATTACTACTGCCGTTTGCTGAGGGTGTGGGCTTGCCATCAGGATAGGAGGCCGTCGGTTTTGGCGGGTACGGAGCCAACTTCTTCGATATTGAGTTTTTCCAAGCGCGTCATGCGCGCACTGGTGAACTCTTGGCCAACATGATAAAGCGGCCCCTCGTTCGACAGGCTGGCCATATTCAGGATGTATTCGCCCAGTACCAACAACACCAGCGAAATCAGGAAAAACATACCCGATTGTTGCAGCGAAAAGCTCACCCAGCCAGGTGCTACATCAGGCTTCAGGGCGGCCACGGCAAGCACGTAGATGGAGTACACCACGTTGGCGAGCGCGCCGAACAAGGACAAATAGGTGACAAGCCGCATGGGCGCGCGCGTAGTGGATACGAGCAGTCGCATGCCTCGATCAATACTCTCACCTAGGCGCTTGGGGGGTGATGACTTCGGTGCCGCACTGTAGGTGAGGTAGGCTTTCGCGAATCCGCCGGTTGCTGGCAGATGGCGATAGGTCATGGCCGGTTGCGGGTGCTGGAGGATAAAGTTGATGACGCGCTTGCTGAGCATGCGATATTGCGGCGCCTCTTTGGCAAGGTTAACGCCGTTAAGCCTGTTGTATAACCCGTGAAAAGCCGCGTTAGCACCTCGGTAGGCCAGGCTTTGCGATGGTTTTTGCTCATTATTGGCAAACACTACGTCTGCGCCATTGGCAGCCTTTTCGAGGATTTGCGGAATAAAGCTGATGTCATCCAGTAAGGGATTGATGACGGGAACGAAGTCGCCGAGCGCATTTTCCAGGCCGACCCACGAGGCAGTATCTGTATCCACTTCTTTAGTCAGTGCATAGACCTGCAGGTTGGCCAGCCCACTTTCCGCAGTGAGTTGCTTGAGTACGGCGATGCTATCGTCATCGGAGGCGTTATCTACAATGATTAGTTCGTAGTCGCTGACGAGCGTGGAAATGATTGCGGTGGCTTCGGTCAAATATTTTTCAATATGCTTTGACTGGTTGCGAACAACAAATACGACAGAAAGGAAGCAGGGGAAAAAGTCCATTTATTGGCGCTCATTCAATACATTGAAAGAAAAATGATGCTGGGGAGAAGTTCTCCGTCCGGGTGTGCTGGCCAACGAACCCAGCTTGACGCGCCGTCGACTAATAATCACGGCGGGAGGGAAAGCGATACTCACACGGACTCTTCCTTACAACGCTGAAACGTCAGCGATGTATCTAGGCTGCTCGGCTCGAAAATAACCATCGACAACGTCACATCGGCCTTAAATAGGGTGGGTGAAGGTACAGATGCACGCGAAATTATCACAAACCCATCGACATCGGGTAGTTGTCTGCGGATTCCACGCCATCCGGCCACTCATTCCACCAGCATCCGGCCACCTGTTCCACGCTTATCCGGCCGGGCAGTCGGAGCGCAGCGACGCAGGTTTGCATTGTTAGTTTGAAGTACCCGCTGTCGTCAATTTCGTCGAGCGTCTGCGCATCGATTCGCCCTTCAGTTCGAGGCGGTAAGCGTTGTGCACCAACCGGTCAAGGATCGCGTCAGCCAAGGTCGGATCGCCGATCAGCTCGTGCCATTTGTCCACCGGCATCTGACTGGTCACCAGCGTTGAGCGGTGACCATAACGGTCGTCGAGCAGTTCCAGCATGTCGCGCCGTTGCGCGGCGGTAAACGGAGCCAAGCCCCAGTCGTCCAATAATGTTGAGCTCAACATTACTGGACGACTGGGCCCTGGCCCCGCTGGAAGAAAATGCCCGGCACGACTTGTTGGAAGTGATCGACGACCGCGCCGGCTCCCGGTCGACGGTACTGACCAGTCAACTGCCGGTCGATCACTGGCACGGCTGGATCAACGACCCAACGGTAGCCGATGCCTTACTGGATCGGTTGGTGCACAGCGCGTATCGAATCGTGATGAAAGGGGAGTCGCTGCGACGCAAAAAGACGGAAGAGGAAGCGGCATCGTGACCGATGCGGTTAGAATTTAGACCCCGCGCAATCGGGTGGAGAAACCGGTCACGTTGTTAGCGAAATGACCGGTCACGATGAGCGAAATACGCACCTCCCCAATTCGAGAGCTGTTAAACAACAAAAAACAGGTGAAAACTACTGATCCTTAGGTGGCAGAACCTGAAGAACAGCGCTCATTGCATTTACACAACCATAGCCGAACTGGGGAGAGTGTTCGTTTTGATAATCTTGAGCATCGCCAATTTTTCGCGCAGTGCGCGCCAATAGTTCTTTGACTTCGATGCTAGTAAGTTCTGGGTGTTGGCGCCGATGCCGAATTGATCCAGTGGGGATGCGGACAAAAACTTGGACTGGTTATGCCGCGAAGCCCAGGCTTTCACGATACTCAATGGGACTGAGCGCGCCGAGGGAAATCTTTATACGTTTTTCGTTGTACCAGCGAATGTATGAATCCAAGGCCTGAATGAACTGCTCGATGCTCGTTGACTGCCAGTTGCGAGGATAGAACAGCTCCGTTTTCAGTCGGCCGAAGAAACCTTCACAAGCCGCGTTGTCAGGTGAGCAGCCTTTGCGCGACATCGAACGAATCAGCTTCGCATCAGCGATGCGCGATAACCAGCCGGGCCAGCGGTAGTGAGCGCCACGATCGGAGTGAACAACAGGCCGTTTATCGTTGCTGACCACCGTTTCGACAGCGGCATCCAGCATCGTGTTCACAAGCTCGGCATCGGGACGCGTGCCGATCGACCAACTGATGACCTTCCCATCGAAGCAGTCGATCATGGGGGACAGGTACACCTTGCCGGCCGGGATCTGGAACTCCGAGATGTCGGTCAGCCATTTCTCATTCGGAGCTAGGGCCGTGAAGTCGCGGTTGAGGAGGTTTTCCGGCGCCGGACTGATCTCCCCGAGGTAGGAACCGTATCGACGCCGTTTCGGCTTGGCGACGACTAGGCACTCCTCCTTCATCAAGCGCTGCACCACCTTCTCTGAAAGGCGCACACGCTGCCTGCTCAACGAAGCTTGCATCCGACGGTAGCCATAGCAACGATGATTGCGCTCGAATATGTCCGCCATGGCACGACGCACTTCGGTGTACTTTTCCGCGACCTGCATTCGGGCTCGATGATAGAAATAGGAGCTTCGGGCCAAGCTCAGTGCTTCAAGCAGCTCTGACAAGGAGTATGTCTGCCTCAGGGCATCAGCCAGCAATGTCTTCTCCCGATTGGTCAGGACTTGCCGGTTGATGCCCGTCTCTTTTTTTATGAGTTCATTCGCCCTCATCAACAGGTCATGTTCAAGCTGCAAACGGCGAACATTGAGCTGGAGAGATTCGAGTTGCCGCTGCAACTCCTCTCGTTCCGGTGACCATGAGGGTTCAAGCCGACACTTCATGGATGGGGATACCTCTGGGCCGAGTAGCTGGTTTTTCCAGTTGTACAAGGTCGGCCTGCACACGCCCAGCTTTTGAGCCAGGGCTTTCGCACTTTCTTTTCGCGTGCACAGCGCGATGACGGCTGCCTGCTTCACCGCTGGCGGCCGGGCTAACCCGTCTGATCGACCGACAATACGCGTATGCAACTCGGGGTGCATTTCGTAAATCCAGGCACGCAACGAATCCCGCGCGGGGTAGCCCAACGCCTTGATGGTAGCGGCGATGTTGCGACCGTATTCGAGATAGTGCCCGACAGCCTTTTCCCTTTGGGCCAGTGAGTACTTCGACTTCGAGTTCTCGTAGCCACGCGGCAGGTCGAGGCATCGCTCATACTCTGCGTGCCAGCTCTTCAAAGAGTTCTTCGTCGGGTAGCCCAACTGACGAATAGTTGCCCCGGTTCGCTTGCCCAGTTTGATGTAGAGCTTGACCGCTCGGATACGGTCTTCGTATGAGTACATGAACTACCTCCAGGTAGTCCAAGATTTCCGCCGCATCCCCCTTGGGTCAAAACCGTATCAGCGCCAACAGGTAAATCAAAGAAACGCGCTGATCCTAATGTGCGAAGGTTATGCAGGCCAGCTGACCCGCGTGCCCGACCAGGGTAATTGAGCAGCTTGTGAGTCGCTGAAGGGGCTGCGCCAGCAATGAACGTTGATGCGCGACAAGATCAACGAGGGGTCAAGGCGTTGGCGATATCTGGGAGCTTGCGTTTCCGTTAATGACGGTCAGATACGGGTTATTTGGAGGTACCTCATCAAACAGCTGCTTGGGCTCTAGCAATAGGTAGCCGTGCAGCCGTCGCGATTTGCGTGGCCCGGTGACTTTACAGGTCCAGATGTTCAAACCGTTTTTCTGCTTTCGGTGTAACAAGGATTTATCGAAACGCTTCTGTACCCATTCCCAATCCTGCTGTTTTTCCTGGCGCGCCAACGCGCCAACTTCCGGGTGTTCCTGCGCATAGCGTTGGAAAATGCCGGGGGTGACCAGGAAGACCATACCGCTCACCGTATGCACTAGTGCCCTGGCATCGTTGATGATGAGCCGGCGCGATACGATGGACTGCTTAAGCCAGGTCATGAGGTGCTCGGCTGTGGATCTTGCGGCCTCAAGCGGCAACAGGAACGCTGACGGAACGGACATTGGCGCGGGGCTTTGTGGCATGATTAGTATTGGTTCCGGCACTGTAGAGGTGTCGGGAGAGGGGGGCGAAGCCTCCATCTCGTGTGGGCGGATCATCGACAACAACTCTTCCAGGGCTTCTGGCTGATCTCCCTCGGTCCCGCGTTGGGTGCCGGTTTCCGGCAGTGGGCATATAGCTGGCGCGACCATCTCGGGAGAGACCTTGGCGGGTGCGGGGTTGGCGTCGACCTCCGCTGCCCGCATTGTCTCCACCGTCACGCTGCCTTGGAAGGGAGCGGGGCGCTCGGTGGGTTCCCAGATCAAGGCTGGGGTCAACCGCAACAACGTAAAAGTATGCGACCACCCAGCATCGCTGGTCACTGTCGCTTTCCAGATGGCCTTGCCTGCCTCGGTAGGCTGCAGCATGCCATGATCCTGCAGTACATTGAACACGGCAGTGTTGTTCGCCGGGATGCCGTCGATACCCTGGGATAAAAGATGTGCGCGCAGCTTATCTGAGACCGTCTTGCTCACCAACCATAACGCCTCCTCCGTCAGCCATCCATCCGACGGGCCCGGCTGGTTCAGATTGAACTCTTCCTTCAGCAGGTAGCGCAGGCCATCGAGCAATTTGCGCTGCAGGGCATGCCGTGGGGCCGACATCAACCTGGTCGGATCACCCCCGAGCTCCTGGGCCACTGATGCGCGGTCGGCCTGGACCACGAGCTCACCGAGGACGCCGGCATGTTCATACTGCCCGGCCAGCACATACAGTAACGATGCCCAAAGTGTGGGATAGCCGCTGAGCCAGTCAAGGATGTTCTTATCGAGCAGCCGATGGTAGAGCAAGCCACTGGCTGCGCCATGCAGCCGGTATTCACGGTCGTCCCGGTAGCGGAAGCGGTACGACTGGGTCAGGGGGCCGTGCCAGGGGTGCCAGACTGTACCGTCCGAATATTCCACATGCAGGTCGACGACGATCTTGCCGATATCGTGAAGCAACGCGGCATAAGATATTGCAGCTGTCCAGGCCTCGGACTGGGCTGCTTGGTCTTCCGGAGGGGCACCTCCAGGGAGCAGGTGCGATTGCCGCAGCTTCAGCGCATAGGCGACGACTTCCAGTCCATGGTCAAGTATGCCCCCAGGATAGGCGTGATGGTGGCTTTCCGACGCGGGGAATTGCTGGACCAACTCGGCGTAGCGCTCCAGGGGTGCGAGATACAGGGACCTGAACTGCTTGCGTGAGAGCGAAGTACGTTGCCAGATGTGTTCCAGCAGCTTCTGCCGGCGTGGGGTCGCCAGCAGCGATGCAGCCGACTCCGGCCGCGTCAGCCCCTTACCTTTTACAGCCGCTTCCGTGCGCGCCATCGGTGCCGACACCGAGCGTTTTCGTTGGAACAGCTCGAACATGATGTCACCTGAAGTTGCGGTGGACGGGAGAGCCTTTTCCTTTTCCGGTTAGAGCCTTTCCCCTTGCGCCCATTCCATTGGCCCTTCCCAGCCCTTTGACCTTTATCGAAGCCTTTACATGTACTTCGGCTCGGGGAGTCGCTCTACAAGCTATCCGACACGGTGTCAGTCCTTTTTTTGAGGTAAACGCGATCCGCCTACCGGCGTCTGAAGATCTCGCCAATCTGTCTTGACGCGGAAAGGAATATTCCTTACTATCGGAAAAACTGTCATCCAAGGAGCACGCCATGCCAGCCATTCATGAACTAGCCACGCTCACATCGAAGGGCCAGATCACGCTGCCCAAGCCGATCCGTCAGGCGTTGGGCGTCGATACCGGCGGCAAGGTAGCGTTCGACCTGGGCGAGGATGGGCAGATTGTCGTCACCCGCGCGAATACCGAGCATGAAGATCCGGCCATCGGCGCGTTTCTGAGTCTGCTGGCCCGCGATATCGAGGCTGGCCGGCATGTTCGCGGGTTGCCGGACGAACTGGCTCACGCCATGCTGATGCAGGCTGGGCATGACGTGAATCTGACCAACGAGATTGACGGCGAAGTGGCGCTCTGATGCAGCGGCATGGATGGACGCTACTCTTCCACGACTGTGTGATCGAGCAGTTGCAGAGGTTGTATACCGCCGCGCAGCGCGCGGAGCAGAATGACCCGATAGGATTTGCATCCAATGCCAACGTCAAGCTGTTCCGAGCCCTGAGCCAACTGGTGCTTGAAGTCGTTCCTGGTGAGCCGGCGCGCGATGAGTACCGTCAAGGAAACACACTGGGGCCGGAATACCGCCATTGGCGAAGGGCCAAGATCGGGAGACGATTTCGGCTGTTCTTCCGTTATGACTCGAGGGCGAAAGTGATTGTCTACGCTTGGGTCAACGATGAGCAAACGCTGCGTGCCTCGGGGAGCAAGTCCGATCCGTATGCGGTGTTTGAGAAGATGCTGGGTCGTGGAAATCCGCCAGACGACTGGGACGCATTGGTAACTGCCAGCCGGCAGAATTGGAGCAAACTGGAGTAATTGTTTAACGCGCGTAGCAGGTGATGACTATGAGCACAAGAACTCGCATCAGCAATGCAGAACGCTTTGGCCGCTGGCTCGGCCGCGGATGGCGTGCTTATGTGCGCAGAGAACGGCGGGTATCGGGATGGCTGGTTGCGCAAGGCGTGCCTCCGCCAGCGGTGGCTGTGTTGATCTGGGTCGTCAAACTCGCGGTGCTGGCTGTGCTGCTCTATACCGCTTTCTGGCTGGCTCTGCTGCTGGTGTTCGGCGTGGCTGCAGCTTGGGTGGCCCGCAATACCGATTGGGATGAGCCGCAAACTGAATGGCGGAGCGGCAATCTCGGATTTGGCCTTTACCATCCTGATGGCTCAAGGATCGATCCTCACGATCCCAACGACGAAATGTAGGAGTAACTCATTTTACTTCTTGGCGACATTCATCAGTGAGGTACCCCCTTTTCCGCCTGCCGTTTGCGCGTCCTTGCTGCCATTTACGAGGGCCTGAGTGATTGCACCGGCTTGGAAGCCTGCCCAGCCCAACGCAGTCATCCAAAACGCAGGCAGCACCAAGAACATTGTCCCCATGACGAAATTCAGCAGAAGGTCGCCCAAGGCATTATTCAACCCCATCACCGGATCGAAATTAGTGACGGGCCGGTTCCAACCCCAGCCCGAGCCATAGAGCGCGTCGAGGATGGTGCTGTCGATCCAGCGAGCGAGCTGGAACCAGAAGTCGACGAAGAACAGCGCAAACTGGACCACGCTGACGGTGACCACGGTCTTCAGGTCGTAGGTGCCCATCAACAGCACCAGCGGGATGCAGATCACCAAGGCCATTTTCAGCAGCGACAACACCATCGGCAGGGCCTGGCGCACCGCGTCCATCGCCGGAAATGCAGGAATGGCTCCCACCGCAAGACCTACGTCGCCCGCCGTGCGGGTAACGATGTTCGGCAAGGTCTTGTCGATCTGGCCACCATAATCGGTGTAAACCGTTCCTTGGTTGAGCTTCTGTTGGCGCGGAGAGGCGATTGCGCGGATGACCGAGTCATCAACCTCGCTGCGGCTCAGAAAGCCTGCCCAGCCGGCCAGGCGTGTAAGCAAGCTGGGATCGACCTGGCCCAGCAGACGTGCCCGCAGACCATTGCCATTGTCGCTCCACCATTGCTGGCAGGTCGGGTAGCCGCCCCCGCCGGGCACCTGCGCAAGGCCCGCGTCGCGGTCAGTGTCATAGGGCCAGGCATCGCGCGGCGTGCGTGAGTGGTAGGTGTCATAGTAGCCGCCAGTGTTGACGAAGTAGGTCGAGCCGATCCAGGTCACGTCATGCATCTGCGCGTCGTCGAGTGGGGGGCGGTTCATGAACAATTTCGCCCTGGCGGGTCCATAGCAGTCGTGGGTGAAGTCCGCCACGTTCTGCGCAAGGACAGGGTCGTTAATGCGCGTGGCGTTGATCTCCATCCTCATTTGCCGCAGATCTGTTCCGCACGGGATCGCTGCCACCGAGGCCCCCGTCACCGCACGCGAGAGCGCATGCATGAAGGCCCACCACACCGGCACCTTGGCGCTCTGGTTGTTGAGCGTGCTGAATGACTGCGACCAGCCGGTATCAGTAGGTTGCGGAACATTAACCTGGCACTGTGCCGATCGCGCCTGGTCGTACTTGATCGTGCCGAGGTCAATATCGATAAACGGGATGCCGGCGAACATCAGCACGACGATGGCCACCCAGATGCGGTTCTCGATGCGCATCGAGGACAGTACGCCCTTGTTGCCTTCGTCGGCCCCTTCAGTACGTGCTTTGAGCCATTCCTGGATAATAATGGCTATAAAGGGAATGGCAAACACGCCGCTGGAGACCAGCACCGACCAGATGCCGTTGTGGACGATCCAGCCCACGAGGGTCAGGTAATACTCCAGATAGTCAGTGGTGAAAAGCGTCATGTTCGAGGTCTCCCGTTAGACCGCCTGCATCAGCAGGCCGGCCTCCAGTGCGACGATCACGATGAGGCCGGCGATCTCGGTACGTAGCAGCCGGCGCCGTGCCGAGGCATCCGACTCGCGTGTCAGCAGCCGACGGCGCATCCATACCCAGCCATAGACGGTTGCCCCGTAGAGACAGAGCCGCCACAACAGGAAGTAGCCAGCCGCGTCCGCCAGCCAGCGTTCCCAGCCGACAATGCTGCCGACCAGATAGAGGCCGGCGATGTTGGCCGCCGCTGCCAGCGCAACGAGCAGCAGCGTCCATAGCAATGCCCTGGCGACGCGGCTGTTGAGGAGCCCGCGCGGCCGTAGCCATGCTGCGTTCATGGCGTGCCTCCTGGATGGGAGCGCTGTAACTGGTCGAGGCGATCCGGCACCGGGTCGCCCTCGTAGATACCACGCGAGCCTGACGCGCGCGTGCCATGGCGCTGAATGATCGTCATAGGCGAGTTGTTTGCCAGCTCGCGCCTGATCTCCAATTCGGTTTTGAGGTTAAGGATCTCGCGGTCGAGTGTGTCGCTTTCATGATTGACCGCATCGACGGCCAACTGGTTGGCCGCGACATTGGGTTCTTTCTTTCCGGTCAGCAGCGTGCGCTGCAGCAGCAGAGCCTTCTCCAGTACCGACGCCAGCGCTACCTCGGACGCCAGGCGGTGGGCGAGGACATCTTGGTCGGGCTCGTCACGCAGGGCTTCGATAACGCCGCGGGTAACCGGCAAGGATGTACTGCCGGCTGCACGCAAGTTCTCAACGGTGGTATGGCGGGCGCCGCTGATCAATTCCTTCAGCGTTTCCAGCTTGGTCTCGTACTCTTCCTGAATCAGCGGCGTCAACCCGACGCCTGGCACGGTTTGGGTCTTGGTGCAGGTCTCGCAGGTGCGCTGCTCCTGTTCGCCGAGCACGCGTGTGGCCCAGTCGGTGGCCGCTTGCGGCGACGACCAGGTCTGGCAGGCCAGGCTATTACAGCTCGTCGGGTCGATGGATGTTGGGTCGGTTGCACTGCGGCCATTGACCAGGTTGTAGCCGGCACGCGTTACGTCGCTGATCACTTTGATCGACGGCTGGCCGGCACCGCCAGCATTGCCGCCGCCCACCCAAGGCACGCCATCCTTGCCCCGGCTGGTTTCAGCCTGTTCGATGGCCGACACCGCGTCAGTGCTCGCCACCGCCTGGCGCAACGCCATGCCCTCGGCGAGCTGGCTCCAGCCCATCTGGCCGCCTGCCGTGTCGGCCATCTTCTCGGCCATCGCGCGGCAGGTCAGTTTGGAACGATCAAAATCGAGCCTGGCCTGAAGAATACCGTTGGTCAACAGGTTGTAGAGGCCGGGGTCTGCCCGCTGAATGATCAGCGCCGGCAACGATGCGACCGCGCTCGTCGCGTTCTGGATCACGCTGCTCATGATGTTCTGAAAGCCATTGGTGAGGCCGTTGAGCTGGTTCTGGATTGTGGTGCTGATGTTCATGTCACCGCACATCAGATTGCTGTTCCAGCCCGCGCCCACACCGAGAGAATGCATGCCGGCCGCGCGGCTCATGGATACCGCGCTGCCGCCACCAATTGAATACATGAGGTCGTCGCCAATCACGCTGCCGCTGTTTTGGAAACCGTCGGTTCGGGCCGATACCAGGTTGCTGACCAGCACCAGCGCGCTGGCCAGCAGGGCCACCTGCCACCGCAACGGCAATTGGTGGAAGAGGGTGACAGGACGCTTCATTGTTTTCCCCTCAGTTGAAGTCTGTACTGCCGAGGAACGTCTGCCCGCGGCGTTCGCAACAGCTGTATGGGCGCCAAAGCGCCCAGGCATAATCACCTTGCTGGGCCTGGGTCAGCGGTTCGCTGTGGGGGAACACCACGCAGCGGTTGGAAAGACGCGGCGTCAGCTCCTGCCACTTGCCGGTCGAGGCATTGCTTTCCTCCAGCGCTCCGGCCGGCCAGTAACCGGGCTGCGAGTTCGCGAGCAATGGCTGATAGACATGCAATTGCCCCCGCCGGGTGACGATGTCCCCGGCGCGTTGGGCGACCACGGCGCCGGCCTTGTAATCGTCGACCTGATGCAGAAATCCGCCGCGCGGATAGACGGCGCCCCACAGGTTGAACGTGCTGCGTGTGCCGACCTCGCGCTCGCCGGGCGTCAGTGCTTCGGGGTACACCATTTCGGGGATGTTGTAGCGCCACGCGATAGTGTCGAGCGTGCTCAGCAGGTATGGCATAAACGCGGTGCCGGCACCTTTGCAGGCGTAACCTGAGGTGCTGGCGAATTGGCCGAACACATGGCCGCCGGGATGGCCGATCACGTCGGCGTTCTTGAACTTCGCCATGTTGCTTTCATTGTCATGGTTCGTCGTGCCGTCGCCGCCTGCCTGGGCCGTCACGTTGGGGGCGCTCATGACCCGCACTTCGATCCACGGGTTCTCACCGGTGTTGGAGTAATTCGAAACCACGGCATCCGGAATGTAGTGGCGCACCTTGGTGGACGTCCGCACCGAGCAGCCGAACGGCGTACAGAACAGCCAATAGCAGATCCCTATCACTCGGTATTCCAGGCACGATGGGGACAAAGTGGAAGACACGATGGTCGCGGTGTTGAGGGCGAACGATGACGATGCGGTCGCCAATAAAATGGTGGCGATGCCGGTACGCCGAAGGCGGGCACACTTCATGGTTGAGTCCTCCGGTAGGCCTCGATGCGTGCGATCGCCTTGGCGACGTCCGGCTCGCCATAAACTACGTAGCGTTGATCCATAACGATGGCGGGGAGGGTGGTAATGCCCAGGCTCCAGGCATCGGTCACGTCCTGGTAGGTCCTGGCCAGACGCTGCTCCAGCGCGGGGCCGCCGTGCTTGAGGCGCTGCTGTACCAAGAGTGACGCTTGCTGGACATCACTTGGAAGATCGGTCGACAGTTCGGCTTCAATACGCGCGGGTGCATCCAGCTCGATCAGTCGGTCAGGTGTACCTTGCACGGGATGTTGGCGGTCGGTGATGACCCAGATATCCATTGCACTAGCCGCAGAGGCACACAGCGCAATGGCCAAGGCCAGGCACCTGATCGGGCCGGGGGAAAGAGAACACAACATGGCGCAGCATCCGGTGGTTCATGACCTCGGTAGTGCAACGCATCGCGCTTAACGCGACAACAAACAATCGGAAATGGGAGGTGCCCGGTTTCCATGCGCCTACGAATCGCGGTATTTCGTGGACAGCAGATACCCCATCGAAAGCATCGCTTCCGATGGGGGGTTGGAGCGTCAGCAAGCTGGCGCGAAGAGGATCAGATCAATCCGTGTTCGGCGAACGAATAAGGATCGCCTTTCCCGATGATGAAGTGATCCAGCAGACGGATATCGACCTGTCCCAATATCTCCTTCAATCTCTGGGTCAACGTTTCGTCCGCCGTACTGGGTTCAGTACAGCCGGAAGGGTGATTGTGGCAGAGCACCAGAGCGGCGGCGTTATGGTCCAGGCAGCGCTTGAGCACCACCCGTGGATAGACGCTGGCGCTGTCGATAGTGCCTTGGAACAAAGGCTCGTAGGCCAGCACCTGATGCTTCGAATCGAGGAACACGGCGCCAAAGACTTCATGCGGCTGTGCTGCGATTTTCAGCTGCAGGAAATTGCGCACATCCTCCGGGCTTTGCAGCGAGGGGCCGCGAGTGAACACTCGCTGCTCAAGGATGACCAACGCCTGTTCGATGATTTGGTCGTCGTCCGGTGTGCCGACGGGATTGAGTGAAGCATTACCACTGATCATGGCGAGGGATGTGGACATGGGAACCTCCTTTAGGAATTGGAGGCAGCCGTCCCTGGAGGGCGGACCCTCCGGAGACAGTGACGATAGGCATCCGCCACCGCTTGCGCGGATGACCGTTCGCTCGGGGGATGCGTGGCGAACTGGCGTGCAGTCAACGCGGTCGAAACCGCGGCATAGCCTTGAAGACCGCGGGCTATCTGGGCATGTCGCCGACAACGTCGGCAGGCATTTGGTGATGAAGTTGTGCTGCGTTTGGCGCTGTACCGTTGGACACCAATAGGTCCAATGCCGACAGCAACGCGTCGCCTTCAGCCGGGCCGGCCAGGGTCAGTGACTGGCCGCTGTGGTGGTCGATCAGGTGCAGGGTCGGGGTGGCGCTCACGCCGTTGTGGCGTGCTTCGTTGGCCTGCGCCTGGATGATGGTGTCGGGTCTCTTACTGGCGAGGCAGGCTTGCACGGTTGGATTCTGGCCGTGGTACTCGGTGTCGGGCGGCAGGCCCTGGCCATCGCTACGGGTATGCTGGTAGATCCAGCTGATGGCTTGCCAGAACGCGTCATGTCCGTGGGACTCGCCGATGCATTCGGCCAGACGCGCCTGTCGGGTCGCTGCCGGCTCGTGCATGGCTAGCGGCAGGTGGTGCCATTGCAGATTCACCTCCGGGTGCTGGTCGATCCAATGCCGCAGGATGGGGTCATAGGCCCTGCAGTAGGGGCATTCGAGGTCGGCGTATTCGACAATGGTGAAGCGCGCATTCGTGCGTCCATAGCGCCAAGGTGGGCCGGCCGGGTGCTGCGCAGCGGTGGCGTCCGACGTGTGGGTTGACTCATGCGACTCGTCGGCCCACGGCCAAAGCCAGAGCACGAGCAGGCCAGCAATCACCACCCCCAGCAGCCAGACCCAGCATGGCCACCGACGGCAGAGGAGGAGAGTGGGCGAAGGCATGGCAGAATCCTCGACGTCAATCAAACAGGTCGTAGCGCAGCGGCTCGATGCCCCGCGCCCGGTCGATCTGGTCGGCAACCCGCAGCGCGGCTTCCAGTTCACTGATGCCGTGCTGCTGCATCAACTGAAAACGTTCGGCCTTCTCTTCGGGTTCCGTCATTGCCAGCGCCAGGTACAGGCTGGGCGGTACCGCCCTGAACAGCAACTCCATTGATTTTGACAAAATCACCCCTTCGGTGAATTTTCCGGCTTCCTTGCGCGCGGACAACATCAGGGCCTTCTGCGAGGCGTTCAGTTCGCGGAACCGGGCAATCTTCTCCACCTCGTCCGGCGGCATGCTCAGGCAAATCCACCACTCGATCATGTTGAGCATGGGCTCGGCGGCTTTCGGCAAATCGTCCAGGTTCTGCGTTGCCAGCCAGTACCAGGCGCCCAGTTTTCGCCACATCTTGGTGATCTTGACCACGTAGGGCGCGAGCAGCGGGTTCTTGGTGATGATGTGGCCTTCATCGGTGACATTGATGATCGGGCGGCCGAGGAACTGGTCGCGCTCGGCGATGTTGTTGACGGTGTTGATCAGCGAGATATAGGCAATCGACAGCTGCGCGTTGTAGCCCTCGCGCGCGAACGTCGCCAGGTCGACAACCGTGATATCGGCCTCCGGCCAGGGCGTCCCCGGCCTGTCGAACATCTCGCCATCGACGCCCTGGCAGAACATGTTCATCGCATCGGCCATTTCCAGCAGACGAGTACGACGTGTCTCGGGTAACGTCGAATCGCAACCGCGTTCGCGCAGCGCATTGCGTACATCACGGGTCAGTACCGTGCGTTTTTCTATCACGCAGCGATGGGCGGCCTCGAGGATGCACTGACGGATCAGGCTGCGATCGGCGCGGGTCATCCTGGCTTCCTCTTTGTCCTCCCCGCCGGTGATCATCAATCGTGCGGTGATCTCCAGTTCACCCAGCACATCACGTTGCTCGTCAGCACTGGCATCGCCCTCGGCGGATTCTTCATCGAGCGCGTCGGCATCAAGTGTCTGGACCTGGCTGGGTGTGTCGACCAGACGCCAGGCGTCGGCGAAGGGTGCAAGGCTCACGCCTGCGCCGGGCGAAAGCCTGACGCGATGCACCGTCAGCCCCAGGCGCGCGGCGAACTCACCGTAGAGGCCAAAGCTGTTACCGGCTTCCACGATGAACAGCCGTGGCCGGTAGATGGCGGTGATCTGGTTGAGGATGTTGTTGAGCGTGGCCGACTTGCCTGAACCGGTGGGGCCGAACAGGAACAGGTGTGCATTCATCTGGCGGTCGAGTCGGTTCAACGGATCAAAGGTGATGGTGCCGCCGCCACGGTTGAAGAAGGTGATCCCGGGGCGGCCGGTGCCGGCACTGCGCCCCCAGGTCGGTGCCAGGTCGGCTACATGCTGCGCGAACATGAGCTGCGTGTACCACTGACGTTTGTCTTTGCCCGGGTCATAGACACAGGGCAACCAGCGCAGGTAGCTGTTGAGCGGCGCGACTTCATCTTCTTCGCGTACCGGTTGCAGGCCTGCGTTGAGCAGGACGTTGCCCAGTTGCAGACCGCGGGTATCGAGGTCTGCCATGTCCTGACCCCGCAGGTAGAACGCCAGCGAGGCGCGATACAGCTTGTGTGCACTGCCAATCAGGCCGCGCGCCTGCTGGACGTCCTTCAATGCCTGTTCCGAGGCCAGGGTTTCACCAACCGCCTTTTTCGCCAGGTGATTCAGGTGCGCCTCAAGAATGTCCTGCGGCGTGACGACCATCGTCAGGCACATCACGGTGTCTTCGGGCATCTGATCCATCAGGGCATTGATCGCATCACCGCCCTTGCGGGTTTCCCCGGTGATGTGCCCGGTGTTGGGCGGCGTGCGCAACCGGTCGACAACAACGGTTCGGTGGGGCTGGTCGTCGAAGTACCACAGGCCGTTTTCGACGTCAGAGCGGGGCTGGCCGAAAAACAGGCGCTGCGCGAAATCCGTACCACTGGCCAGTTCCAGCTCGCCGGGTTCGGACTCCGTCGGATAGGCCGTGAGGCGGTAGAAGCGTTCGCGGTCTTCTAACGTGGGGCCGAGCATCGTCGGCCGCGGGTTGAACCAGAGCACCAGCCAGGCATGAATATCTGCCGCCTGCAGGCGACGGGCGCGTATGCCCGCATTGGACAATCCACCGACCAGCCGGTCGCAAATGACATTCAATGCCTGCTCGGGGGATTGCCCGCGTCGGGCGGGCGTATTCCCTGCACGCCGATACACCACCAGGCGGACGCGGCGCGTTTGGCCGCGCCAGGGTAACTTGGTGACCGTGCGGTCCTCGAACAGGCCGCCCTGCTTGGCAACGGCCCGCAGATGGTGACCGAAAAAGCGCAGGTAGAACTCGCTGAAGGCGCTGCCCTGTGCCCGTGGCTGGAGATAACTGCGCAGGGAGGCAAGGTACGGGTTCCAGTCGGTCTCGTCCTGAGCGTAGAGCTGCATCACCCAGGGCGAGTCATCCAGTTCATCGAAACTGTCCTGTAGCGCGTTTTCCAGGGCGTCGCGCGCCTGCGCAAGCCAGGCCGCCTCACGTCCCTCCGTACCGACGGGCATCAATTCAAAAAATGCCGCGACGGAGACGCCGTCTTCGAGCAGCATGCATTTTGAATCGGGCAGGTATTCGACCCAGGGCAACAGATCAGCGAATGAGGGTACGACGTCATAAAGCGCCTGCTCGTCGGCCTGTGTTGCAGGACGCCGCCGCGCGGCACCGGGCTTGCCCGGCGCCGGAATGCCGTGCGCTTGCAGTTCGGCAACATGGCGCTCCCAGGCATCCGGGGTTGGCCTGTCTGCCTGAGTTGTCTCAGGTACGCGGGAAAATGGCCAGCGCATCAGTAATCCTCGACCCGCTCACCGGGCATGGCGTACTGGACCCGCTGGTACAGGGGAAAGACGGTTGTGTACCCGGGAACGGGAGCGGGATCAGTGCCTGCCAGATGGGGAAAGACGTACATCACAAGGTCCGGATTGGGCAGGCGGTGAAACTGCCGGTAGATCTCGTTCTGTGCGGTGCGGGTATAGCTTGCGTTGACAGTCGGCGCCGCGTTTACATCGTCTTGCGTGAGTGGCCGGCGCAGCGACTGCCGGGCGTCCAGCAGTTGCTGCGCGCTCTGTCCGCCACGCGCGGCACCGCCGGTCTCCTCGTTCCAGATATCGAGCATGGTGTTGCCGTCATGCGGCAGCATCTTTTCCTTGCTGGTCGAACAGCCGGCCAGGGCCGCGGTCACCATGAGGACCGTCAGGCCGTTAGTCCAGATCCTGTGCATGGGGAGCTCCTCCGAGACGGTGATCGACGCGACGACCTTTGGGGGCGTAGTCGATGCTGAGGGGTTGTTCGAGATGGACGGCAACCTGGGCACCGGGCTTGACGTAGACGGCTGCGAAGGCCTGCCCGTAGAGCTTGTTCACCCACTGCGACATGTCCTGCACGCCGCCCGCGAGGATGCGGCCCACCGCTTCGTTGCCGGTAATACCGACGGTGCCCATTGAACCGTTGTTGTTAGCCACCACAGCGACGCTGTCGTTGTCCGATTTGATCAGCGATGCGATGCCGGCACCCGCCGCCGTAATCAGCGCCTGACTGCTGAGGTACTGCTGGGCGTTGCTGCGGCGTTCACCTGAAACGCACGGGATGCCATAGGGATCGCTGATCCAGCCCAGGCCCTCCTGGGTAGCGTTGCTGCCCCTGTTGTCCTGCTGCTGGTTATCGCCGCGCTCGCCCTCTTCGGGCACGGTGCGGATGGTGCCGTCATGGAACACGAACGTCACACTGCGGACCTGGCCGCGCACGCAGGACAGCGTCCAGTCGCCTGATGCGGTACCGCTGACCACCGCGCCGGACACCTCGGGGAGGTCGATGCCGTTGGCGGTGAGGTTGTCGGGACCAATGAGGACCTTGAACGGGTAGGGGTCATTCACCGTACCGTCCACTGGCACGCGCCCGATCAACGCAGTCATCGCAATCGAGCCCATCAGCGTCGCGTTGGTTGGTACGGTGTAAACTGGCGTTGCGGTGGACACACCCGCCGCCTTGCTGCCAGCTTCCACGACGGTCTCCCGGGTCGCTTCCAGCGTTTTCTGCGCGGGCCCGAAACGGGTGGGGAAGCTGAAGCTGTCGCGCTTGCCGGAGGCGCCACTTTTGCCATCGCGCCTGGCATCGTCCGGTTCAATCCAGTGAATACCGTCACTGCCGAGTCCATCGCCGTCCCCGGGCTTCAGGCCCAGACCGATGGGAAGGTCGGCATCGCCACGCTGACTGTACAGCCCTTCGATTTGGCGCTGCAGGTCTTGCAGCAAGCCCTGAGCTTGCTGCCGCTCGCCGGAGACCTGTTCACGGTCGTTGCGCAACTGGTTACGTTCGGTCTCCAGCGCACTCTGAATGCGCCGGTCAATTGAGCCTTCACGCTGACGCAACCGCTCGTTTTCAGACTTCTGCGTTTTGTTGTCCGCCATCGCGCTCTGCAATTCGGTACGCAGTTGTTTGACCTGACCTACCAGCGTCGCCACGGTGTCGCGAGGCGTATCGCCTTCGATACCCAATGCCTTTGCCTCTTGGGACGTCAGCCGGGGAGTGCCGTCATGGACCGGTTGGCCGTTACCGCCGGAAAACAGCTTGATCCCGACGAACACCAGCAATAGCGTCATGGGCACCATCAGCCATTTCAGCAGGCCATTACCTTTCATGACGAGCTCCGTCCTTCGGGGCTGGCGTTGAGGGGGACGGCAGATTCAGCGCCGCATTGATCGGGCTGAGTGTCGGCAGCAGAGATTTGGCCAGGCCATGCCCCCGGGTCACCAGGTAAACCACCGAGGTGTCTTCCGGGGTACCGGCAGGCCCCAGGGTTGAATGCTGAAACGCAGCGGTCATGAAATCACCCTGCAGTTCACGCGGATCCAGGGCGAGCCGGCGGGTCGACCTGTTGGCCAGCCTGACGGCGGTCACCCACACGTCATCCCGCCGCCAGGCGGCGATGGCCCTGGCCTGAACGGGTAGGGTGGGCAGCAGCGTATCCAGGGGCAGATGGCGGCGCAGGTTCACGCGCGTCACGCCAGGAACGGACTCGACCGTGCGCAGTGGGGCGTACAGGTTCTGCGCGGCGTAGCGGGTCAGCACCACGGGCACAGGCGTTTCATGGGCGGCGCGAGGCGGGGCGGTTGTGTCGACACTGCCATGACTGCCCTGAGATGTCTGCGTCTCGCCGTAGCGTTGAGCCGGGCCCTCAGCCTCAACAATACGCACCGGCTCCATCGCCGCCTGGCCTGTCACAGCGGGCTCGGCCGCGATGTCCAGCAGGATCAGTGTCCCGTTGTCAGCATCCTGCAGTTGCAGGCGTGTCGGTTCGATGGGCTCACTGGCGCGCAGATAGAGTGCACCACCGGCACTTTGTACCCGCAGGCGTCCGGCGAGCGAGGCAGGCACACCCACGCGGACGTTGCGGTCGATGAACACGATCCGCTCCTGATCCACGATCAGGGAAACCGCCAGGGGCAGGCGCTCCCAGCGCAGGATCTCCACGGCGTGGACTGCCGGCGACAGCACAACGGTGAGCTGCAGGCTGAAGGCACAAAGCAGGTGTTTCATGGCGTCTCTCCCATAGCGCCACCCAGCCCGCCCGGCGTTGTGCTTGCAGGCGTGACAGGGTCGGGGCTGATGATGCGTTGCGGTGCGCCGCTGTAGCAGTCCAGGACCAGGCCGAAAGGGTTGCGCTCGGGGTCGACGTCCACCCGTACGACCTTGAGCGGGTAGCGAACAAGGGCCCGTTTGACCTGCTCGGCGCCGTAGTATTCATCCGCCGTTACATCAAGCGTGACGATCCAGTCGCGGTCGGAGACGACTTTCACCCGCAGGGTTGGGTTCTCGCCGTAGCCGCGCCCCGGGATCTCATAGAGGCCTCGTACTCGCTGACGCAACTCACCTGCCGTACGGCGGTATTCATAGTCATTGCGCAGAAAGGTCTGGCAGGCGGGAGTGAAATAGGGCGCCAACACGTGGATGTTGCGCGCATAGTCTTCGTCACCGTTGGTGGGCCAGCGCTGGAGTTGCTGCCAGATGTAGAACGAGAAGGCGTAGACGCTTTCGGGTGGCACTTCCCACCACTTCCGGGTACTGCCGGAGCGCAGGTCGGGCGGGACGTGCACGGTCAGGTCACGCGGTGCGCTCCACCAGCCGCCGCCCATCACCAAGACGATGACAAGTAGTGCGCCAAGCCCCAGTCGTAGGGTCCTGATGTGCGACTGGAGGTGGGTAATTTCGTTCTTGAACCGGCTCACGCTGCCTTGGTCCTGCGCGTGCTCCAAGAACCCGAGCTGATCACCAGGGCGTGCGCGCCCACAAAAGCGGCTAAGGCTGGATAACGCTGTGCGATCCGCCACTGCAGTTGGCGATACAGCCAGGTGTCGGGTCTGCCACGTTTCTGGCGACGCAGCATGCCTCCACCTGCAAACACCCCGGCAGCGATGCCCAGCATGATGGCCGTGGGCACGATGGCAATCGTCGAAAACACAAAGGCCAGCGGCACGCCTACCACCAGACTGCCTGCTGCCGACAGCCCGGCGCAGATCCACAGCTCGTCTGCGGTAAGGCCGCGGACGACCACGGGGTGACGGTTGAGACGGTGTGGAAGAAACACCACCGTCCCGTCAGGCCGAATGTCCTGATGCGTGCTCATGGCATGACTCCTAGAGCACGCCGGTGGCTTCAGTGAGCAGCCAGACACCAACGACCAGCAGGACGGCGCCCACGGCCACCGTCAGGCCGAATTGCCCCCAGGTTTTGCGGCCCGTGTGGATCTCTGCATAGGTACCGTAGGCGTGGTAGCAGACGCCGACAAACATCGAGGCGACCACCAGCAAGGCGACGAGCATCACGATGTCGTAACCGTAATTGCGCAGCGTCTCCATGATGCCCGAGCCCGTGCCCCGTGACGGGTCTTCCAGGGTTGGGAGATCGGCCTGGGCAAGCGATGGCAGCATGACGAGTGTGGATGCCGAGGCCAGGACGGCCATACGTACCGAATGCAAGCGATGCGAGAGCGGGTTCATGATGTGCGCCTTTGCGTTAGGAGAGCAGGAAAAAAGTCAGCACGACGTACATCGCGATAAACCTCACCGCAACGCCGAGGAACTGACGCTGGGAAATCCGCTGTTCCGACCAGCCGACATAGGCTGTGCGCAGGGCCCATACGCCCCACAGCAGCAGGACTGCGAACACGACACCGAGTAGTACGCCGGCGACAGCAGAGGGAGTGAAGCCTGCATTGGCCTGAAAGGCGGCAAGCTGGTTGGCGTTCATTGGTCATCCCCCTGTTCGGCGTCCTGGCGGTAATCGCCAAGCAGTACAGAGGGATCGCGTGGCTGTGCACGCTGGGGCGACAGGTAATCGTCGATGCTCGACCGCATGCGCTGCAGGTCGGCGTCCAGACGCCGATAGTCGAAGTGATAGCGGGAGCGTGACTCGGGGGCGGTGCTGGCGGATTGTTTGGCCAGACGGTCAAGCAGGTCGAGCTGGCGGGCGACGGCGGCCAGGTGTTCACGCTCATACCCATCGTCAGCGGCGGCGGCGAGCTGAGTGATGAAGATACTGGTGAGCAGCAACGCTACGACCGGACGTCGCCATGCGTAAGCCGAATTGTGAAACCTTGCCATTGCGCCATTTCCGATGGACTCGAACGGCTCGATGCTGCGGGGATGGCTGGTGGAAAGCCGCAAACAATGGGGAGTTACTCCTCACCACTTTCCTTACATACATTTTTCGGTGGTGTTGCGTTGTGCATTCTGAAGAGAGTGGTATGGGCGACTGTTTCATCGCAGAACAGCTATCTCTTCATCTGTGTCTCTGCGTATCGAAATCGTGGACGCTAAGGGCTGATATATTTTCAGATTTCACTTTAGCATTCTGATTGGACTGCTAATCGCTTACTAGCGCTCCCGTGGGATGTTTATTGACAACAGTAACGAGACATGAGGTAATTGTTCTCATGGGAGCTGATAATGGCCTTAAGAATTCCTATGAGGATGATAAATGAGTACACCACTGCCGTTACCCGTCGAGCGGGCGCTCCGCAAGCTCGGCAGCGACATTGAGCTTGCACGCAGGCGTCGACGGATTTCACAGGCCTCGCTTGCAGAGCGAATGGGGGCTTCTGTATCCACTGTTCGGCGCATGGAGAAAGGGGATATGCGGGTGCCTATTCATTTCTTCGCCCGCGCCTTGCACGTGTTCGGTGAGGTACAGGCGCTGGCCAACCTGCTGGATACGGCGCACGACGACATCGGGCTGACGCTGATGGATGAACAATTGCCTAAACGTGTACGCAGTAAACCGCCGGCATCGGGGGCATTATGAAATCGGTTACTTCAGTTCGCCAGCAAGTCCAGGTCTGTCTTGGTAAGGCGGAAATACCTGTTGGCACTCTTATTTACGTCAAGCAGGGGCGCCGCGAGAACACCACCTTTGCCTATGAGCAGGGATGGTTGGGGAATCAGGATGGGTTCAATGTTTCTGCCGATCTCAGCCTGATCTCGGGTTATCAGCCACGTAGAGCTCCCTCAGCTCACGATTCGGTCTTTCATTTCGCCATTGCCGATACAGCACCGGACGCTTGGGGACGTCGGGTCATCGCACGTGACCATGCCAAGCGTCGTAAGGGTAATCCATCGCTCGCGTCGCTGACAGAGATGGACTACCTGCTGGCGGTTGACGATTTCAGCCGGATCGGCGCGCTGAGACTGCGCGATCAGAATGAACAATATTGCCGGACTATTGAAGATGGACGGCGCGCTACACCGCCACTGCTGGAATTGCAGCGCATCTACCAAGCCAGCCGGGCAGTTGAGAAAGGTCAGGAAAGCACTGAAGATTTGCGTTACCTTCAGGGCAAAGGCACATCGCTCGGCGGGATGCGCCCCAAGAGCACGGTGGTTGATGAGGATGGTGCACTCGCCATTGGAAAATTCCCAAGCGTGGGCGACGCCCGTAGCGTGACGCGCGGCGAAGTGCTGGCCTTATGCTTGGCAAAACAAGCAGGTATCAATGCCGCGCCGGCCCGTATCATAGAGCTGGATGGCGTACCGGTCGCTATCATCCGCCGTTTCGATCGCGATGGTGCTGATGGGCGTATTCCATACCAGTCCGCCGCATCTTTGCTGCAGGCGTCGCGCGAAGAGGATCGAAGCTATACCGAAATTGCCGATGCTATCCGTTCCGTGGGGCATGCACCGACCGCAGATGTGCAGCAGCTGTGGCGGCGACTGGTTTTTAACCTACTGATCACCAATGTGGATGACCACCTGCAGAACCATGGCTTTCTTCATGTGGAAAAGGGGCTCTGGCGGCTGGCACCGGCATTCGACGTCAATCCCTTCCCGGACAAAGAGCGAGAGTCGAAAACCTGGCTGTCGGAGGAGGATGGACCGATCACCGATCTTGAGATGCTGCTGGCGCGGAGCACCTATTTTTCGTTGAGTCGGGAGGATGCGTTGGCCGTGCTGGCAGAAGTGTATGACGCCGTGCTGGACTGGCGGCAGATTGCGCTCAGTGCTGTGGTGGGGTTGCAAGCGAGCGAGTTGGACGATTTTGCTCCAGCGTTTGAGCACGAGCAAATGGAGGCGGCGCAGGCATTACTGGCCTGAAATACCGGTCAGCACTTATAGGTATTTTTTGAAGCTGCCTGCTGCGAGGTCTGTTGCGGCACCTAACAGAATTGCGCAGGGAAGCAAGAGAAGAAGCGGGTGTGCGCTGACGGGCAGGGTCAGGTAAAGGACCCAAGGCATGACGGCGAGCGGCATCAGACTGGCCTTTGCCCGGTGGTAGACAAAGCCGGACTCACGGCCCGCACCAAAGCGCCTGATGTCCCGCCGCACCAGGCCATCGACCAGACCGACGAATGCTGCCATCAGAAATAGCGGAATGGTCAGTACCAGCACCAGCAGCCGGACGAGGAACACCAGTAGCGTGTACGCACTGGCGATCAGATAGTTCTCCAGGTACACATAAACCTGACTCAGATAAAAACGGAAATCCCGACCCGCTCCCTGGCTGGGTGAACTGGCCTTGGCGGATGTATCGCGCATCCAGTCGATGAGCCCGCTTTTGACGAACACCCATTGGTAAGCCGTTTCTACCAACCAGGACGCCGTTTGTCCCGGTTCCTGCACCACGGCGCTGCGTGTGAAGTGTTGTGAGAGTTGCGTCAGTTCATAGTCCAGCATGCCTTGCGCGTGCCGCCAGCCTTGATCGGCCCAGAACAGGTGCATACCCACGCATTCGATCACGATGGACAGAAACAAAGACCCCAACAGCACGCCCACAAACCGGAATGGCAGCGTGATGATGCCGGTGATCAAACCCTGCTGTTGGGTCTGCTGGCGCTGCGCTGTGTTGGCCGGGTCACTCACGGTTGCGCCTCTCAGCAGTCGTTTCGGCGGTCGCCATATGCCGGAACCCGTCAAGCAGGTCATCAGGTAGGGGGGCATCCTGCAGGCCCGGTAGTGCTTTGCTGTCCCACCAGTCACCCGCCTCGACGTAGTGTTGGCGCATGTACCCAGCAAGCTGCTGCAGGTCCCTGGGCATCACTTCGTCAGGGTCGGGTGCCGGCAGCGGCATGCGAATCTTCCAGAGGTTGCCGCCTTCGATCAGTGCAAAGCACTGCCCCTTGGGCAGGCCGACAACATGGGCGGGTTCGAGCAGGGGCACACTCGTCGTCGTGATGCGGTCCTGGGTGTTGCTGGTAAAATCGGTCTTGCCGTGAATGTCGGAGCTGTCGGTGGCGCCGCTCATCAGTGAGGTGGTGTACACCTCAACCTTGGGCAACTGTTTCGTGAGTAATTCGGCGGTCGCAGTTTCCCGCACCCTCAACATAAACAGGTTGTTGAAGTTACCGACCACCTGGCCGGCTTTGGCGCGGTTGCCGATACGCGCTTCAATGTCACTGAGCGTTTGCGTGTAGGCGGTGACCTGGAGACCGGCACCGCCGCCTTTGTTGACCATGGGGATGAATTCATCACCCATCAGTTCGTTGAACTCGTCGGCGTGCACGTTGATCGGTACTTTGACCCCAGACGCCGTGCCGGGTAGACCATCGTCAATACCGAACTTGTAGATGTGTCCAGCGACCGACACCAAGTCGCTGAACATGCTGTTGCCCACGGCGGCTGAAACCTCGGCATCCGAGAGTGCGTCCAGGCCCACATACACCACGGCCTTCTTCCGGATAATCTGCATCCAGTCGAAAATGGGACGGGGGTCGGCCAGATCGGCATAGTCCGGGGCCAGCAACTGAGAAATCTTGCCGGTCGTGAGTTTTTCCAGCAGGGGCAGCAACGAGGCGACGATTTTGTCGAAGTAGGTGCGGTCATAGCGTACCGCAGATCTGAGCCCGTCCAGCACCGGATCGTAGACCCTGACCTGTGACAGGTATTGTTCGAGCGCAATGACGCGCTTCTCGCGGCCGATCATGTTGCGGGGAGTGTTCTTGTCGTTGAGCCTGGCCTCGATCTGCACAATGACTTCCCACGCCTTCGGTTCGTTGCTCGCGAAGTAGTGCTGGGCGTACTCGATGAACAAGGCATCGATGTTCACTACATGCCGCTGGATCAGCAGGTAGTCGGGCCGCTGCCCCAGCTCGACGAGTGCACGGGCGATGATGTTGACGAAACGCCAGGCGAACTCGCGAAACGCCGCAGAGTTGCCCTCGCCGGAGAGTTGGCCGGCAATGCGCGTGGCCACCTCGCTGATGCGGCCAAACCGGCCCACGGCGTTGTAGCGCGCACTGATATCCGGCCAGCCAAGATGAAAAACATAGAACTCGCCTTCGCGTCCGGCGCGTTTGGCCTCGACATACACGCGCTTGAGCAAGTCTGCATCGCCTTTGGGGTCGAAGACGATGACCACTTCATGCTCGCCGGCTGCGTTACGCCGCCGGATGTCCTGGGTGATGAACAGCTCGGCGAGTCTTGTTTTGCCCACCCGCGTGGTGCCCAGGACGAGTGAATGCCCAACCCGTTCCCCCAGCGGCAGCGTGACGTCCACCTCATGCGGTTCAATGCCATGCAGGCGCGGCATGCCACCGACTGGAGGTAGCGGCCGCGCCGGATTAAATGGGCTGTCCCAGGTCGTCAGTCGGGCAAGTTTTGAGAGTGGAAAGGGTGCGAATTCCAGCCGCTCTTCCAAACGGCGGGCGATGCGGTAGGCGGCCGTGGGTTCCACATAACGACGAAACTCGGGGCGGTACGTTTGCATCAGCCGATGCGTGTGCCGCTGATCCCAGCGAAACCCTCGGCCGATGAACAGGCGCTGCTGACTGACCGGCACAGCACGGCTGGTCATCACGTACTTCGGCAGACGGCGGACATTGCGCCGATAGCGCAGGATGAACCATGCCTCACGGAGCCGAATAATGCCAAACAGCAGGAACGCCAGGGCTGATCCCAGGCCCAGCAGTGGATTTAACGCCAGCGACCATGGCGCCACCAGGCACAGAAGCGCGGCAACGGCGCAGACGGCCACGGTGTACAGCTCCACCGCTGGCCGTAGCAGGACTTCCACCGCATGAGGCTGGGCCATGGCGAGTGGCTCACTGCTCAATGCCGGTGGCAGTGACCAGCACGGGGTAATGGCGCAACCCCAGACGTTCTGCGAGATCGTCGCCCGATACCGGCGATAGTGTCAGGCCCGGGGCCAGCCCGCGCAAGGTGGCAAGTGCGTCTGCAGATGCCACGTTGACGACCAAGCCGACCGCATTCAATTCGCCCAGGATTGCTGCACGCTCGCGTAACCATTGGCGCGAGCGGTCGTCATCGCCGACCAGAAACATTGGCCGCAGCCCGGGGGCCTGGATGACCCTGCGCGGCTCCTCCCCCGGCGACAGGCGTCCGGAACGAACCGGCAGCATGTCTGTTTCGTTGAAACGTTGCTGTGACGGATGAGGTGCGGCGAGGGACGGGGCTAACGGCTGGTCCTGGTGGGGTCGCAGATTCAGTGATTGGTAGTAGGGCCATGCCGAAACACCGCCACGATCTTCGACCACGATCAACGAGGCGGCGTCTGCGAGCGCTCCCCCGGTGGCCAGGCATAGCAGGCCGAACAGCGATCGGGCGGCGATTCGCAGAGGAAGATGGAGCTTCATAGTGGTTTTCTCCTGGGGGAGTTTTCAGCGAGGGCGCCGCCGAGCACGCGCTGCAGGTGCTTGTGCACACTCATGCGGTAGCGGGCAGCCGCTGCCCCGCCTGCCGGGCGGTGGTAGCGTCCAATGGCGAGCAGCCAGTCCTCGCCGTCGGTGTGCTGTTCGCGCAGAATTTCCGCTGCGATAGCGAGGTTGCGATACGGGTCGAGTAGATCGCAGGGCTGCGGGTAGCGGTGCTTCTGATAACCCAGGTTGACCTGGCCGAGGCCGGCGTCGACCCGTGTGGGGGGAGCCTCCCGCAGCGCCTTTTGCAGACCCGTACATGCTTTGGCGCGGGAACTGAAACGGCGCGATACGCCCGCCACATTCAGGGTCCAGGGCCACGGCACCAGCCGGCCATCGCGTTGCAGGCCGCTCTCCTGCAACGCCACCGCATACAGCACCGCAGAGGGAATGCCAGCTCGGTGCGCGGCGATCTGGTACGCCGGAGGCGGTACGTCCTGCGCGCCGGCGGGGGCGATGATGGTCATCCAGCCCAGTACCACGAGCAGATGACGCCAGCGGGTCATTGCCGTTGCCGTTGCCATTGGCCATTGACCTGCCGCACAACGGCAGGCAGGTCCCCCGGCAGGCCCAAAGACAGCCAGCGTCCGGCATCGTGGTTGAGCGTGATTGAACCGTTGCGTACGCGATCTGGATTGATGCTGGCTCGCTTCGCCCAGTCGCGAATGAGCGTGTCGTTGGCGCGGCTGCCGACCATGTAGAGGTCGAAGCCGACATCAGATGCCTGCAACTGCTGAACCGCCAGGCCACATGGCGCGCAGCCGTCCTTGATGAACACGGCGATGCGGTCCGTGCTGTTGACGGTGGTGGAGGAATTGCCTGGAGTATGGCCGGGCAGGGTGACACGTTGCATGCCCGGGTGTAGACGTTGCCAGGCGGTGTCGTAGGCCCGCTGGTATGCCAGCGTCTTTTCGGCGCGGCGGGCTTCAACCTGAACCTGCAACTCGGCATAGCGACGGCGCTCCTTGTCGGAGCGCGCTTCGATGCCAAGTGCGGTCAATGGGTCGAGGTTGGGCGAAAAGAGGCCCAGCGGTCCCTGCATTAATTGGCGATAGCGAGCCCATTCTTCCGTGTGCAACCCCCAGTCACGGGCCTGTTGTTCGTCGCTGACGCGTGAGGTCGCTGTTTGTTCCTCGCTGGGCGCGACGGTGGAGGCAATCGTGAGAGCGTTCTGTGCGATCACCGGAGAGTTAAAGAAGGCGATCAGGCTCAGCGTTAACGCGCGGAAAACAAGATTGCTGTTCATCCGGAGCCCCTATGGCAGCGTCAATCGGTGCATCTGGCCACCGTTCTCGCGCTGGAACACGGCGGTCTGGCCATCGATGGCTTGCAGGCGCCAGCCGCTGTCGGTCTCACCGGGACGCAGGACGCGTATCTCGGAAAAGGCGGTAGTGCCGGTTGGCAGGATCGACAGGAATCGTTCGCCGCCGCGAAGCTCGGTCCCCATAACCGTGAACGGTAGGCTCGCTGCTTGGGTCGGTTTTGTCGGGTGTATCACACGGGCGCGTACCGATACTGGAGTCGTCTGGTTGGGTTTATCCAGACGACTGGTCAATTGGTCGATGCGTGTTTCCAGGGAGGAAAGGCTGGCTGCTGTCAGACGCTGATCAAGCCCGCTTTCAACGGCGGTCATCCGTTGGGCAAGAGCTTTGCTATCAGCCTCATAATGGGCTTGGGTCAAGGCGACAGGCTGTTTCTGCAATGAGTCGAGGCGCTGGCTCAGCTCAGTCAGACGGGTTTCCAGGGCAACAACCTGGCTGGCCTGAGCGTTGGCTCTGGCCTGGGTGGCCAGACTCGACAGCGAGACGTGGTTGACGATCGTGGCTGCGCTGATGAGGGTCAGCCATGCGATGCTGGCCGCACGTAACAGCATGCTGAGGGAGTCGCCTGGGGTGGATTGAAATCCCCTCATGGCCTGGCCTCCGTTTTCAATGGAGGCCGCGCTATGTCGACAGGGGCGACCGGTCCGGATTGGGGAAGTGCACCACCGGTGGTGGGCTGCACTGCGCGTGTGAAGCAGATCCGGCGTGCGCCGTCGTCGACCTCCAGATCCCAGGCAGGACCGGCCAGCGTGAGCAGGGCATCACGCAATAACAGCGGGCCCAGTCGGTAGTGCGAAGCCGGTAGCGGGAGCGCATTCAGCGCTGCGATATCACTGCTGGAACACAACTGGTAGCCAGAACGGAGCAGGACATGACGCAGGGCGTCCCCAACGGTGGCTGTGCGTGTGCCGGGAACGGTCACGTCGACGACCTGAAGCAGCAGGTCCTGTTGCGCTGATACCGGAGCCAACTCGACCAGGGTGTACCGACCATAACGCACCACTGAGATGAACTCCGGCACCCCGCGCGTGGACGTGCTGGGACCTTTCTCTGCGGGTTCAACCGAAGTGGGTGGAGTCGGAGCGGATGCCGTCGTGCAACTGGCCAGAGCGGCTGTCATCAGCAGGCAGAGTAAGACCCTGCTGGGGTGATTTTGGCTGAATGCTGGCATCGGTCAGTTCTCTGGAGCGTGGAACCGACACCATCGCCTCACAAGGCCGGTGTATCAGCAAACAATAGGATTCGCCGAGTCACCAGATTGATCATGCCTTTGACCTCGCTCGGAAACTCTGCCTTAGGCCAAGGGGGACAGGGGGGGCAGGGGCCGAGTTAGGCCCCGGGGCGGTGAAAAAAGTGACTGACCGGTACTGGCGACCGGAAGTCGGTAGATAATTGCAAGAGCGGCCTCAGCGTTCCGACGGTAGCCGGATCATGGTGGCACTGCGGTCGGCCTCGGACATGATGCTAAGGCGGATTTCGCGGGTGACCACGTAGAATGAATTGAGCTGCCCGTCGATCTTCAGCGCGGCGTTGTTGGCGTACCAGGTCTCGTCGGAAACCTGGCCCCAGTCGCCATGCGCATGACGTTGAAAGAACGGCATTGGATCAAGGCGACCTTCACGCATCAGGCGATCGACGCCCTTGCTGAAGATCAACGCGCCAACCGGAAACAGCAGCTTGGAGTGGCGGCGGTGGTTTCTGGATGAATGTGCCATGGAAGTCTCCTTGTTGAGGACCACAGCACCCTTGGGGTGATGGGCCCCAACAGGTGGATAAACCGACAATCTCGGCCTTCAGGGTGCAACTGCCTCGACGAGTAATTGAATGATCGTGAGACTGCGTTGCTCGTCAGTGATAACCACCAACGCCAATCGTGGCGTCACTTGATAGCGTGAGGCCAATGCCCCCGGACTCAAGAGCAGCACTGGTGGCACGGCGCTCAGACTCATCAAGTTCGCCCCAGTCACCGTGCAAATGGCGATGCAGAAAGCGTTGGGGGGCGATCAGTCCCTTGCTGTCCAGCGACTGCATTCTGTCGCTGAGCTTCAGGGGGCCGCTTGAAAACCTGGGGGCAGAGGAGGGCCGCGCGGAGCGCAGACGTGGAAGGTATCGAAGGTTCATGGTAAAGCTCCTTTGGGATGAAGAAATCGATCGCCTACCTTTGAACAGGCGGTTGCTTCCGATTGTGGATTGAGGCGACACGAGGGCTACCGGGAGACAAACATCACTAGCACAGCCGTCGGCCATCAGGTCTGGGTATTCGTCGATGCGCAGTAGCGGTTGGATGGCGGATACATGAGGCATGGTGATGTCCTTTCGAAGAAGCAGGGACGGCACCAGCCCGCGAGGCCAGTACAGCCCCTTGGGGATTGAAGAACGCTCTGGCAGGAACGATGTGTGAGAACCGCGGACTCTGCCCGGAGTGGGCGCAGTCAGCGTGCGGTCAAGCTTTGAGTTGCCGCAGACCTTCGGCCAGCAACCACAACGCCCGATTGAGGCGCACGTTCTGATCGATGCCTTGCACAGGGCGTGTGCGTTGATGGCGACCGTTGGCGGTCCGACTAGACAGACCTCCTTTGACCAGATTTTCCTGTACTCGGTTAAACACCGACCACAGATCCGTGCGTTGGTCATCGAACCGGCGTGTCGCCAACACCTGGCTTTCAGTGATCGGCAGCACCTTGTCCGGGCTGTCGTACTTGAGCATCAGTGCCGAGCGCGCAAAGACCTCTGCTTCGCCATCGTCGAGCGTGATAGCTCGCATGGCTTCGTGGGAGTCCTGTACCTGGTCGAAGCCACGCAGGACTTCATAGGCGCCCTCGATGACATGTTCCGTCACGTTGCCCTTGTGAGGCACACGGACGTCGCCGACGATGTTGCCGCACACCAGACCGTTTTGGCAGACGAAGCGGAACATGCCAGCCAGCATCTGATAGCTGCTCGTGCCGTCGTGACTATTGAGCAAGATAATTTCATTGGCCTCTTTGCCATTGATCTGGCTCGCATGACGAAGCCGGAGCATGTGCTTGGTGAATTCACGACGGTCTTCGTGACGCACGCGGGTCTGGCACACCATGAAGGGCTCGAACCCTTCATCGCGTAGTTTCGCCAGTACAGCGCAGGTCGGTATGTAGCTGTACCGCTCGGAACGGCTTTCATGCGGGTTTTCCGCGAAGATGGAAGGGGCGATTGCGCGGATCTGGTCATCGGACAGCGGATGATCAGCACGTAGCACTGGGGAACGTGATGCAAAACGAGATGCAAGTTGCATGACAAACTCCTTGAAAATTGAGCAGCCGGCAACGACTGGCATGGAGCCAGGCGAACACGAGTGCATAGGACAAAAGCCCTGCAATGCAGGGGCTGGACGAAAATTGGCAGGGAGAAACCCATCTGCATGTCGGTCGTACCGATGCGGATGGATACGCCATTGGCGTAATAACCCATTCAGGCAATGAAGGAAGGCCGGGGCTTATGTCGGCCCGAAGTCAACCCCACGAGGGTTGAATCGAAGGACCACCCCGGCGTTACGGATTAGAACGACTCGGCCAGTGCTGGTGCTTGCGCATCGGTGGCTTCGTCGACAGGTTCTGCGACAGGCTCGGAGGTTTCCGAGCCGGGTGCTTCCTGGGTGACAGGCGTTTCGGAAGCCGCAGGGGCTTGCGATTCGCTTTCATCGGCCTTGGTCGATTTCGGCTCGGCTTTGTAAACCAAAGCACTGTCGACCTTGATCCAACTGATGAACAACAGACGGGCCTTGAAGCTCACGCCCTGTTCGCCTGCACGTTTACCTTTGGAGTAAGTGAAGGTGTCGGCCCACAGGTCGCTGAGTCGGAACCCGATCATCACTTTCTTCTCAGCCTCGACGGCCTCGATGCAGCGACGAACCAGATGTTGTGCTTCCGAGCCCGAAACGCGCGTATCAAAACGCACGTACGAGACGTCGTCGCTCGGACCATTGAGCGCTGCGATATCGCAGGCCAGGAACGGATCACCTTTCTTTGGCTTCACTTCGCGAACGCGATTGAGATAACCGAGGCCGGTGATGTGAAGATCAAAAAAGGTTTTTTCGGATGAAGTGGTCATGGTGAATCTCCAGACTTGAAGGACAAGAGTGCGGAGACACACCGACCCGGACGGGAGGTGTGTAACCCCCGCGTGGGTTGATGGATCCTGGGATCCGGTACAACTAGATTGGCATCACCATCGAAGACTCGATGGGCGTTCGCATCTGGGATGCCGAGTGCGAACTGGATTGATCAACGCGGACGGAACCGCGCCGTAGTCTTGAAGATCGTGACCACCTGGGCATGTTGCTGACAACGTCAGCGGAACATGGCTGTAACGTGGCACCCGTGCGATGTGCCCGCTACCGGAAATCGGTACTGGCGCGCATCCCCATTGTTCAGTCACCACAAAAACAGGCGATGGACTCTTTGTCGGAATCGAACATGTCGCGCTGGTGGGCGGCGAATCGGGCCAAGTCGGCATAGGTCGGGCCATCGTTGCGAAAGCGCGCGCCGCTGGGTTTGCTGGCAAGATTCAAAGACTCCATACGTATCCACCAGACGGCGGACCCCGGTTTGGCCTTGATCAGTGCCAGCCGCTGTCCCTGTGGCTTGAGAAAGCACAGGTCGCAGTTGCCTTCGAGCGTGCGGCCGTTCACGGTCAGCAATTCCAGATCGAAGGGCTGGGCCTGCCAGAAGGCGGTCACCTCGCGCACGCTCACGCCAGCCTCGGCCAACGGCATGCACATCGTCTCTCTGCTGGACTCTGTGGAATGACCGCGCGTCCTGATCTTCGCCACGCGGCGCTGCTCGTCAGCCCGGATGCCGATGAACTGATCCCAATCGGTCCAGCCCAAACTGCGTACGAACTTGTGCATTGCACGGATTTTCAGGGAGGTGGTGCAGCCCCGAGCTACCGGGTTGGGCAGGTACTGGCGCTTGCGGATTAGCGCCTCGAAGGGTTCGCCTTGCCGGCTGGCGCTTGCGAAATCGACCACCGCGAAGCCGGGCAACGCATCGCGGTATTCGAGCCATTGGATCGGCACCTGCCACCGTATGCTGCACTCGCGCACGAAACGCAGCGTGGCCTCCACTTCCTTGCCGGTGTTGGCGAAGCAGACCACGGTATCGATAGGCCGGCCCGCATTGGCTTGCAACACTCGCCACAGCATGTAGGCGCTGGTGCGACCAGCGCTGAAACTGATACAGGTGGGCTGGTCGATCTTGAACGGGTCGCGCATGTGGGCTGTCTCCAGGCTGGCGTGCCGGCGGGCACCGACGGCAGAGGGCGCTCCTTGTGAAAGGAACGAGAGACAGGCATGCGGTCACATGGCCGCTGTTCAGAAAAAGCCCCCGGATGGAGGCTTTGTGATCAGGTGGTGAGCTAGCCTTTACCTGGCTTGGACGCAACGGCTCGCAGCGAAAGCTGTATCGGCGTGGCCGACAATTCAAGATCGTCTTCACTGTTGAGGATGCGGGTGAAGACAACATCGTGGGGATCAAGAAACTCCCCGAAGTCATCCCCGCCAAGCTCGGTGCGGGCGAGTTCCCACCAGTTATCGAACGGATCGATGTCGGGATCGCAGCCAACGGCGTAGGCCAGCAGTTTTTGCTGCCCATCGGGTGTACGCTCGCCGAACTCGGCCAGGAAATACACCCCATGATCCTTGGCGAGGATGAGGCGGCCCTTGTGAGCGATAGCCTCGGCCAGCACGGGACGCAAATTTGTACCTTTGAATCGCAACATGGTGATCTCCATTGCTTGAGGAAAATGCTTCCCGCCAAGAAGGCAGGAAGCTGGACAGGTAAGGAGTGGCGTTGGCCGACTGATCAGTGCCGAATCGGCTTGCGCCCGTCCGACAGGATTTCCACCTGGATCTGCCGCCAATGCCCGTCGTCGATCAGGTGTTCCAGCGTTTCGCCGAGCATGTCGAAGTACACCTCGTCCACGCGCTGGATGAGTTCATCAGCGTGGCGCAACTCCACGGCGTAATGGTCGCCAGCACGGTCATAGAGCACCGTGACGCGGCCCTGGAATTTCTCCGTGGAGACCGTGAAGCTGATCGCGGGTGGCGTCTCGATGATGTTGTTGGGTAACGGGTCAACCCAGGTGAAATCCCTGGCCTCGGCATCCACCAGGAGGTGGGTGATGCGCCGGAAACCATCGGGAGCGGGCAGTTGCTCCAGTTGATGAACGAGCTCCTGCAACTCCGGGCAACGCAGTTCAGGAGCCGGCAACTTGGCCGGTGCTGATCCGAGAATGTGTGTCTTCACCGTGTAGGGAGTGCCGTCCGAGGCCACTTCTGTGCGCTCTTCGGGCGTATCCGCGCGAAGACCGTCGAAGCGGCGACGGACATAGGGTTGGACTTGTACCTTGATACCTTCGTCGGGCTCCTGGCTCACCTGGTGGCGATCCAGTACGGCGAATTCGGCACGACCGGTCTTGATCACAATGACCTGATCGGTCTTGGCGACAACTTTGCCCTCGAAGGGCTGCGGGTCCATACGGAAGCCGAGCGAGGATTCCTGCGGAAGGTCTTCGTAGATGCGGAACTTGAAGCTGCGAACATTGCGCGGAACATGGGCCGACACCAACGCTGGTATCTGCGTGCGAATGGATGAGTGATCCATGGGGAGACTCCTTTGAGGAAAACAAGGGACTCCTGCCCGCAAGGGAGGGTATCCCTTGGGGGGTGAGTAAATAGATGCTGCGTGCATCAGGGAGTACAGTGACCAGCGCGCAAAGCCGCACCGAAGTCTTGAAGGTCTCGACTACCTGGGATGGTGCCGGCTACGCCAGCAAACCTGTGCGCAGAATGACATCGCCATGCGGCGGCAGGCCCGCGTCAATCGGCAACCGGGGTGCCCCGCATTGGTTGTTTCATCCGGGCAGAAAAAAGCCCCTCGGTTGAGGGGCTAGAAGGTATGTCGTGGCAAGAGTCATTCTTCGTACAACGGCAAGCCGTCGAGTACCGGTGCGTCGGCGTCGAAGATCAGGATGCGGACATCAGCCAGCGCGGCCAGATGAAGAACATTCACCAGCGACTCTGGCATGCCTTTGTCGCATTGTTCCTGCCGCAACTGCTCGGCGGTGATGCCTTCGACGTACTGCAGGTTGGCATCGGTCCAGGGCGTGGCAATCACCTTGACGCCGATCGCCGGGCTGTATGGGATCCGGAAAACGACGAACAGAAAGCCGATCGGCGTGGCGATGTCTGCAAGCTCTGTCAGGTAGCAACCAGCTTCTTCGGTGATGTGCGCCGTGCTGATTTCCCAGCATCGGCTGTAGAAGCCGGTCTCAAAAGTCAGGCGCCGTACAACTTCCCGTGCGTCCTCAGCGGCGTAGGTATCGCCGATGTGGATGGGCTGCCCGGCATCGCTGCCGAGGACGGCGTAGACCACAGAGCGGACGATGCCTTCGGTTTGGCACTGTGCCTCAAGGTCGTCTCCGACCTCCTGGCCCTCCGTGATCAGGACGAAGTCATTGCAGAGAATGCAGGGAAACTGCGCGATTTGATCGTCCAGAAGGTGTGCTTGGCTGGGATGAAGTTGCCGCCATACGGGCGGGCTGTCGTCCTCATAGGTGATGCAGAGAGTACGAACGACATGCAGGTTTTGGTAGCCGCGGATGAAAGGATTGGGAGTCTGAGACATGGTATTTCTCCAGCAGAGGTTAGGCGGAGCCCATCCCCAACTGAGGATCGGGTCCCTGTGGGTGAATAAATGCAGGTGCTTCAGTCGAAGCACTCAGCGTCGGACGTATCAAGCAGAAGCTGCGCAACGCGCGCTCGCAGGATCGCTCGAATATGCAGGTCGGAGATGCCGACAAGCAGGCTCACCGTCTAGCGCTTGAGTAGGCACGATGTTTCATCGATCTGGTTCTGCAGCACGGCCTCGCGCAGTTGTTCGCCGAGATTCAGTGCCTGTGCTGAGTCGTGGGTGGAATATCACCTCGTTGTTGATGAGGCAGCCGTGGCCGCGGTGGATTGAATTCGCGTAAGCCGACACGACGGCAGTTCTGAACGGGTCAGTGCCATGCGTCGAATGAAGAAACGCGGGGTTGCGCGGGAATGAAGAGCATCGGCGCTAGGTGTGGCGCACATCCGCGTAAAACGATGCGAAGCGGACTGGATCGGTCTACGTGGAACCTCCACGTCGCAGCCTGGGGACCGTGGCTGCTGGCATGGTGCTGACCGGAGTTAGCAACAGATGGTGGCAGAATGGCAAAGCGGCTTCATGGCGTCTGCCGACAATGGGCTTTTTGCGCGCCCCTGTTATTGCAAGACCTGTTGCAGGTGTCGTCCGAGCTAGGCCGCAAGGCACGGCCATTGAGTTGCCAATGGCTTTGCAGCGAGGTGCACGCGATACGGCACCAGGGTGTAGTCGTCCGGTATGCCTTAAAAGCGGCGGCACTCCTTGGGCATTAGCCGGCGCCCCCGTCATTGGTACCTGTCCGCTGTGCCGGGGTATTCCCGTAGTAGCAGAAATAGGGTCGTAGTTCGGCACCGGTATGGGGCTTTTGTCATCATTACCGGTGCTGACGCCTAATTTATGGCGACATGCCACTCTCCCTGTTCGGCGGTCAAGTTCATGACTTTGATGCGGCGGCACATGCTGCCGTACCGAAGGGGTTGAAGGTGCATGTGTCCATCTTCTGTTCTGGTTGTGGCGAAGTCACCCGGTTCTGGACAGCCCGCAGGCAGACGGCGTTCAAGATGCGGAGAGGAACAAGGCGCTGGAGGCATTACGCCTCCAGCGGGGGACAGGAAAACCACCTGTGGCTGTCGCAGGGACTTGGCCGTCGTCAACGCCTGTCGCTGGAGCAGATCGCACCCGACCCGTTTCGTGGTTGGGGTCGATATCTTTCGGCGCACATCCGCGCACAAAAGGAGCCCGTTGTTTCACCGGCGGGCACCGGGGGCGAACACCGTCGTCCCCGAAGGGTCTCCTGGCATCTCGCGCACAAGGCGCCAGGAGACCCTTCGGGCCGGACGTAGAGAGTGCCGATCAGCAGGCCGTGTTATCTGGCCGGTCAGGAAAGCACCTTCAATCCTCTCGGCGACGCGAGTCGCAGGAGAGGGACATGCCATTGCAGAAGGCGGGGACATGCTTGGGACGCCCCGCGGGTCGCGGGGCCATGCCTGACAACCGCTGGAAAGTGCGGCTGGGGCAGGACGTGTCTGGCAGGCTTCAGGAAGCCCTGGGAGCGGTCCGCCGCTTGCGCGGAGCGGCTCGCTTGCCACTGGACGATTCGATCGCTACGGTGCCTTTACAGTCGGGATAACGGTTGCACGACCAAAAGGGACCGGTTTTGCCGGTTCGCTGGCGTGTAGCGCCGCCGCACAGAGGGCAGGCAGGGCCTTCCGGGATCCGGATCGCCAGGGTGGTGCCGCTGTATTGCTGGATCAGTTGCGTGATCCAGGCCGACTGTTTCGCAATGAAGGTGTCCAGGGTCAACTGCCCGGATTCGATCATGTCCAGTGCCTGTTCCCAGATAGCGGTCGTGCCCGGGTCGGCAATGGCCGCTGGAACAGCGTCGATCAGCGTGAAAGCCGCTTCGGAGGCGCGGACGGATCGACCTTTTTTGATCAGGAAGCTTCGGCTCAACAAGCCATTGATAATGTTTGCTCGGGTGGCCTCGGTGCCGATGCCCGTGGTTTCCTTCAACTTCTGTTTCAGGCGTGGGTCTGTCACCAGTTTGGCGACACCCTTCATGGCTTTGATCAACTCACCCTGCGTGAACGGCTTGGGCGGCAGTGTTTTCAGCGCTTTCAGATCGACAGAGCCGACTTGGCAATGTGTACCCTCGGATAGCGGCGGCAGGATCTGGCTGCGTTGGGCTGGCTCGTCGTCCGCACCGCCGGGTGTGCCCGGCCCGCTGTTGATTAGCGCCCGGTGCCATCCCAGGACGGCAACCTGCTTACCCGTCGCCTGCAGTGTCTGGCCGCCGGCTGACAAGGTGGCGACTGTTCTGTCGAATTCATGGTGAGGTAGAAACTGCGCCAGGTAATGCGAACGGATGAGCCCATAAACGGCCCGCTCCTTCTCCGACATGGCAGAAAGGTTGGTCGGTTCCAGCGTGGGAATGATGCCATGGTGAGCAGTGACTTTCGCATCGTTCCAGGCGCGTGAGCGTTGGGTGCGGTCGAGTTGGTCGAACAATGGGCGCAGGCCGGGATCGCTGGCAAGCATGGCGTCGAGCACTGTCGGCACCTCGGCCAGCATGCTCTCCGGCAGGTAGCCGGAATCCGAGCGGGGATAGGTGGTCGCCTTGTGCGTCTCGTACAGCGCTTGCGCGATGTCCAGTGTTTCTTGCACGTCGAGACCAAACTGGCGCGAGCAGACTTCCTGCAGCGTGCTGAGGTCGAACGGGAGAGGCGCGACTTCGCGGACCCGCTCGGTTTCCACCGACAGCACCTGAGCCTCACGAGCGCCGCCGATTTTGCTTACTGCCTGCTGAGCGGTTCGTTGGGCCAGGCACCGACCTGCAGTGTCTGTGGTGGCATGGGGCGGCATCCAGTTAGCGGTGAAAGAATTGCCGATGTGCGATAGCTGCACTTCGACGGACCAAAACGGAACAGACACGAACCGGGCGATCTCGCGGTCGCGACCAACCACAAGACGCAGCGTGGGCGTCTGCACACGACCGACTGAGAGGACGCCCTGGTAGCCGGCTTGGCGGCCGAGCACAGTGAATAATCGGCTGAGGTTCATGCCGATCAACCAATCGGCGCGAGAGCGGGCGAGTGCCGAGTAATACAGCGGCAGGGTCTCATTCGAAGGCTTGAGCGCTCCCAGGGCCTTGCGAATGGAGGCGTCATTCAGTGCAGACAGCCACAGCCGTTGAATGGAGCCACGGTAGCCGCATAGCTCGATAATCTCGCGAGCGATCATCTCGCCTTCGCGATCGGCATCGGTGGCAATCACCAGCTCGCTGGCCTGGCCGAGCAACTGTTTGACGACCTTGAATTGCGCGGCAGTAGAGGCCTTGACCTCGCTGCGCCAGCGCTCGGGAAGAATGGGGAGCTGTTCGATCGACCAGCGTTTGTACTGTTCGCCGTAGGCTTCCGGTGGTGCGGCTTCGATCAGGTGACCGATGCACCAGGTCACGACAACTCCTGGTCCGTTGTAGCAGCCAGTTCCGCGCTGTTTCGCACCCAGCACGCGGGCAATGTCTTTGCCTTGCGAAGGCTTCTCGCACAGATACACGCGCATGTAGCCTCCCCGGAGTTGGCGTGGTGTTCATCGAATGAGTACCAGCATGTCCGGGGAGAGCGCGAGAGACAGCAAACAAGGTGGACTCGATAATGACCGGCTTTTTGAACGGGGGGATTAAGGTTGCGACAGTTGAGTCCAGGGTCGTTTAGGAGATCGTCAGAGAAGGGGCTTCGTTTTGGTCGCGCGCGGGGAGTTCAGTGGACGTCTATGGCGCTATACCTTGGGTATAGAGGTGTTTGATAGAGACCGGTGCTTTTCAGGCCGACAGGATCTGGCGCATTGAAGGCGACCATAGACTGCTACAGCCGCCCTCGGATCAGGCATCGGGTTCTTCACGCCACTTCAGATAGTCATCAACCCAAAAGAAGCCGGCGGCGGCCGCATTGCGCTCAAGCGTCAATGCAGTCTCGCCGGGGCGAATCAGCACCTGCAGGTCTTCGGCAGCCCGGTGACGACCGGTGTGCCCGTCGGCTTCATCGAGGTCACCGTCTTCAAATTCGTAATAGGCAGAGCCCTCCAGCTCGTAAGCCTCCCAGGGCTTTGCAGCCCACAGGGTATGAAGCTGGTCAGCGCTCAGATCCTCACGCATCAGGTAGCACAGAGCGTCAGGATGGACCTCTTCGACCTGTACATGGAACAGCGTGGAAAATCGCTGCCGTGCAGCTTCGTCGGCCTCGGTCTGGGCTTTCTCATAAGCATCGATCTCGGCCCAATAAGCGGTTTCGTCGTCATGCTGGCGCTGCGCTGCGACACTTTGTGCTGTGTCAACCCGGTTCTGCGCCTCAATGAGCTTCTGGTCTGCCTCGGCACGCGTCAGGACCTCCGACCAGTCGGGTGCCGGGGAGCCGGTGTCAGCCACAGTAAGAAGCGTGTTCTGGTAGTCGATGAAGTCCATGTTTTCGTCTGGAATCGCACCGACCACGACAGGGTCGTTGCTGACATCTTCGATGGTCGGCGGCAGGCCGCGTTTCTCCCGACCGCTGCCGGCACGGTCGATCAGAAAGCGTTCACGCCAGGGCTCGCCACGCGCGCGCTTCCCTTCACCCTCCAGACTCATGGTGTACTTCATCAGCCACATGTGCGTGTAGCGCTGGCGTTGCTCGCTGTGCTGCAGGGCGAGGTCATGGAGGCGCTGATAAAACGCTTCATCGTGGCCGCAGTCGAGGCTGTCACCCTCGTGGGCAGCCTCGTGCTCGATGAGGGAAAAAATGTAGGCCGCAGTCCTGAGCGGACTGGACTTGAGCCGCTTCACAAGGGTGACGTCGACGGCGATGTAGCTGCTGCCATCGGTCCATGCCTCGGCAATATTGGACTGCCCAAGCAGAATATGCAGCGATTTACCGTCACGGACCTGCCCCCCGTATGCAGGGCGGCCACCCGTGCACAGGGCGGCGTAGTGATGCAGGCACCAACGCAACGCCGTCCAGGCGCGGCGTGTCTCGTGATCGAGCGCATCTTTTTCCGTCACGATATGGGTCCGCTCAATGAACGCGTCGCGCAGTGTGGAGAAAGCCAGCAAGTCCGGAACGAAGAGGCCGTTGAGCCACCAGTACTGTGTGCCATTCTGCTCCACGTCGTGGTGAAGATTGGCATGGACCCGAACGAGACACTCGACAAAATCCTGTGCGTTGTAGCAACCGAAGCGGTCGAGTGTGCTGGGGTGAACGATCACGGCGATACCTTCGCGGGCGATGGCTTCACCCTTCGGGACATCGAAGGCGTTATCGACGACCGCGAACCTTCCGCCTTGCCGCTGGTTGTGGCTATAGCGGCATTTGCGCAGAAAGTCCTCCAACGACACGTGCCGCTTGCCGGGCAGAAGCGTGACGACCTCTTCCTGAGAATAGATTTGAACGATGTTGGCATCGCCCGAAAGTAATGCCCGCGCGGATTTTTCACGGCGAGCCTCGGTTTACGGTGGTCACCATGACGGGACGCCATCTGGTCAGCCATTTGGCCAAATTGCCTGGCAATTGATTTCCACACCGGGCAGGTCTTGCGCAGGATTTCGGTACGGGACACGTTCAGGCATATGGCCTTCTTGGAAGCGATGAGGCCGCCCGCGCCCCACGTGTGAGCGGGATCGTGACGTACCAGTACGCCCTGGTTGTAGATGGAGACAGCACCGTCCGCTTTCACGCGATACCAGGCGAATTCGTCCTCAGCATCCCAGCGCTCGGTGCGGGGATCGCGTGTGATGCACCGGCCATTCAGCTCAACACTGACGGGGGTGTAACGCACCAGGTCCCGAACCTCCTGGATGGTCGACATCAGCTCCGCATCACTCAGGACTTCGTACCATTCGCCAGAGATCGAGCAGCCCGGCGACGCGTCGTGGAGGTCGTCAAGATCGTAGTGATAGCCCATCGCCCGTGTATCGACGGTCATCATCCAGGCGTTAGAACGCCAGACTGTTGTGGCATGGGCCATGATTTGGCCGCGTCCGAGCCGGAAACGGCCGTAGGTGGCGTCGCCTTCATCGTGTGGCGTGCCGAAACGACCGAAGTACCGAACGACATCTTCGCGGCGGGCAAAGCCCTGGCCGTCGTCGCTGCAGGTGAAGCCGGTGCGGGACAGCGAAAGATGTACGGCACTGGCCCTGGCATCGACCGAGTTCATCAGCAACTCGATGAGGGCTTTGCCGATGGAGCCCGCCTGGCTGTAAATGATGTGGTGGATGATCTGCGGATCGAGCTCGAATGGCAGACGCATGGACCCTCCTTGTAGCGTTAGGTCAAAATATTGATGAATACGCCGTCCATCTCATTGCCGATGCACAATGAAGCGCCCGGCATTCGATCTGTGCACCGGAAGAGGATGGACACGCGATCATTGATGCCGGCGATTACCGGGTTTGTCGAAAACCTAACCGAGCCACTGCTCATCCGTATTCAGCGTGCGTGGGCGTGATCAGACCGACGTAAGTGGCGTGTGATGGAGTTCTCAGGAGGTTCAAACGTGTCGTGAGATGGCGCGTCGGGAGCATCGTCATGTACCGCGGGCTGCGACCTCAGTGGACGTCAGTGGAGCAATTTGACATGATCCAGACCCAAGCGGGTGGGTGCAAAGTGGCGGTACAGCGAGTGATGGCCATTAAGCTCCCCCCTGATCAGCCGAAGAAAGACACTATGTGATGGGTCAAGTGTTAGTGGCGATTTGCAACGAGAGTGAGGTGATGGCGAAGACGCTGACCGATGCATACCTAGTGCTGCTGTTGGCGGCGACCATCCACGGTACGAATGCCGCCGTGCGTGATACGGCGAAGCGCTGTGCCAAAACGCTGCCGAGAAGCAAGCGGGATGTGATGTACCAGATCGTGGACAGCAAGGAGCCGCTGAGGCTTGTGTTCCATATCGCAGAGAATCTCGACTGATGTAGCAAGCGAGGAGAGTCTGCAAGAGTCGGAAGCAATGGGGCCGCGAATGGAGGCCGTAGGTTGGTTTTCCGGGAGCTTCTCCATGTGCCGCGAACTGTGGATCTCAGTGGAACTCCATGGACGCTGGCTGTTGCCCGGTGAGCGACTGGTGGTTGGCGCAATCGCTCAGCGGGAAAGGTGCACGCAGGGCGGGAATGATCACTCGTTCTCGGCTGGCTCCGCTGCTGCGGGTTTGGCCCCAAGCACGACCGCCTCAAGGCGATACGGCAGGATCCCGGCGCGGCGCGCTTCAATCTTGAAGGTCACGCGCTCGTTTTCCTCCGCATCCTCCCAATCGTCCTTCACGGCCCGCCCCTCCACCAGGACGCGCATGCCCTTCTGGTACAGCGCAGCCCAACGTTCGGCGTCGCGATGCCAAATCTCGACCGGGGCCCAGAACCCTCCGCGATCTTCAAAACCGTCCTTTGTCGGAATAGGGTTGTCGAAATAGACATTCAGGCGCAATAGCCTACGCGGCTCGTTATTGCCGTTCGGAAACTCGCGGAATTCTGGCGCCGAACCGATGTTGCCCTCACCGTAGAAATGCGTGCTCATGAGTGTGACTCCTTGGGGTTGGTGGCGTGGACACGCCGTTGGTAAGCCCCCTCGGCATGGGCCAACTTGCTGGCGCATGCCGAGGTTTGCCGGGCGATACTGTGGGTAAGGCTGATCTGCAGGTTCAGCACGATGCGCTGCACCTCGATGGCGAAGAGGTCGTCGATCAGCGATGCCGGTGTGCCGGGGCTGGCAAGCAGCTCCTCCCACAAAGCAGTACCCATGCGCGAACGATCGAGGTTGCGCCAACGCAGAAAGGTCGTGCCTGCGCCAGTGGTTTGCTGGGCCAGTTGCACGGCAAGCAGGTTGAAGGGGTGGCTGCGGGCCTGCGACAGCACCTTGCGCTGCGCCAGTCCGATTAGATCGTCCCGCAGCGCTTGGCACTGGCTGGCCCAGGTCGCAAGCTCCCCATTACCTTTAAAAGGCTTTAAAAGGCCTTTTAGGTAGGCAGCCTGTTCCAGCCTCTGGAAGTCCGCCTGTTCTAGTGCCAAGAAGCGGTTGGCTGCGGTCATGCTGGTTCGTCCTCACTGTCGACAGACGCAGGTGTACCGCCGTCCAGATCCTCCTCGTTTGATATGGCTGGTTCAACGGTGTCAATGTCGTTGGCTGGCGCAACCTCTGAAACTGTCGACAGGCCTGGCGCGGATGTCGGAGAAGGGCGATGGAGAAGCGGCGGTGCAAAGCGTGAACGGCGTGTGCCTTCGAGCACGTCCTGCGGCAGTTCGCCGTACTTCTCCAGGGCCGCGCGCGCCGCGGCGTTGTTCGCGGCAAAATCGTCACGCTTCGTGCCGGAGTAGCGGTATTGCTGCGCCAGGCTGAAAAGGCTGCGCAACGCATGCGCGCCTTCGCTGAGCCAGCGCTCCAGCGTGCTGCGGTCAATCAAGGCGGTGTGATGCGCCAGGATCAGACGCCGGGCCAGATCGTCGTAGTCGGCGAGCAGATAGACCGCCATGAAGCCGAGCTGCGAGGCCACGAACAGCGGCAGCTTTACCGGCTGGACGTTGAGGTTCTCGCCCAGGCTGAGTGCAGCCGGCACATCGGCCAGCGCCTGATCAACCTGTTCGCGTAAGGCCTGAAGCTGTTCTTTGGTGGTGCTGAGCTTGTCCTCAATGCGCAGCATCCACCAGTCGGAGTAGGGATCATCCTGCTCGGCGCCGCGTTTGAGCTTGGTCATGATGGCGACAAAGCCGTTGAGCCCGACAATGCCGGGTTTGCCCTCGGAGGGCGCGCGTCCGTGCCAGATGCGGGATGCATGATGGGTGTGCAGCGTCAGCGACATCGCGCTGCGCAGTGAACCAAGGTTCAACTGCAGGGAAGATTTGGGTTCGGTGGCCATCGTGACGACTCTCGGTAAGGAAACGAGTCGCCAGCATCGGCATTGACCGGAAGGGTGTCAGTCATCAAACCGCACCGCATGAATGCCTGTTTAGGCGTTCACACGGCTGCCGTGAAGTCTTGCGCTTCGCCGGGGCTGACCGGCTGCGAGATGTATATCGTGACCATTGCCCTTCGCAGTTTCTGGAAGGCTGCGTGTTCAACTATACCAGTGGTATAGGCGACCATGGCCTTCGGTGGACTCTTCAGGCGAATGATCCTGGGGCTGGTGGTGATGCATTGCAGGGAAGGCAGTCTGTTCAGCTATACCAGTGGTATAGGCGACAGTGGCTTTCGGTGGACTCTTCCTGCGAATGCCCCCAGGCTGGAGGTGATGCGTTGCAGGGAAGGCAGTGTGTTCAACTATACCAGTGGTATAGGCGACTATGGACTTTGGTGGACTCCTCCATGCTGATGACCCGGAGCTGGAAGTGATGCATTGCAGGGAAGGCAGCGTGTTCAGCTATACCCGTGGTATAGGCGACCCTGGCACTCGGTGGACGCACGCGCAGGCCGCCGCAGCGTTTGGACAGATCGAGTCATGGCATGCTCGTCATCTAGAAAGTTTGCGACGGCTGTGTTCAGGGCAGGCGCATCAGTGCCCGCAGACGGGCGATATGCTCCTGTGCCACGGCGGGGTCCGCAGGTGGCGGTGATTTCTGGGGCTGCGACTCTGGTGCTGTCGTGACGCTGGCTGCCTTCTGTCCAGCCCAGGCGCGGAACTCGCTACGCATGGCTTTCTGGATGATGCCGAACAAGTACCCGGCGGGATTGTGTACCGTGCTGGCTTGGCAGCGGGCATCCCATTCGTCGAGGACAGCCTGATGCAACTGCGTATCCACGGCCTGTAGGGCGGCGAGTGCGCCTGATTGCTGCTCTGCTTTGAGTGACAGGAAGCGCTCGGGGAGCCGAAGCACTCCCAACTCGTGCGCGCGCGGTACAGTACGTACTTCTTTTATTTCTTTTTCTTTACGTACAGTACTATCGGTCTTCGGATTCCGAAGTGAGCCGGATTTACTGGGCTTTTCGCCTGCTTCGGATTCCGAAGTCGGGCGCGGCTGATTCCGAAGAAGGCTTTCTGGCCCTTCTTCGGAATTGTGGGCATCCCCAGGCTGTGGATAAGTCGCCGTCTGAACCCAACCCTGCGCGGCCAGGCGCTGCGACAGTACCTGTAACCGGGTGGGAAGCATCTGGCCGCTGAGCAACGGATCTTCAGCCATTTCTTTCAGCACATGCACACCGACGCGCTGGATGGACTTGCTAGCGTGGGCCAAGGACCGGCTGACCAGCCTCAGATAATCGGCGTCGAGCTGGATGGCTTCATAGGGCGTCAGGGGTTCATCGTGCAACACATAGAGGTTACCCAATATCCGTCCGGTCTTCGGGTCACGCCTGCGACGCACCAGGCTGATCCAGCGCGTCAGCCTTAGCAGGGTCAGCGCGCGGGCAACAGTTTCATGGGATGCGCGCGTCGTACACGGCATTGAGGCCAGCCAGGGAGCGAGCTGTTCATAAGTGGGAAAGGCCGTGACCCCGTCATCATTGAGCAGCAGACGGAAGACTTGCCAGGCGTTTCGTTCAAGCGGGGTCAGTCGATTGTCCAGCAACAACGCACGTGGCACGCTGTCATGACGATTACCACTGAAGATGAATCCATCAGACGGAGCTGGTGGTGCCGCTGCCATGGTCGGGGGAGGCGGCATGTGCTGCAGCGCCTGATCGAACAACTCCCCCAGCGATACGGGACCGCGTGAATGACGTGGACTGCCCATCAGATCAGCCCTTCATCAATCCACCCTCGGATAGCGCTCCAAATGACAGAGATGGGCAGGCCCGTAGACTCCGCAAGATCAGCTGTAATGGCAAGCATGGCCATGTCGTCGGTCAGCGCAGTGCCACGCTCTTTTACGGTTTCAGACCAGCGATGCCAGAGATCGGAGTCCTGCTCTTCTGTCAGAACCGGATGCCGGCCCTTGCGTTTCGGTAGCCCGATGACGTCGCGCCTGAGGGCGATTTCCTGATGGTTCAGGCCATAAAATCTGCTGATGAGTTCTGTGCTCGCACCCAGTCGCAGGAACCGATCGATCTCCTCGATTTCCCGTGAGAGATTGTCTACCTGGCTCAGAAGGCGTCGCAGCACTTCCGAATTCACGCTCACGGAACACCATGAGACGGTGGCGTTGGCCAGGAGGCTGGCCATGGCCGGATGCTTGAGTGCATCCAGAGCAGCATCGTCAAATCCCATGGACTTGGCCCGGCGCAACTGGCCATTGCGCAAATCGTGGAGCGCTTGCGCGATGACGGCCTGATTGAGCGGATGCGGTTCGGGCATGGTCGGCGCCCTCATGATCCGTTCAGGGCGGCATCGCCATCAGTGATGTCCTCCTCGATGTCCAGCAGTCGCCGGGCGAGTCGCACCAAGCGGAAAAGCTTCACCAGGCTCGTATCGCTCAATCTAGCGGTAGGTTGTGATGAAGGGCTGTGTTCCAGCCCCAGCAGAAGAGCGCCCAAATCCCCGGGCATCCGTAAAGGCGGAGTCCGGTCCGGCTGGTAGGGAACGCTCAGGCTATGCAGCAGCAGTAATGCACCACGGAGATTTGAGTGCGTGTTCGCATCGGTAGATATTCCCGCGCATGTGAAGCCGATGCCCTCGTCGCAGGCGACAATGGCCTCTTCCAGACCCGCTTCGTTGGCGATCTCACGCGCGAACTGAGCGATGTGGACGCGCAGCCGATCCGGCGTATCGAGGCCGGGATCGATGTACCAGACATCCGAGATGGGGTAGAGACCGCCTGCCTGAACAGGGATGGCCTGCAGCACGCTGGTTTCGAAATCAGGTGGCGTCTCGCCGACATGCTCGGTCACCAATCGTTGGATCGACTGTAGGCGCTCGGTGGTCTCGGCAGGTGAGACGATATGCTCCTGAAGTAAGGCCGAGTGATCGGCCTTAGCATATTGATCGTCATTCACGTCGGCCAGAGGATGTGTCGCAGGCCCCTCTTGAATCGAAAGGGTATCGCTTGCCGGTATCCTGGGTGCCTCTGTTACCCGCGGTGTGGATGATGACGTGGGCGGTGCGACTACGGATGGAGATGTTGGCTTGGTCGTGGAGACCGACCCTGTGGTCTCCGTACCTGGCGGTGTGTTCGGTTCACTAGTAAGCAACTGCCAGCGCTTTTCGGAATCGGTGATTTCGAACACCAGCGTGTCATAGTCCACCCCGAGCAACTCGGACATCTGGCCGATCAGTTCATCTTGCACCCGTTGCGCCGTAAAGCTCCCTGGGGAGTCAAATACCATCAGGACATCCTGGAACAGCGTTGCAAAATCAATGCTTAGATTGTTCTTGGTGACGCGCGCATCCCAGATCCGGGAACCGGCTCTACGCAGGCTGGTCAGTTGCTCGACTTGGGGGCGTCCCAGGCCGGCATAGAGCACGTTCGGTATCGCTGGCAGCAGGAACTGGATGGCCTCCTGCATGCGGCTGATGTGGGGCTGAGGCACGGGGTAGCCGTCAGCCTTGAGGCGTCGGGCAAGCTCTGACTGCGACAGCGATTTACCATCCTCCTGTTCATAGAGCTCACGGACTTTTTCAACACCCAGGGCACGTTCGATAAACGACAGGCCACCGTGAAGTTCGTTTTCTGCGAGATGTCCCGTCAGGGCGACGATCTCACCGCGCTCCGGCCATGGGCGGAACAGGCAGCCGATACGGAAGAATCGTTCGTCTTTGCTCTCACTCCACAGATCGCGCAGTATCGCCAGGCGCGTGTTGCCGCCGTTACGAATGATGTAGTGATCGGCACCGGGGCGACGGGTGATCGGCGGCGGGGCATCCAGCCCACGCTGGCGGATGGACGCTTTGATCTCCTCGTACAGCGGATTGCGCGTCAGCCGCGGGTCCAGTTCATAGGGGCGCAACTGGTCCAGCGTCACCACCATCGCGGTATCGGTGATCGGGTCTGTCAAGGTTTCTGCAACAGGGCCGGAGCGACTAAAACCGTCGCTCATCAGCTTGTTGGCCATCTCTTGCGGGGAGACATTAGCCATAGTCGGCTCCCTCTTGATCGGGGTGCTCGACCACCGTGGCGTGGCGTTGTGCGCGACGCAGCATGGCGCGTGCATTGCGTTCTGCCCGGTGATCGCTGGCTGTCGCGCTGGTATAAATCGGCGGTAAGCCCGGCTTGACGAATTTGAGGTGCCCCCCAGGTGTCCGGGAGACATTCCAACCCTCGCTCAGGGCATGTTCAATCAGCGGAAGTAGTCGCTTGTGGCCACGGGCCAGTTCATGGGCGTTTGACATGAGAGTGTCTCCCCTCAAACTTCCCGCTGACCAGGGCGAACTGCTCCTGCCATTGCGGGCACAGTTCACTGGCCAACCCGCGCACAATGTCCAGTGCGGCTGCCGCGACTCGGCCAGTGGGCCGTCGGTGCTCAACCCGATGGACCGGTAAACCACGCGTTGCCGCTCGGGGAAATGCCTCGATCGCGGGGATCTCGGTATGCAGGACGTGAACCCCTTCCTGATCTCTGAAGATCAAACGCAGTGTCTGCTGGATCAATTTTGCATTGGCTGATACAGCAGGTACGCGGTTGAGCAGGAGATGAAGGTGTGGCGGGTTAATGCCCAGATGCCGATAGGGGGCGATGTCTTCGATGAGCTGCAGAGTGCCTCGGCGCATTTCACGCGCGGCGAGAATTTCGGGCGTGACGGGCGAGACCGCCTGCTCGGAGGCAAGCACGGCCATCTCCAGCAGCACACTGCGAGCGCCTTGCGTATCGAGTAGCACCAGGTCGTAGTGCGGCTGAAACACCGGTAGCAGGTGCCGCAGTCGAAGCCGCCCGTCCGGTGCATGCAGCAAGAGGGTGTTCAACTGCCGATGCTCGTCATTGGACAGAATGACGTCCAGACGGTCTATGACGGTGCGCGATACCAGTCGCGCAATGTCGCGTTCGTTGCATGCCAGCAGCTCATAGATCCCGCACGGCGCGCGACGGGTAAGCTCGTAGTACGAGGACAATGTGGGCTGCATATCCAGGTCGAGCAGCAGGACCCTCAGGCCGGCATCAGCAATGAAACCGCCGAGGTTGGCGGCGACCGTGGTTTTTCCTACGCCGCCTTTGGTCGAGATAACAGAAATCACCTGCATGGCTTGCTCCTCTTCGGCAAGGAATGGGGAGCTCAGTCAGACGCGTTCTTTAAGACGGTCAGTGATCCACTGGTCGATCTCTGCGGAGTCCCAACCAACGGCGCGGACGCCAAGTTTTATGGCTTTGGGGAATTGGCCCGCCTTCATGAGGCTGTAAAGATAGGCGCGCTTGAAGCCTGTCTTGGCCTCAACTTCCGGGCGGCGAAGGATGCGTCGCTCCGGGGCTGGAGCAGGGTTCTGTTCAGACATAGCGGTCACTCCTTAATGCTCAGTGGCACTTCTCGGGTTGACCCGTATTGAATCGCTGCCACCCCTGAAGCACATCAAACAATAGGACGGTACTGACCACCGTATTGATGTTCCGTCATCCGGCTGCGAGGCAAAGCATTGCGGCCAACTCTATCCGTGGAACGGATACTGTTAAAAGGTTCGGCGTCTTGATAAATAGTCCGTCTGGCGGACGCTCGCTGTTTAATCTTTGCGCGAGTGAGCGCGGCATTTTCTGTCATGCGGGCGACAAAAAATGTCCGTCAGTAACGGTAGGTTGCGATTGACAAGCGCTACAAGCTAGCGCGCTTGTGCATGAGCCGGTGCACACCCACTGAATTCAAAGGCTATCCCCTTTATCTCGCGACGATGAAGGGGATATTTGGGTCGTGCTCCAGACAAAAATGTATGGAACTTAATGTGAGAGTCCAAAACTGAGGATGGGGTGATCATTCTTGCTCACGCATCGGTCATGCTTCCCCGATTTGTTGCGCTCTTTTAATGAAGCGCTCCAGTTCTGCTGAAATTGGCCTGTCAGGTACAACGATGAATGTTGCGGTGTCGGGGATATCGTCGATAACCGGCCGAACAATGACGTCAGGGTGGTTGTAAATGGAAAGCTGCGATTCCAACCCGATACCAATGCCATAGCCAGCGGCCACCAGCATCATCATGGGCTCATGACCAGAAACATGTTCAGCAATGGTGGGAGAGGGCAGCGAGTCGTCCTCAAACCAATGATTAATGACATTGCGTCCGCCGGCGCAATGTTCAGGATGGCAAAGAATCAGGGGGTACCGGAGTGCTTCCCCAAGAGGAACTTTATCCAGGGAAAGCAGCGGATGGTGAGTGGGAATAGCAATGGCAGGGCGTTCGGCCCAAACCCTAAACTTTGTGAGGCCATTGGTGGCTACTGTGCTGTCGACAGTGAAACCCGCATCTATCTCGTCGTGTAAGAGCGCTTTGTGCATCTCGTTGACGGTCATTTCAACGATCCGAATCTCGGTGGCAGGCTCCTCTTCTCGGCATCGAGCCAGCAGCTGTGTCAGCCGAGGCTGAGCCAGGCTGTCGGCGATGCCGATGCGTACCCGGCCGCGATAGCCCTGAGACGCCGATTGCACTCGTGTCAGGGCGTTATCCATGTAGGCAAGTACGCGGCGAGCCTCTTCACGGAAAATCTCCCCAGGCCAAGTCAGCTGTATACGCCCCTTGGTGCGATGGAGCAGTCGGACACCGAGATAGGATTCAAGATCTCTTATGGCTCTCGACAACGGGGAAGGTTCGATGTGAACTCTGGCCGCCGCACGAGCAAAGCTTTGTTCTTCAGCGACGATAAGGAAATAGCGCAGGTGACGTATCCTCATGGTGTATCTTCCTTTTTGCTTGTTGACATGCTCTTTGACAGCGGGCGGTGCACTGTTATTCGCGCACTGGTAGTGGTTTCGGTGAACCGTTGTGTGATGCAATCCACAAGTTTTGACGTGGCCGAAGTGGACACGCACAAATCGTAATTGTGTGTCTGCTTCCTTAAGTGTTGATCCTACCGGCGTCGCTGCGTGCCCCTTCAGTTGCGATAGGTGCTTGATCGGTGGGGCGGGCCAGCCGTGCGCGTTGGTGCTTTGCCGAGCGCAGATCACTGCTGGCAATCGCCGAGACGTTGCGTTACGAGCGGGGCTTGGGCTTGGGCTTGGGCTTGGGCTGGTCTGAGGATGAGGGGCGGCCTGTCATGACACCCTCACATGCACTGCCGAGCGACCGTCTCGTTGGGGCAACGAGGTCTTATTGCCCCTCCACGAACAACTCGCCTCAGGGGCGTGTGAAGGGTGAGTCATGGTTGTTGTTGGCCGTCTGTGGCCATCAATGGAAAAAAACTTGGTATAGGACTTGCCAATGGGCCAGAACAAGTCCAGAATAGCGTCCATTCCTGAGGTAGGAAGCAAGGAAAACCTTTTTAAATCAGAAGGTTAGAGGCTAGGTTCTAGTCCCGTTTCCCGCTCCAAGTTTTACGCATTTGATGTCGCGCTACTGACAGCAGATGTTTTGAGGCCGAGTAGCAAAATGGTTATGCAGCGGATTGCAAATCCGCCTACGCCGGTTCGATTCCGACCTCGGCCTCCACTATAAATAGCCCCGTAGATCAATGATCTACGGGGTTTTTTATTGCCCTCGGGAAAGTGAAAGTTTCCGCAATTTTTGGCATGAGTTCCGCAACCCATCAAAGCGGCCACAAATGAGTGTCCCAAAAGGTGCGCTCATCAGCAAAGCGCCGACAGGGTTGTCGGCGCTTTGAAGACCAAGCCTATTACGCGCTACGCTTGGACGACCGGGATATGACTGTTCACTGCCGCTTCACGGTACTCGGCGATTTGATCGAAGCTGAGGTAGCGGTAAACGTCGGCCGCCATGCTGTCGATGTTGTTCGCGTACTCCATGTACTCTTCGAAGGTTGGCAGCCTGCCCAGGATCGAGGCCACGGCGGCCAGCTCGGCCGAGGCCAGGTAGACGTTCGTGGCGTCGCCCAGTCGGTTCGGAAAGTTGCGGGTCGACGTCGAGACCACGGTCGAGCCGGTCTGCACTCGCGCCTGGTTGCCCATGCACAGCGAGCAGCCTGGCATTTCCATGCGCGCACCGGCCTTGTCGTAAATGCCGTAGTAGCCTTCCTCGGTCAGTTGGTGAGCGTCCATCTTGGTTGGCGGGGCCAGCCATAGTCGGGTAGGGAGGCTGCCCTTGACCTTTTCCAGCAGCTTGCCGGCAGCGCGGAAGTGGCCGATGTTGGTCATGCAGGAGCCGATGAACACTTCGTCAATGACCTGGCCCTGAACGGTCGACAGCAGGCGAGCGTCGTCCGGGTCGTTCGGTGCGCAGAGTACCGGCTCCTTGATGTCGGCCAGGTCGATCTCGATGATCTCGGCATATTCGGCGTCCTCGTCCGCTTCCAGCAGCTCAGGGTTGGCCAGCCAGGCTTCCATTGCTTGTGCACGACGCTCCAGGGTGCGTGCATCGCCGTAGCCTGTGCTGATCATCCAGCGCAGCAAGGTGATGTTCGAGCGCAGGTACTCGGCAATGGCCTTTTCAGGCAGCTTGATGGTGCAGCCTGCGGCGGAGCGTTCAGCCGAGGCATCGGACAGTTCGAAGGCTTGTTCGACGGTCAGTTCGTCCAGGCCTTCGATTTCCAGGATGCGTCCGGAGAAGGCGTTGATCTTGCCTTTCTTCTCGACAGTCAGCAGACCTTGCTGGATGGCGTAATAGGGGATGGCATGCACCAGGTCACGCAGGGTGATACCTGGTTGCAGCTTACCATTGAAGCGCACCAGCACCGACTCCGGCATGTCCAGCGGCATGACGCCGGTGGCGGCGGCGAAGGCGACCAGCCCGGAACCGGCCGGGAACGAGATGCCGATCGGAAAACGGGTGTGGGAGTCGCCACCGGTGCCGACGGTATCCGGTAGCAGCATGCGGTTGAGCCAGCTGTGGATGATGCCGTCGCCAACTTTCAACGAAACGCCGCCGCGGGTGCGCATGAAGTCCGGCAGGGTGTGATGGGTTTTCACATCCACAGGCTTGGGGTACGCCGCGGTGTGGCAGAACGACTGCATCACCAGCTCAGCCGAGAAGCCCAGGCACGCCAGGTCTTTGAGCTCGTCACGGGTCATGGGGCCTGTGGTGTCCTGGGAGCCGACGGTGGTCATTTTCGGTTCGCAGTAGGTGCCCGGGCGGATGCCGGTCACGCCACACGCCTTGCCGACCATTTTCTGCGCCAAGGTGAAACCCTTGGTGCTTTGAACCGGTGCTTCTGGCGTTTTAAACAGGTCCGAAGGAGGCAGGCCCAGCTCGGCGCGGGCTTTCTCGGTCAGGCCACGTCCGATGATCAGAGGGATACGGCCGCCAGCGCGTACTTCGTCCAACAGCACCGGGGTCTTCAATTCGAAGGTGGTGATAACGTCTTGGGTGCCGTGCTTGCAGACTTTGCCGGCGTGCGGGTAGACGTCGATCACGTCGCCCATGTGCAGTTTCGAAACATCGAACTCGATCGGCAGTGCGCCGGCGTCTTCCATGGTGTTGTAGAAGATCGGGGCAATCTTGTTACCGAAGCAGAAACCACCGGCGCGTTTGTTCGGTACGTACGGGATGTCGTCGCCGAAGAACCACAGCACGGAGTTGGTCGCCGATTTTCGCGAGGAGCCGGTACCCACCACGTCACCGACGTAGGCCACCGGGAAACCCTGGGCCTTGACGGCGTCGATCTGCTTGAGCGGGCCAATGGCGCCAGGCTCTTGCGGCACGATGCCGTCACGGGCCATTTTCAGCATGGCCCGGGCGTGCAACGGGATGTCCGGGCGCGACCAGGCGTCCGGGGCAGGGGACAGGTCGTCGGTGTTGGTTTCGCCTGGCACCTTGAACACACTCAAGCTGTACTTTTCTTCGATGGCCGGGCGGGCGGTGAACCACTCGCCGTCAGCCCAGGATTGCACTACGGCTTGGGCATGCGGGTTGCCAGCCTTGGCTTTTGCAGCGACGTCATGGAAGGCGTCGAACATCAGCAGGGTGTGCTTCAGTTGTCCGGCGGCAACGGCGGCCAATTCTGCATCGTCCAGCAGTTCGACCAAGGTGGCGATGTTGTAGCCACCTTGCATGGTGCCCAGCAGTTCTACAGCGCGCTGCTTGTCGATCAGGGGGGATCTGGCTTCGGCCTTGGCGATGGCGGACAGGAAGCCTGCCTTGACATAGGCCGCTTCATCCACGCCTGGCGGCACGCGATGGGTGATCAGGTCGACGAGGACTGCCTCTTTACCCACCGGGGGATTTTTCAGCAGCTCGACCAGGCCTGCGGTTTGTTCGGCGTTCAGCGCGAGGGGCGGCAAGCCTTCCTCGGCGCGCTCTTGTACGTGACGGTCATAGGCTTGGAGCACGGCAATCTCCTGCGGGGGTAATGGCACGCGAGGTGGGGTAGTGGGACAGTCCATTCCCGGGAAAAAAGCAAAAGCAGGGATTCGGTTTTCACCGAGGGTGACCACCCGTGGCTGCACCGAAAAGAACCTGCTCCTGCAAAACTATAAAATCATTGATTGTCGACACATTGCTATTTAGATGCGAAATCTAAAAGGATAATTCGCTTAATGCAACTATATTGTCGACACATGGTTGATTTTTGTTCGTCAGAAGACCGCGGAGCGCCTGACGGGCTCCGCTCGAGAAGGTATTGAGGATTGCGAGGCCGCTTGATAGCCGGCCTTGTAGGCGCGAAGCTTGCGCGCGATGGTCGTCAACGATGACGCTGGGCACCGGATACCTTCGGTGCTCTCAGGTTCATCGCCTTAGCCCGGGTGCCTTTGACGTACCGGGCCGATTGCTTTTTTGGGCGTTTCAAAAGCGCCGTGAATGACAGGCCTCGCCAATGATGTCGAGGAAGTCATCGTGGGACACTGGCTTGCTCACGTGGTAATTGAAACCCGATTGCCTGGCTTTTTTCTCGTCGCTGCTGGTGGCATAGCCCGTCAAGGCAATGGCCGGTGTGTGCTTGAGATGGGCGATCTGGCGAATGGCATGCATCAGTTCGTGGCCATTCATGAGCGGCATGCCGATGTCCGAGATGATCACGTCGTAGCTGCTGTCCCTGGCCGCTTTCAGGGCCTTGTGCGGATCGCTGAAGGCATCGACGTGAGCATCCTCCATTTCCAGCAACGTCTGCAGGACTTCCATGACGTCCTTGGAGTCTTCCACCAGCAGCACTTTCTGGCCGATCAGTCGCCCCGACTCACCCGGCCCATGCGGTTGCTCGTTGGCGTGCTGTGGCGCCTGGCACAGTGGCAACAGGACGGTAAACCTGCATCCCCGTCCCAGGCCTGCGGAATGTACATTCACCGAACCGCCGTGGGCTTCCACCAGTTGCCGCACCAAAGACAGGCCAATGCCCAGGCCTTCGCGCTGATGGCTGGCATGCTGGTTGTCCGCCTGGCTGAAGAGATCGAACACCTTGTACAGATTGTCCTGCTCGAGCCCCACGCCGCTGTCGATGACGTCCAGTTGCGCCATGTTCTCGACACGATGGGCGATCAGCTCGATGCGGCCATCCCTGGGCGTGAACTTCAGTGCATTGTTGAGCAGGTTCCAGATGATCTGCTCCAGGCGTGTGCTGTCGGCATCGACCACCAGGGGCGGCTTGGGAGGCTGGGGCAGCTGCAGCGTGACCTCGCACGGATGCTGGTCATTGATCACCACGGTGTAGATATCCTGGAGAATTCGTCCCAGGTCCACTGCCTGTTTTTTCAGCTTGAGCTTGCCGGTGCGTACCCGGGCGACGTCCAGCAGGTCGTCGATGATCCGCGCCTGGCTGGCGACCGCATCGCAGATGGTGTTCACGGCTTTCATCGCCGGCCCGGCGGATTTGGTCATCGGCAGGCGCCGCAGCAGTTCGGCATTGAGCTGGATGAGATTGAGCGGGTGCTTGAGTTCGTGGGACATCACCGCAAAGAACTCGTCCTTGAGGTGACTGCTGGTCTGGGTGTCGGCCAGTTGCTGGCTTTGTTGGTCGTGCATGCGCTTGTGACCGGTGAGGTCGCGGGCAATCTTCACGTAGCCCTGCAGGCTTTCCCCCTTGAGCAAGGCGACTTCGCCACTGCAATAGAAGCGGCTGCCGTCCTTGCGCAAGTGCCAGCGCTCGTCTTCGCCGCGCCCATGTTTGCGTGCCGCCGCAAGTTCGGCTTCAGGCACGCCCTCGGCGCGGTCCTCGGGAGTGAAGATCAGGTCATAGCAGGCGCCGAGCACTTCGTCCTTGGCGTAACCGAAAATCAGCTGCGCGCCGGTGTTCCAGTCGGTAATCACACCATGCTCGTCGAGAATGATGATCGCGAAGTCGTGGGTGCTTTGCGCCACCAGACGCATGCGTTCCTCACCCAGGCGCAGCTCGTCTTCGGCGGCGCGCCGCTTGCTGATGTCGATGAAGGTCAGCACCGTGCCGTCGATATGATCCTCGCTGGAACGATAGGGCAGCAATCGGGCGATGTACCAGCGTTGGTCGTTGCTGCTGACCTCGCGCTCGATCATGTTCAGCGATTCGAAGACGGTCGCCGCGTCCTCGGCCATCTGCGGGTAATCGAGGCGGTGGGTGATGTCCATCAACGAGCGCCCGGTGTCGACCGGCAGCATGCTGAAGATGTCCGTGGCCCTGGGGGTGAACCAGCGGATGCGCATGTTGCGATCGACGAACACCGTGGCGATGTCGGTGGAGGTAATCAGGTTGGAAAGGTAGTCGTTGATCTTGTCGGTTTCTTCAACCTTGGTTTTGAGCTCGTAGTTGACCGTCAGCAGTTCCTCGTTGATCGACTGCAGCTCTTCCTTGCTGGTCTCCAGCTCTTCGGTAGCTGAACGCAACTCCTCGTTGATGGCCTGCATCTCTTCGTTGGACGCCTTGAGCTCTTCGCTGGAGACCTCCGATTGCTCGATGGTCTCCTGCAAATGCAGCTTGGTACGTTGCAGCTCTTGTTCGAGATTGCTCAACATCCGGTTTTCGGTCTGGCCAGAGACGCTGGCGAGCGAGTCCTGAGGCTCGACTTCGCGCTCCTCAAAGATCACCAGGACGTATTCGTTTTCGGTCTCGTCGTCCTTGTAGGGGTGAGCGGTCAGGTCGACCAGATAGCTGCGCCGCTCACGCTCGATTCGCACTTTGCGCGAGGTCGCTGGCGTGCCGGCCTGCTGCACCTGAAACAGCGTGGTGCGGATCTCCAGTCGCAGGTCCGGATGGGCCAGCGTCAGCAAGTTGCGCGACAACTCGCCCGCCACATAACGCAGGAAGCGCCCAGCACCTTCGGTGATGTGCAGGATATTGGCATTGGCATCGACGATGATGCTCGGCGGCGCGGCCTTTTCCAGGGCGCGCAAATGGATATCGGCATAGGACGTCTTGCGTGCGGATTGAGCGACGACGGGGCTGCTGGCGATGGTCGTGCGCACGTAGCCACCGCGAGGCATGGCCGGTGCCCGTCGGGTATGGGTCAGGCCACTCTTGGCGCGGAAGATGCGGTTGCGTTTGTCCACGGGGGTGAACAGGTCCAGGCAAGCGTCAGCGGACTCGGAGGTCCCCAGGAACAGGTAGCCGCCCGGGCGCAAGGCGAAATGGAACATTTGCATGATGTCGCGTTGTACGTCGCGGTCGAGGTAAATCAGCAGGTTCCTGCAGACGATCAGGTCGATTTGCGAAAACGGCGGGTCCAGCAACAGGCTGTGCTTGGCGAACAGCACTTTCTCGCGGACTTCCTTGCGCACGCGAAAGTGCTGTTGTTCGCGGCTGAAGTACTGGCGCATGTATGACGGCGGGACGTCGGTTGCGATCGCTTCGGGATAGACGCCGTTGCGACCGAAGGCGATGGCCCGGTCATCGATATCCGTGGCGAAGACTTGCAGCTTGGCGGGGCTGTCATGCTGCGCCAGCTGTTCGGTCAACATCATCGCCAGGCTGTAGGCTTCTTCGCCCGTCGAGCAGCCTGCCGACCAGACGCGTATCTCGTCACGCTGTGGCCCCAACGATTTGAGCAGGCTCGGTACGACATCGCGCTCCAGCGCCTGGAAGGCTTCGCGGTCGCGAAAGAAATTGGTCACGCCGATCAGCATGTCGCACAGCAGTTCCCTGGTTTCTTGCGGATGAGCCTGCAGGTACTGGTAATAGGCGGCCAGATCCGGTTGCGCGGTCACTTGCAGGCGCCGCTCGATGCGGCGCAACACCGTCGCGCGCTTGTAGTGCTTGAAGTCATGGCCAGTGCCTGCCCGCAGTTGTAGCAGTATGTCCTGCAGCCGTTGTTCCGCGACGGCGGCGTCGCGCTCGCCGGGAGCCGGGCCGATACTGGCGTCAGGATCGTTGGCGTTCGGCAGGCGAATGGCTTGCGAGTTGCGCCACAACTCCAGCAGCTTTTCCGGCATTTGCACCACCGGCAGCACCAGGTCGACCATCCGGGTGTCGATGGCCGCGCGCGGCATGCCGTCGAACTCGGCATCTTCGGGTGCCTGCACCAACGTGACGCCGCCTTGCTCCTTGATTCGCGACAACCCCACCGCGCCATCAGAACCAGTGCCCGAAAGCACCAGGCAAAAGGCGCGTTCCTTGTGCACATCCGCCAGGTCCCTGAAGAACAGGTCGATGGCGATGCTCAAGCCAGGGTACCGATCGGTCGAAGTCACCGACAGGTGTCCATCGCTCATTGCCAGGTGGTGCGCAGGCGGGATGACGTAGACGGTGTTCTTCTTGATATCAGTCGTTTCGGTCACCTGCAGCACCGGCATCGCAGTGACATCCTGAATGATCCGGTCGACGATGCTGTGGTGATCCGGTGACAAATGAAGAATCACCACGAAGGCCATGCCGCTGTCATCGGGCATGTGTTGAAAAAATGACTTCACGGCCTGAAGCCCGCCGGCGGAAGCGCCGATGCCTACCACAGGAAAGTCCAGGGTACTGGGGGTCAACTCTCTGCGCTGGGGGGCATCGGGTGCGTGCTTCGTGGAAGACGTCATACATTAAGGCCTTAAATGGCGACCGCAGCAGCCTGCCCACGCCAATTCAAACGGGTTCATGAAAGGGGTAAGGATAATGTGGGTAGCGCCGCATTGCTAAGCCAAACAGCGGCGCTGCTGGCACCAGCATAGATCAGGTTTCGGGGTTGTCTGGCATGGCAGCGAGCAGGCGCACTGAAAAGGTGGGATTGCGCTGGCTTTTGAAACATTGGGAGATAATGTCGTTTTCGTGATGCCTTGGGTGCAAGTGCGCTATCGATTCTGCGAGATGCTGTAGAAAATCACTGTAGATGCATGATTTAAGGCGCTTTTTTTTTCGCAGCCGACTGCGGGCAGTGTTCGAAAAACACCGTTGCAAACTTGCTTCACTCGGTCGGGATGTATATATTCCCCCCTCTGCTTCACCGCGCTACCGCCCGAATGGCGAAACTGGTAGACGCATGGGACTTAAAATCCCCCGCTCGTAAGGGCGTGCCGGTTCGATTCCGGCTTCGGGCACCATATATTTCAAGGGTTTGCGAGCGGAAGCTAAGCAAGCCCTTGTTCGTTTCTGGTCCGCAATTATTGGATTGGTCCGCAATTCACTTGGTTGGCGAGACTCGTCATTACGACGGTCGTATGCACAAGTTGATCCCTAGCCTGCAAAATATCGCCGCTTGATTCGGCTTTGTCCGTACTGGCTTTGGCGCGCAAGTCGCGCATTTGGAACTCGGACTTTTCGACCCCGGCCGCTTCCCTGGCCAAGTCAAATCTCCCCTGTAGCATCGCCACCGACATTGGTGTGCCATCCTCAGAAACGATCAGCCGCGTCGAGCGGACCTTGTGTTCTGACTTCCGGGACATGATTCGATCAATCAAAACCCTCAGCTCGCCAGTGATTTCAATTCGGCGCTTTGCGTTTGTCTTGCCCTGCAGCACCCATATCTGACCTTCGCGAACGTCTCGCTCATCCAAATCGAGTGTCGGTAACCCGCTGGCCAGTCAAATAGCTGAAGTCCATCGCATGCCGTAGGCCGGCATCCGCTTTCTCGTACACGCGCTTGAACAGTGCGTCCTCGATGTAGATGCCCCGTCCCGTCTCCTTATAGCCCTTGATTCATACGCAAGGGTTGGCGAGCGCGGTACAGCCGATATCCCGGGCGAAGTTCCAGATTGCGCTGAGCAGGGCCTTCTCCCTGTTGGCACGTACCGGCGCGGCCTTGCACCAGGTCAGGTATTGGCGGACATGCAGCGGCTGGATCGTTTCGAGCGGGGCCGGTGGGTCGTCGAAGAATGCCATCAGGTTTTTCATTTCCCTGACGTTGTCCTTTTGCGTTGCTGGTTTCTTGGTTGGCGCGACGTCGACCAGGTATTTTTCGGCGACGTACCCGGCGATCTCCTGGAGAGAGTCGCTCAATGTCGCTGCGCTTGATGACGATATAGCGTTCTTCGCGCTGGAACGGCTCGGCCGGTTTGTTTTCTGTGGGCATGGGGCGTCCTATGCCGGGTCATGCCCGGGCGGTGGAGGGGTGGGAATCGTCTATATTTAAAGGCTCAGCCAATGGAGGTAGATATGGAATGCCTAATTTGCTTTGAGCCTGCTTCGGAGGTCGATGTTGGTGATGATTACCAGGAAAGAGCATGTCCAGAATGCGGACACTATCGAGTTACCCATACAGCGGTTGTATGGATGGAAACCCACGGCTGGCGCTTCGACGTGAAGCTGACTCGGGCTTGGCTTTTACATTCACAGGGCTCGGGGCAGATCCCAACTATTGATTCGCAGCAGGCTAGCCTTCTGATCCAGGTTTAAGCTGCCGCCATGCCTCTATCTTCTTCCCTTCTCGCCGGCTGGCGTGATTCGTTGAAGTGGAGTGGTCCGGACAAGTGGGGCGTTGGTGCGCGCCCGTGATCGCCTACTCTTGATGGGCAGTTCCCATAATCGAGGAGATCATCATGTCCAAAAGTGGAGGTAGTAAAAGCTCAAGCAATTCTGGTAGGGCGAGCAAGGGAGCCAGCGGTTCCTCGCGCGGCCCTTCGAGTCATCCAGGGCACGGTGGTAATTGGCCAAGCACAACGGCTAATCCCTCAGGCGGCGCCAGGGGTAACGCTCCATCGGGCAAGAAAAGCTGACACCAAACTGCGAGATGTTGATCCACCCTCAATGGGTAGGTGAGGGTGAGTCAGGCTGTGGTTTTAAGTGCACATGTAGGTATATAGGATGGGTGTCATTACCTTATCGTGCAGTAAACATTGGTCAAAATAGGTGTTATTCGATTCCGGCTTCGGGCACCATGAATATCAAGGGCCTACCGTTTTCGCGGTAGGCCCTTTTTTGTTGGCTACGCTTTTTGCTTCTCCCGACGCCATGTCGTCACACTGCAACCAAAGCGACCCGAGAACCATCTGGAAAAGGCACTCAGGGAAGAAAAGCCCAGAAGAATGGCGACTTCTGAAAGCGGTCGCTCGCGGTTCACGACATAGCGGTTTACCAGGTCGACCCGAACGTCATCGACAATGGATGAGTAGGTTTGATTGTGATGGGCGAGGTGGCGATACAGGGTCTTGCGGTCCACGCCAAGCTGCTGGGCCAGTTTTTCGGCTACGCACTCGCCCGTTGGCAATAGCGCGAAGACCAGTTTGCGCACCTTGTCAGGCATCGTCACGTCGGACTGGGCCAGTTTGGCGTCGAGGAATTCCCGGGCATGGCGCGCAATCAATGGGTCATACGACTGGATCGCTGCATCCAAATCGGTGGTGGCCAATACGATGCCGTCGAATTCATGATTGAACCGAACCGATGGTCCAAACACATGCCGGTGCATCGCCAGATTGACTGGCGCCTGGTGCGTGAAACAGACACTGCGAGGTTTCCAGGTGGGGCCAAGCAGTTGTTTCAACGTTCGGAAAATCACGCACGTGACGAGTTCGGTGGCTTGTCTTACCGATCCCCCCATATTGTCCGTGAGTTCCTGCCTGAAAATCGCCACGCCGTTGGCTTCTTCAATGCTCAAGTCCATTGATTCGTTGGTGAGCCCGAGACGACGTGTCAACGATTGCCAGGCTTTGCGCAGCGTCTGCTCCTCGCGCAGGGCAATGGCCAGGGGACCGAGGTTTTCCAGCTGGCGGGTTTGGCCCATGCGCAGGCCAAAGTCTTCGACCTTCGCCGCATACGCAGAGTCTTCCAGCAAGTGCATGACCGATTTCGCCGGGATCATGATGCTTGGGTCCATCAACGCGGCATCGGTGATGCCTGCCTTGCGCAACTGTCGATAGGGGTCGAGTCCGACGGAGATCGCAACGTCGATAAAATTCGTCAGGCTTGAACTTCTAAGCAAACTCGGCATTGGAACTCCATTTTTGCCTCGAGATGTAAAAAAAATACCCCGAAATGTCAAGTCCAACAAAGGCCATTCGCGGATACTTTTTCTACGAGTGGCGCTAAGCACACTGATATTGAGCGCAAACATTCGGCATTTCGTATTCGAGGAGAATCAATTTGGCACACGTTATTCGTATGAATGAAACAGGTGGTCCGGATGTTTTGCGCTGGGAAGAAATGGAGGTTGGCGATCCGGGTCCAGGGCAAGTTCGATTGCGTCATGAAGCGGTGGGCCTGAATTTTGCCGACACCTATTTCCGTTCCGGGTTGTACCCGATGCCGCTTCCCGCCGGCATGGGCGTGGAAGGCGCAGGCGTAGTCCAGGCCGTTGGCGAAGGGGTGAGTAATGTTGCGGTCGGCGATCGTGTCACCTACACCGGCTTCCTTAACACATTGGGCGCCTATAGCACCGAGCGCCTGATACCCGCGGCGCCCTTGATCAAGCTGCCCGACTCCATTTCGTGCGAAACAGCGGCGGGGATGACCATGCGCGGGCTGACGTCGTCCTATCTGATGCGACGCATCCATGACTTCAAAGCGGGCGACACTATCCTCATGCATGCGGCGGCTGGCGGTGTTGGACTGATTGTGTCGCAGTGGGCCAAGCTACTCGGTGTGACGGTTATCGGCACCGTATCGAGCGAAGCCAAGGCCGAGATTGCGCGGGCCCATGGTTGTGACCATACGATCAACTACAGCCACGAAGACGTGGCCGCGCGGGTCCGTGAATTGACCGATGGCGTTGGCGTCAACGTGGTGATCGACAGCGTGGGGAAAGACACCTTCGACGCCTCTTTGAATTCGGTCAAGCGGCGCGGTCTGGTCGTTTGCCTGGGCTTCGCCTCCGGCCCGGTCTCAGGCTTTGATCCGCAAATCCTTGCCACCAAGGGTTCACCTTTCCTGACCCGCCCGGCGCTGGCTGATTACATCGTCGACCCGGTGGAAAAGGCCGCACTCGCTGCGGAAATCTTCGGTCATGTTGCAGCCGGTCGCATCAACATCCCGATCAACCAGCGTTACGCGCTACAGGACGCGGTGCAGGCCCATCGCGATCTGGAAGCGCGCAAAACCACAGGCTCCTCGATTTTTGTGATCTGAGGAGGTCGCCATGCGAGTTGAACAACTGACCTGTTCCATCGGTGCCGAGCTGATCGATGTCAATGTCGCCGACGCCATCCACGACGATGAAGTGTTCGGGCTTATCCGCGAAGCGTTGATCAAGCATCGGGTGCTGTTTTTGCGTGATCAGGACATTACCCGGGCTGAGCATGCGAGCTTTGCACGCCGCTTTGGCGATCTGGAGGACCACCCGGTAGCGCCGACCGACCCCGAGGCGCCCGGCCTGGTGCAAATCTACAAGCGCCCGGACGTCCCGCTCGATCGCTACGAGAACACTTGGCATACCGATGCGACCTGGCGCCAGGCACCGCCCATGGGGGCCGTACTGCGTTGCGTGGAGTGCCCGCCAGTCGGCGGTGACACGATGTGGGCAAATATGGTGTTGGCCTATGACAACTTGCCGGATCAGGTCAAGGCGCAGATCGGCGACCTGATTGCCAGTCATAGCATCCAGTCGAGTTTCGGCGCGGCGATGCCGCGTGAAAAACGCCATGCGCTGAAGGCCCAGTTTCCGGATGCAGAGCATCCAGTCGTGCGCATTCACCCTGAAACCGGCGAAAAGGTGCTGTTCGTCAATGCCTTTGCGACGCACTTCGTGAATTACCACACCAAGGAACGTGTGCGTTACGGACAGGACTGCAACCAGGCGGGTGGTGACCTGCTGCAATACCTGATCAGCCAGGCGTACATCCCTGAATATCAAGTGCGCTGGCGCTGGAAGAAAAACAGCATGGCCATCTGGGACAACCGCTGCACCCAGCATTACGCCGTGATGGATTACCCGCCGTGCCATCGCCAGATGGACCGCGCCACGATCATCGGTGACCGGCCTTACTGAACGGGCAGACACAGCTTTTTTCCAATCCGATCCAACTAGCTGACAGTGAGATAGAAAATGCAATTTCTAGACGATTCGCTGCACCCGGAAAACCAGGAAAAAGTAGTTATTACCGTCGCCCCGTACGGTCCCGAGTGGATGCCTGAGGACTTCCCGGAAGATATCCCTGTCACCATGGCAGAACACATCGAAAAGGCAGTCGAGTGTTACGACGCTGGCGCCACTGTGCTGCACCTGCATGTGCGGGAACTTGATGGCAAGGGATCGAAACGCCTGTCCAAATTCAACGAGCTGATCGCCGGTGTGCGCGAGGCTGTGCCGGACATGATCATCCAGGTCGGCGGTTCGATTTCATTCGCCCCGGAAAACGATGGCCAGGCTGCCAAGTGGCTGTCCGATGACACGCGCCACATGCTGGCAGACCTTGATCCGAAACCCGACCAGGTAACGGTAGCGATCAACACCACGCAGATGAACATCATGGAGTTGCTCTATCCCGAATACATCGAGGGCACTTCGCTGGGCAATCCGCTACTCGGCGCAGCCTATAGCGAAATGACAGTGCCCGCAGGACCTGCCTGGGTGGCAGAGCACCTGCGCCGCCTGCAGGCCTCCGGGATTCAGCCGCACTTCCAGTTAACGGGTATCCACGCGCTGGAAACCCTGCAGCGCCTGGTGCGCAAAGGCCTCTACACCGGTCCTTTGAATTTGACCTGGATCGGGGTAGGTGGAGGATTTGAGGGGCCCAATCCGTTCAACTTCATGAACTTCGTACAGCGTGTCCCGCAAGCTTGCACATTGACCGCCGAGTCTCTGCTCAAGAATGTGCTGCCGTTCAACATGATGGCATTGGCCATGGGTTTGCACCCGCGCTGCGGCAACGAAGACACCATCATTGGTCAACATGGCCAGCGCTTCGGCTCAGTGGATCAGGTCAAGCAAACCGTGCGTGTGGCTAAAGAGTTGGGCCGCGAAATTGCGACCGGCAAAGAGGCGCGCCAAATCTACCGCATCGGCACCTGGTACAAGGATGCAGACGAAACGCTCGCTGCAAACGGCATGCTGCCCAACCGCACTGCGGGCCCGATCGTCCCCTCGGCCCACGGTCGATAGTTCGCCTCAGCGTGAGCACGGGCAGTAAGGCGCCAGCGCCTTCCTGCCCGGTTGTACCGATGCAGCCGTGCGCAATTCCCTTGAGTTGCGTGGATAAAAATAATGGGGGCGATATGCAGGCAGAGAAGTTTTCCATATCGGTTGCGGCGAATCCTGCGCGTGGGATTTCACGCCCGCGAGCCTATTGCTGGCTGGTATTTATCGTTATCTACGCATTGATGCTGTCCGATTACATGTCGCGACAGGCACTCAATGCAGTCTTTCCACAACTGAAGGCCGAGTGGGCCTTGAGCGATGCGCAACTCGGCCTGCTCAGTGGCATCGTGGGGCTTGCGGTTGGCTTGCTGGCTGTTCCGGCCGCGTTGATGGCGGACCGCTGGGGGCGGGTTAAAAGTGTGGTGATCATGGCGCTGTTCTGGAGCCTGAGCACCTTGGCCTGTGGACTGGCAGAGCACTATAACCAGCTGCTGCTGGCCCGACTGTTTGTCGGTATTGGCGAGGCCGGCTACGGCAGCGTGGGGCTCGCAATTATCTTGAGTGTATTCCCGTCTTCCATGCGTGCCACGCTGACCGGGGCCTTTACCTCTGCCGGCATGTTTGGCTCGGTACTGGGCCTGGCCTCAAGCGGCGTGATAGCGAATCACTTTGGCTGGCGCGCCGCGTTGATTGCCATGGCGGCGCTCGGGTTTCTATTGATCCTGTTCTTTGCATTCACCATTACTGAAACACGCCTGGCGCAGCACAGGCCCCTTCAGTTAGTCGAGTCGCCGGTCGAAGGCAAACGTGTTGAAAAAATTCGATTGCGCTCACTTCTCAAGACGTTGTTTGGCGCGCCGACGCTGGTGTTCACCTATGTTGGCAGTGGCCTTCAGCTCTTCACCGCCTACACCATCATTGCCTGGATGCCCAGTTACCTGAACCGCTACTACGATTTACCCGCTGACAAGTCGGCACTGGCGGCGGCAGTGTTATTGATCGCCAGCGGGCTCGGCATGGGACTGTGCGGCGTGTTCACTGACTGGGTGGGGCGCAAGTCGGACAAAAACAAAACGTTGCCCGCCATTCTCTACTGCCTGGGCTCCTGCCTGCTGCTGATGATCAGCATGCGCTTGCCACCCGGCACCGGACAGTTCGCGGTGATCATCGCGGGCGTTTTCTTTGCGGCTGGCACTTATGGCTCAGCGGGCGCCATCGTCACCGATCTGGTGCACGTCTCTCTTCACGGAACCGCGATCGCTACCCTGGCGCTGGCCGGCAACCTGTTGGGTGCCGCGCCAGGGCCCTACCTGACCGGCCTGCTCGCCGACAGGATCGGCCTGCTCGGCGCGTTGCAGTGGGTCCCGTTAGTCTCGATTGGCTCAGCACTGGCGTTTGCTTTCGCAAGGTCCCATTACCTCCACGACCTGCGCCGCCATGAATCCTCAAGTTGCCATCAATCGCGTTGAAAAAACACTTCTCACATCCCGTAAGGAAATGCAGACGATGAATCACATCCATTCAAAACCGCTCAAGGGTAAAGTCGCCGTCATCACCGGCGCTGGCCGTGGCATTGGCCGCGCCATTGCCCTGGCTTATGCGCAGGCCGGCGCCGCGGTGGTTTGCAGTGCCCGCAGCACGGCGGAAATAGCCGAGACTGTGCGCATGATCATCGAAGCAGACGGCCAGGCTGTCGCCCAGACAGTCGACGTGGGTGACTACGCCGCAGTCGCCGCCCTGTACCAGCGCGCCAGCGATGAATTCGGCGGCGTCGATATCGTGGTCGCCAACGCCGGCATCGCCATCGAGCAACGACGGATCGAGGACAGTGACCCGGCGCAGTGGCGCAAGACCATCGACATCAACCTGACCGGTGCCTACCACACCGCTCATGCCGCCATCCCTTACCTGCGCCGGCGCGGTGCCGGGAAAATCATCATGATCGGTTCTGGCCAGCGCCACCGTGCCACCCCCGGTTTTTCGGCTTACTCCTGCTCCAAGAGCGGCATGTGGATGCTCACCCAGTCGCTCGCGGTGGAGTTGCTGGAATACAACATCAGCGTCAACGAACTGATTCCAGGGCCTGTACAGACCGAGATGACGCGTGATGCGGCGATTCCCCCGGGGGAGTGGTTCAAGACCCCGGAAGACGTGGTGTCGCTGGCCTTGTTCCTGGCAAATATGCCTGATGCAGGACCTACCGCTCAGAGTTATAGCCTTATGCGCCGGGCGATCTGATGGGTAAGACGTCGTCTTGGACCCAGTGACGACTTTAACTTAACCCATGAATGTCGCTTTAACTGAAACTCATCCTGTGAGAAGCGTTAAATGAGTGCAACTGCATTGTTTACCCGGATGGATCAAAGCACCCAGGAAGACTGGGATATCATATCTGCAGAATTTAAAAACTTTGCCAGCGCTTTGCCTGATCGAATCATCGCGCACATGAATTTGCTCTCGGGTGATTTTTCCGGCTTTCCGATTGATCGTCTGGATCACTGCCTGCAAACGGCTACGCGCGCCTATCGTGATGGTCGCGATGAAGAGTATGTGGTGTGCGCGTTACTGCATGACATCGGTGATACGCTGGGCGCCTACAATCATTCCGAAGTGGCGGCGGCCATCCTCAAACCCTTTGTCAGCGAAGAAAATCACTGGATGATCCAGAACCATGGAATTTTCCAGGGTTATAATTTCTTTCACCGCATTGGAATGGATCGCAACATGCGCGACATGTTCAAGGAACAGTCGAACTATGCGCGCACGGCAGAATTTATCGAATTGTACGACAGTCCCGCCTTCGATCCCGAAGGTGAAACTTTACCCTTGAGCTTCTTTGAGCCGATGTTACGCCGTGTATTGGCCAAGCCAAAGTTGTCCCTCTATGGGCCCATGTTTGAGCGCTGAAACACCCGCCAACCCCAAAATGTAAAATTATTACCCCAAATCGTCAAAAGCGAATTTGGTTTTCTGCAGATACTTGTCTCACGTCATCCAGATACCGGAGTCATTTATGCAATTGGACGAGCAACTTGAACACGCGCCATTTGAAATGGCGCAGGCTAGCACGCGCAACTTTGCAGGCCGTGTCGTATTGATTACCGGCGCGGGCCGAGGCCTGGGGGGAACCATTGCCCGGCATTTCGCGCGGGCCGGTGCGGATGTTGTCATCTGCGATATAGATATCCCCGCCCTGGAGGAAACCCGCAAGGCCGTTGAAGCGGCGGGTGCCAACTGTTTGGCCCTGCACTGCGACATCTCCTCGAGCAGCCAGGTGGTCGCCCTGTTCGCCGACATTGTCCAGCGTTTTGGCACGTTGCACATTCTGGTGAATAACGCGGCGCTGGCGCCCACCGGGGCCGCTGATGCGGTACGACGTAACAAGCATTACGCCTACATCACCACTGCGCAACCGAGGCAATCACTGGGTTTCACCAGTGAAATAACCGACGAGGAGTGGCATCGGTACTGGGATGTCAATGTGCACGGCATGTTCTATTGCACGCGCGAAGCGCTCAAGCTGATGCAGGAGCAACGCTATGGTCGCATCGTGAACCTTGCCTCGATCGCCGGGATGTCGGCAATCAGCGCGCACAGTCCGCACTACAGCGCGTCAAAGGGCGCCGTCATTGCCTTCACCAAATCGGTCGCGGCGGAAGTTGCCGGCGGCAACATCCTGGTCAATGCCTTGGCACCGGGCGGGGTGTCGACTCCCTTCTTTGAAGAGTATCTCGACTCCATCGGCGAGGAAGGCCGGCGCAGGTTCTGGCAAGTCATACCGGCGGGCAGGTTCGGGACAACCGATGAATATGCGTCCGTGGCGACGTTCCTTGCAGGCGATCACTATTTCGTGGGGCAGGTCATCAGTCCCAATGGGGGAGCAGTCCTTTAAACAGTGCGAACTTGCTGTTGAGTACGACACCCCCACTTCAACATCTGGACAAAACTATGCGACTGGTAAGATTCGGAGAAAAGGGCAAGGAGAAGCCTGGCCTGCTCGATAGCCAGGACATCATCAGGGACCTGAGCGGTATTCTCAGCGACATCGACGCAAGTATATTCACGCCATCATCCCTGGAGCATCTACAGGATATCGATCCATCGACTCTCCCGGCCGTGGAGGGGAATCCAAGGTTGGGAACGCCCCTGCGGGTAACCGGCAAGTTACTCGCGATCGGCTTGAATTACCGGGATCATGCACAGGAGGCCAATCTGCCGATTCCCTCGGAACCGATAGTGTTCATGAAAGCCAACTCCTGTGTCACGGGCCCCCATGATGAAATCATCCTTCCACCCGATAGTAAAAAAACCGATTGGGAAGTCGAACTCGGCATTGTTATTGGCAGCGAAGGCGCCTACCTCGAAAAAAAGGATGCACTGGCGTATGTAGCGGGCTACGTCCTGGTTAATGATGTTTCGGAAAGAGCCTATCAATTGGAGCGTGGGGGTACCTGGGATAAAGGAAAGAGTTGCGACAGCTTTGGCCCGATTGGCCCATGGTTCATCACCAAAGATGAAATAGGCGACGTACAGAACTTATCCATGTGGCTGGATGTGAATGGCGTTCGCAGGCAAACAGGCAACACGGCGACGATGATTTTTGATGTGCCCACCATCGTCGCGTATATCAGCCAGTTCATGCGACTTTACCCTGGCGATATTATCACCACGGGTACGCCGCCAGGCGTTGGAATGGGGATCAAGCCCACACCGGTTTTCCTTGAAGAAAACGACATTGTTACGCTGGGTATTGAAAAACTTGGCCAGCAACGCCAGGCGTGTGTTCGCTACAAAGGTTGAGTTCAATAAAAGGCTATTAACAATAGTTTCGGCAGGAAAATGCGTCATCGAAGTATTTGATGTTGTTTGAATAAAAACAAAAATAAACGGAGACAAGTCAATGCATGAACATAGCGTTTGTAGTGCGTGCCCGAGGCGAAGTCAGTTGGCTGTGGCCTGACCTTGAACAAAACTTTCTAAACATTCGCATTGCCCGGGTGCCGGGCAGGAGATCTACGCAATGATGTTCGTGAAAAGGTTGATGGCGACTTCCCTGGCAATGGTTTTCACAACAGCGGTACACGCCGCAGTGTCCCCTGAACAGGTGGCCAGGCTGGGCTCCAGCCTGACGCTGGTGGGGGCCGAAAAGGCCGGTAGTGCCGATGGCTCCATTCCGGCCTATAGCGGCGGCCTGACCACCGCACCGGCCAGCTTCAAGGCGGGCGATACGTTTCGTCCGGACCCCTTTGCCAGTGAAAAGCCGGTGCTGGTGATCGACGGCAAGAACCTCGCCCAGTACCAGGGCATGCTCACGGCCACCACGGCGAAGTTGATCGAGCGATTTCCCAGCTACCGCGTCGATGTTTATCCGACCCACCGCACTGTAGTACTGCCGCAGGCAGTCCTGGACAACAGCGTGAAGAACGCGTCCGGGGCCAAGTCTCTCGAAGGCGGGTTGGCCATCGACAACGTCTTGCCGGGCGTGCCGTTCCCGATTCCGCAATCGGGCGCCGAGGCCATGTGGAACTTCCTGCTGCGCTACCAGGGCGTCAATATCAATGCCAAGTACGACTCCTGGAACGTCGATTCGGCCGGTGTGGCCAGCCTGGCGACCACCGCTCAAGCGTTCATCAACTACCCGATCTACGAGAACATGTCGCAGCCCATCACCAGCTCCGACGTGTACTACCAGATGAAACTGTATTACACCGGCCCGGCGCGGCGCGCCGGTGAAGCCATCATGCTCAAGGACGCGACCAACGCCATCGAGATGCCGCGCCGCGCCTGGCAGTACCTGCCTGGCCAGCGCCGGGTGAAGCTGGCCCCGAGCCTGGCCTACGACACGCCTAACCCAGGTACGGCCGGCACCGGCACCTACGACGACGTGTTCGTGTTCAACGGCGCGCTGGATCGCTATGACTGGAAGTTGGTGGGCAAGCAGGAAATGATCGTGCCCTATAACACCTACAAACTGACCTACGCCCAGGATCCGAAGTCGCTGACGACCTCCAACCACCTGGCACCGGATATGGTGCGCTGGGAGAAACACCGCGTCTGGGTGGTGGAGGGCAACCTGAAGTCCGGCGCACGTCACGTGTACCAGAAACGCCGCTTCTATCTGGATGAAGACAGCTGGGTCGCTCTGGCCTCTGACCAGTACGATTCCCGTGGGCAGCTCTACCGTGGTTCCTTCGCCTTCCTGAGCCAGAGTTATGACAAGCAGGTTCCGGACGCCACGCCGTACATGATCTACGACCTGGTCGGCGGTTCCTACAACATCAACGGCGTGGTTGGCCCGTACGGCGGCATCCACTACATCAATGCGCTGTCCAAGGCACAGTGGTCGCCTGAGTCCCTGGCAGGGGCGGGCATTCGCTAGGAATTCATGTGGTGAGAGGACTTGTGTGGTGAGGGTTTTATCCCCTCACCACAGGTTTCTTGTTCGCCTGGACATTTGCTGGCCGGGCTCAAGAATACGGCGTCTGCCCACGCAAGGTTATTTGAAGTGCTTCGTCATCGCCTGCTTACCGATTGCGGCTTCAATGTCTCGGTAGGTGCGCTTATCGGTCGCGCAAAGCAGCGACCGTCCATCCCTCAGTTGCATCGAAAAGGTCAGCTCGATTTCATCGTCTGCCAATATCACGCCAGCGACAGCTCCGATCGGTCCGAGAGCCAATGCGCCGGCCAGCCCCAAGCCGACAGCGCTCGATACGTCCCGATAAGAAGATTCATTGACAACCGTGACGTCGAGTATTTCGCACGTGGTGATCTTCAGGCCTGGCCATGGATAGACGGCCGTTTGAATGGTTATGAACCCAGGTTCAAGTTCTGCAGAACCTTCAAGGAAATCCCCCGCCAGGATTTTTATTTTTGCCATGTGGTGTCCTCCCTGTATGAGCTACAAGAAAATTCAACGCTTGGCAGGGTGGTGCGTCAACACGCTCTGGACGAGCAATACCTATTGGCCGACTAGTGGCTTTGGGCGGGCTGGATCGAGTCTCGTGAATGAATGCTTCACTCAATAAGGCCGCGTATTGCAAGCCTCGTCAATGAGGTCGATGAAGTCGTCATGGGATACCGGTTTACCTACATGATAATTAAACCCTGATTGCCTGGTTTTTTTCTGCTCCTCGCTGGTGGCGTAGCCCGAGAGGGCAATGGCAGGCGTGTGTTTCAGGTGGGAAATCTGACGGATGGCCCGGATGAACTGATGGCCATCCATGACCGGCATGCCGATGTCCGAGATGATCACGTCGTAGTTGCTGTCCTTCGCCGCTTTCAGGGCTTGCAGGGGATCGCTGAAGGCTTCGACATGCGCGTCTTCCATTTCCAGCAACATTTGCAGGACTTCCATGACGTCCTTGGAGTCTTCCACCAGCAGCACTTTCTGGCCAACCAGACGCCCCTGTTCGGCGACTGTCGGCTGTTTGTCCGGCTGTTGTGAGGGCCGAGAGAGCGGCAACCGGATGGTGAAGGTACAGCCACGACCAATGCCTTCGGACTGTACATCTACCGAACCGCCGTGGGCTTCCACCAGTTGCCGCACCAAAGACAGGCCAATGCCCAGGCCTTCGCGCTGATGGCTGGCATGCTGGTTGTCCGCCTGGCTGAAGAGATCGAACACCTTGTGCAGATTGTCCTGCTCGAGCCCCACGCCGCTGTCGATGACGTCCAGTTGCGCCATGTTCTCGACACGATGGGCGATCAGCTCGATGCGGCCATCCCTGGGCGTGAACTTCAGTGCATTGTTGAGCAGGTTCCAGATGATCTGCTCCAGGCGTGTGCTGTCGGCATCGACCACCAGGGGCGGCTCGGGAGGCTGGGGCAGCTGCAGCGTGACCTCGCACGGATGCTGGTCATTGATCACCACGGTGTAGATATCCTGGAGAATTCGTCCCAGGTCCACTGCCTGTTTTTTCAGCTTGAGCTTGCCGGTGCGTACCCGGGCGACGTCCAGCAGGTCGTCGATGATCCGCGCCTGGCTGGCGACCGCATCGCAGATGGTGTTCACGGCTTTCATGGCCGGCCCGGCGGATTTGGTCATCGGCAGGCGCCGCAGCAGTTCGGCATTGAGCTGGATGAGATTGAGCGGGTGCTTGAGTTCGTGGGACATCACCGCAAAGAACTCGTCCTTGAGGTGACTGCTGGTCTGGGTCTCGGCCAGTTGCTGGCTTTGTTGGTCATGCATGCGCTTGTGACCGGTGAGGTCGCGGGCAATCTTCACGTAGCCCTGCAGGTTCTCGCCCTTGAGCAGCGTGACTTCGCCGCTGCAATAGAAGCGGCTGCCGTCCTTGCGCAGGTGCCAGCGTTCGTCTTCGCCGCGGCCTTGCTCACGGGTCAGGCGTAGTTCGGTTTCCGGCACGCCCTCGGCGCGGTCCTCGGGGGTAAAGATCAGGTCGTAATAGGCGCCGAGCACTTCGTCCTTGGCGTAACCGAAAATCAGCTGCGCGCCGGTGTTCCAGTCGGTAATCACGCCATGCTCATCGAGAATGATGATCGCAAAATCGTGGGTGCTTTCGGCAACCAGGCGCATGCGCTCGTTATTCAAGCGCAACTCATCCTCCGCCGCGCGACGCTTGCTGATGTCGATAAAGGTCAGCACCGTGCCGTCGATATGATCCTCGCTGGAACGATAGGGCAGCAATCGGGCGATGTACCAGCGTTGGTCGTTGCTGCTGACCTCGCGCTCGATCATGTTCAGCGAGCCAAAAACCGTCTCCGCATCCTCGACCATCTCCGGGTAATCGAGGCGGTGGGTGATGTCCAGCAACGAGCGCCCGGTATCGACCGGCAGCATGCTGAAGATGTCCGTGGCCCGGGGGGTGAACCAACGGATGCGCATGTTGCGATCGACGAACACCGTGGCAATGTCGGTGGAGGTAATCAGGTTGGAAAGGTAGTCGTTGATCTTGTCGGTTTCTTCAACCTTGGTCTTGAGCTCGTAGTTGACCGTCAGCAGTTCCTCGTTGATCGACTGCAACTCTTCCTTGCTGGTTTCCAGCTCCTCGGTGGCCGAACGCAGCTCTTCGTTGATGGCCTGCATTTCTTCGTTGGACGCCTTGAGTTCTTCACTGGAGACTTCCGACTGTTCGATCGTCTCCTGCAAGTGCATCTTGGTGCGCTGCAGTTCATGCTCAAGGCTGGCCAGCAGTTGGTTGTCGCTCTCGTTCGAGGCAACATCCAACTGTACATTCGCAACGATTTCCTGCTCCTCGAGGATCACCAGCACGTACTCGCTGTCGGTCTCTTCATCCTTGTACGGGTGCGCGCTCAGATCCACCTGGTAATACCGCTGTTCGCGCTGGATACGGACCTTGTTCGAGGTGACGGCAGCGCCTGTTTGATGGACCTGGTAGAGCATCGTGCGCAGCTCCAGTCGCAATTCTGGAAGCGCGAGTGCCAGCAGGCTGCGGGTCAGCTCTCCCGCCACATACCGCAGAAAGCGCCCGGCACCTTCACTCAGGTGCAGGATGTTGCCGTTGACGTCGACAATAATGCTCGGTGGTGCGGTCTTTTCCAGCGCGCGCAGATGGATATCGGCGAAGGAAATCTTGCGAGTCGTTGGGGTTTCAAGGGGGCGGGCGCTGATGGCGGTTCGCGCATAGCCGTCGTGAGGCAGGGCCGGGGCGCGCCGAGGCGTGGTCGCAGGGCTCTTGGCGCGGAAGATGCGATTGCGTTTGTCCACCGGGGTAAACAGGTCCGGGCAGCCATCGGCGAATTCGGATGCCCCCAAAAACAGGAAACCGCCCGGCCGCAAGGCAAAATGAAACATCTCGTAGAGGGTGCGTTGTACGTCGCGGTCCAGGTAAATCAACAGGTTCCTGCAGACAATCAGGTCCATCTGCGAGAACGGTGGGTCCTGTAACAGGCTGTGCTTGGCGAACAGCACCTTGTCACGGATCTCCTTGTGCACCCTGAAGTTCTGGCCCTCCTTGATGAAATGCTGACGCAGGCGCTGGGGAGGGACATCGGTGATGATCGCCCCGGGATAAAGGCCCCTGCGTCCAACGGCGATGGCGCGCTCATCGATGTCCGTGGCAAATACCTGCACTTTGGCCGCTGTAGCCTCTAGCGCCAATTGGTCACTGACCAGAATGGCCACGCTATAGGCTTCCTCGCCGGTCGAACAACCGGCAGACCAGATGCGAATTTCCTCACGGTGCGGCTGGGAGTCGCGTAGCGATTTCACCAGGTTGGGCACCACTTCGCGTTCCAGCGCTTCGAAGGCTTCGCGGTCGCGGAAAAAGTTGGTCACGCCGATCAGCATATCGCCCAGCAGGGCGTTGTTTTCTTCCGGGTGCGTTTGCAGGTAGTCGTAGTAGGCGACCAGGTTTGGCTGGGCGGTCACTTGCAAGCGTCGCTCTATCCGGCGCAGGACCGTGGCGCGCTTGTAGTGCTTGAAATCGTGGCCGGTATTGGTGCGCAAGTGCAGCAGGATGTCCTGCAAAATACGCTCGGTCTTCGCTGCATCTTGCTCCTCGGGAAGGGGCGTCTTGAGGCCTGGATCATTGGCGCCGGGCAGGGTGATGGTTTGTGCGTTGTGCCAAAGCTCCAGGAGCTTTTGTGGCATTTGCGCCACGGGCATCACCAGGTCAACCATCCGGGTGTCAATGGCCGCGCGCGGCATGCTGTCGAACTCAGCCTCTTCGGGCGTCTGGACCAGGGTGACGCCCCCTTGCTCCTTGATTCGCGACAGGCCGACCGCGCCATCGGAACCGGCGCCAGAAAGCACCACGCAAAAAGCGCGCTCCTTGTGCACATCCGCCAGGTCCCTGAAGAACAGATCGATAGCAATGTGGCTTCCCGCCGAGCGCTGTGCAGGAGCGACCGACAGATAGCCGTCATTCATGATCAGGTCATGGGCCGGCGAAATGACGTAGACGCAGTTTTTCTCGATCGGGATCGTCTCGGTCACCTGGCGCACCGGCATTTGCGTGACGTCCTGGATGATCCGGTCGGCGATGCTTTCATGGTCTGGCGCCAAATGAAGAATGACCACGAAGGCCATGCCATTGTCATTGGGCATGTGTTCGAAGAACGATTTCACCGCGTTGAGGCCGCCAGCGGAGGCGCCAATCCCGACCACCGGGAATGCGAGGTTGCTAGGGGTCAGTTCCTTTCGATGCGGAACATTGGGTGAGCGCTTCGCAGTGGTTTTCATAGGTGGCACCTTGATCGCCGGGGCAAGCTCTGCCTTCAGCTGCCCAGCGCAACCCGCAACTCCGGTCCCTGGCGTGGATATCAGCGGATGACAGCGATTTACAATTTCACGTCGAGTCGAATCAAGCTTGGACCATCTTGCCGTTCTATGTAAGCCGCAACGCGGTCGCCAATTCTTTGAAAACTGAGGTCGACGCTGTGTTCATTGAACTGGAGTGTCCGCACTTCCAGACGGTCAATACCAATAGGCAGTCGAGGTTGCCTGATGACCACTCGACAGTCAGCGGCGTCAATGCTGATCCCCAGGCATGCCTGCAAGAGCATGAAAATGGAGCCTGCTGCCCAGGCTTGAGGCAAACAGGCGACTGGATAGGCAACCGGTGCCTCACCCGGACCACGCTTGAACCCGCAGAACAGTTCGGGTAATCGCATCCCGAAAAACGTCGCGGCTTCGAACATCCCGCTGAGGATACGAACGACGCCCGTATACTCGCCATATCGGGCCATACCTGCTGCGCACAGGGCAACGTCATGCGGCCAAACCGAACCGTTGTGATAAGACATGGGGTTGAACCGCACGGCCCCGGTTTCAAGTGTTCGAACGCCCCAGCCGTTATTGAAGATGTTGGTCAGAAATTGCCGGGCAACCGTTTTTCCCCGTTCAGGCATGGGTAATCCCGTGAACAGCAGGTGACCTGCGTTCGAGGCTTTCACCTCGCAACGCTGGCCATTGCCATCGAGCGCCAGTGCGTAAAATTGCTGATCCTCCATCCAGAAGCATCGTTCAACCGCCTGGCGCAAGTTTTCTGCGATGCCTTGCCATCGAACCGCAGCTTGCTCATTGCCTCGTTGCCTGGCCAAGGTGCTCATGCTCAAGAATGCGCGCCAGGCGTAGCCTTGCACTTCTATCAATGCGATGGGCCCAACCGGGGTGCGGCCATCGCGATGAAAAATGGCGTCATGGCTGTCTTTCCAGCCTTGATTGGCCAAGCCGGTGACTTCCCCTCGCTGGTAGCTGATAAAGCCTTCGGCATTCTTCGAGGCATTGGTCTCCATCCAGAGCGTGGCCAGTTCCAGTGCCGGCCAAAGCGCTTCAATGAACGCCCGATCGTTGGTGCGTTTTGCATAGGCGCCGGCCAGCATCACGAACAAGGGGGTCGTATCGACGCCTCCGTAATAACGGGCAAAGGGTAATTCGTTGAGTTTCGACATTTCGCCCTGTCGCGTCTCATGCATGATTTTTCCCGGCTCAGCATCGCTGAAGGTCGAAATCTCCGTGGCCTGATGAGCCGCCAGGTAGGCGAGCACACCTCGGGCAAGGCACGGGTTGAGCCAGAGTGATTGATAGGCTGTGATAATCGCATCGCGGCCAAAAGGTGTGGAGTACCAAGGAACGCCGGCATAGGGGTAGGGGCCGGAGGGAAGATCGGCAGTCAATAAGGCTAGGTCAGCCCGGGATTTGTTTATCCAACCCTGGAACAGCCGGCCGGAAGCCTTGATACGTGCACCTCGCTGCTCTTTCCTGCGCATGGCTCGGCAAGCTTGCGCGGCGGCGGACCGGTAACGCGTGCGGCCGGGACTGACAATGCTGGAGCCTACTTCAACATACAGCTCGCGGCGCTCGTGAGCGCCGATATCGATGTGGAAACTCGCACTGTCGCCGCTGATGTGTTCTGGCAATCGGGAAAAACTGATCGCCATGCAGCGTCGCTGATGGTCCAGTCCCTGGTAATGAAGCATCACGCCTTGTTCGAGCACTTCAGGCTTGGTCAGCGTGCCACGCAGTGGCCGTTTTTGACCACGAACTTCGAACATGTCGAGGAAGTCTCCACGGAACCGCAGTTCGATCGGTAGTTTGCCAGGTTGCTCGCTGTAGTTGAAAAAGCAGATGCGCTCGAACATTCGCTCTTCCCAAAGAAAGCGCTTGCGCTCGATATGGATGACGCCTTGCGGTGTGTCCTCTTCTCCCAGTACCGGTAGCGGGTGGTTGGTCAAATGTGAACGGAAGTACACGTTGTCGCGGCTGACCGCCGCCGAGAGCAGCGACGGACGCCGACCCGCCACGGTCAATTGATATTCGGATAACAAACGCGTGTCGTGGTAGAACATGCCCACGGCACCCCCGTCGATATCACCGAATGCATTAGCCACCAGGTACGTATTGTGATCGACCAGCACATACAAGGTATGCGCAATGGGTTCATTCGCACCGGGTTTTGGTTGCGGCTGTTCAGGACTGCTGGACGAGGTATTCATGGGCTATGTCCGGCACTACGTAATCAGGCCTGTTGGTGAGTGTCCGGTAGAGGTCAACATAACGTTGCGCCATCACCTTGGCTGAAAAACGTCCGACGAATACGTCACGTATCACTTGTCGATCAAGTTCAAGTACCTGACGGGCAGCGAGCACTGCCTCCTGTTCGCTATTGATTATGAAGCCGGTTACACCATGATCAACCACTTCGGGGACAGAACCGCAGCGCCAGGCGATGACCGGCGTACCGCAGGCCATGGCCTCGATCATCACCAGGCCGAAGGGTTCGGGCCAATCAATGGGAAAGAGCAGCGCCCGGGCGTTGCCCAGGAATGCGGATTTGTCGGCATCGCCAATCTCGCCGATGAATTCGATGCCTGGTTGTGCCAATAAAGGGCGTATCTGCCGTTCGAAGTATTCGCGATCGGCGGCGTCGACTTTGGCGGCGATCTTCAAGGGCAACCCGGTAGCGCGCGCAATGCGGATAGCCCGGTCGGGACGCTTTTCCGGAGAAATACGCCCCAGGAAGGCGAGGTAGTCACCCGGTCTTGAATGGAACGTCAGACTGGACTGCGGTAAACCGTGATAAACGGTGTCGATCCAATTGGCGTTCGGTAATGGCTGGCGCTGATGTTGCGAAATTGAAACCAGGGGATAGTGAGACCATCGAGAATAGGCTCCCTCCAGATCCTTGATATCAAGGCGACCATGAATAGTGGTCAAGACCTTATGCGCCATGTCTTCGAAAAATGGAAAATGCAACAGGTCTATATGAAAGTGCAGCACATCGAACGCTGCCGCTCGATGTCGCAACTCATACAGCAAACTCAAGTGACTCGCCAACTCGGACTTCAACGGACTACTGTCGAGCCGTAACGCTTGATCCCGGGCTGCAACCAAGTTTGCACAAGTGCGCGATCCCTCGGCGGCGAAAAGGGTGACGTCATGTCCCAGTCCGACTAAAGCATCCGTTAGATGAGCTACAACTCTTTCGGTTCCTCCATAGAGATAAGGGGGCACGGATTCATACAGCGGGGCTATTTGGGCGATTTTCATTGCCGCAATCTCTAAGTCATCAACGTTTATGGCAAAGACCTGCCGTCAAGTTTTTCGACCTGACCGTAAAGTCATTGGATTGATTGCCACGACAGGCGGTTAATTCATAGAGGAAAGCTAAATGCGCAGCGACAGTGATATTGCAAATATATAGTTTTGGGAATGATTTTCGTGGAGGAAATCGTCCGACAAGTGGCAGGTTTCAGGAAGTTGACGCTGTAGATTTGTCGTACTAAATATTTCGTATTGCGTTGGTTTTCATCGAAATTCAACAAAGAGGGAGGCCACGAAGATGATGCGCAGAGGTTCCACGTATTGGCTCTGGGCGGACTGCGAGTTGCATTGTCGATCCCACGATGAATTGCAAAATGATGGCACTCTCATTGATGTTCAAACAAGAGTTTCCAGAAAGGGTAGAACGCAGCTATTCATCGGTGTCTACGACAAAAACGGCTCGCCCTTATTTGAAGAGGCCCACGACTATTTGCCCCACGATACGATGACCACGGCACTGGCATGGGGGGTATCTCGTGCGCGGGAGATTGCCTCGGGAAACCTGGTAATGAATGCTCAGAGTGACAAAAACTACCTCGCTGCCAGCGATTCTCAACGAACATCCGCGGGTTGAATCCGCCGTCGAAGGCCAGCGCCGCGCCGATCAAGCGCAGGCGCTGGCTGCTTGCGCTAGTTGGGCATTGGAATAGTGATGCCTTCTTTCTCCAGATCTTCGCGTACCGATTGGAACTTCTGGTACTTGGACAGTTCGATCGGGCCGTCATAGCTCATGCTTTGCAGTTTGCGAGGAGGGTACTGAACGTAGGTTTTCATCAGCTGGGTGATTGCCATGCTGATAGGCACCATTGTCCAGGTGCGCTCGGTGTAGTTGTTCATGAAAATGTCATAGCGTTCCTGCGGATCCTGCAGCAAGTCGAACACCTGCGGTACGGTCGCTACATACTTGGACGGGCCTTTCCAGCCTTGGTTGCTGTCGACGGCCAGGCCACCGGTCACGGCGCCGTTGTCGCCACGCAGGTTGAACACCGCCTTGTAATTGCCGACACGGGCAGCGCCCGGGGAGAGTTCGTTCTCGGTGAAGTAGAACCACTCCTTGCGCGGATCAGGGCCGGTGCCGAGCAACACAGGGGTCATGTCATAGCTGTCGAAGATGATCGGTTTGCCTTCGCGATCCTTGTCCGGCAGCTTGATCCCGGCAACCGAGGCGAACGTCGCCATCAAGTCCAGTCCGCCGATGATGTCGTGGTTTTTTGCGTCCGGCTTGATCTTGCCGGGCCAGGACATGATCGCCGGCACCCGGTTGCCTCCTTCACGCACGGTGCCTTTGGTGCCACGGAAGGGCGTGTAGCCAGCGTCCGGATAAACGTCCTGCCAGGCGCCGTTGTCGGTGGTGTAGACCACCAGGGTGTTCTTATCCAGGCCCAGCGCCTTGAGCTTGTCGAGGATGCGGCCAATATGGGTATCGAGCTCAACCACGGAGTCGGCGTACTTGGTCTTGGAGATCGACTTGTGGACGAACTCCGGTGCTGGCAGGTTGGGCTGGTGAACCTTCATGAAATTGACGTTGATAAAGAACGGCTTGCTGGATTTGGCCGCGGTGTCGAGAAACTCCAGCGCCGCCTTTTCCACATAGTTGTCGAAGAACGGAATGCCCACGACACCGGGCTTGCCATCCACTACCGGGGTGTCGACGTACTGGCCGTTGATCTTGAACTCTTCAACGGCTTTTTCACCGGCCTTGGCCGACAACGCGCCCTGAGTCACCTTGGCGAACATGGCACGGGTTTCTTCATCCATGTCCGGGAACCAGGTAGGGTCGGCATAGGTGTAGGCGTTGAGGTGATAGAGGCCAACGTACTTCATCACGTCGTAGCCCTGGGCATTGGGCAGTGCGTAATCGGCCTCGCCCAGGTGCCACTTGCCGGTGAAGTAAGTCTCATAGCCGCCGGTTTTCAGCACCGATGCCAATGTCCATTCAGCCGCTGGCAAACCACCGCCCTGGCCCTGGAACGCCACCGTGGTCATGCCGCTGCGATTGGGGATGCGTCCGGTCTGCATGGCGGCGCGGCCTGGGGTGCAGCTTGGTTGGGCATAGAAGGAGTAGAAGGTGGTGCCGTCTGCGGCGAGCCGGTCGATGCTCGGCGTTGGCATCCCTCGACCTACACCGCCGCCATAGGGGCCAAGGTCACCGTAGCCGGTGTCGTCGGAGACGATGAACAGGATATTGGGTTTTTCGGTTTGTGCGGCTTGGGCAAAGTTGATTGCCATCAACAATGAACAGGCGAGGTAAAATCTGGGGCGGTGCGCGAACTCGTTCATAAGGTTTCCTTTCTCAAGTTCCAATACCCGTTGTAGGCCGCTCAAACATCGAGCGCAAAACAACAAGCATGATCGTTAGTAACCCCCCCAACGTTTAGCCTGGACAGTTCAAGGAAGCCATCAAACAACGCGATGACATTTCCATTCACTGCTCAAGGCAGTCGTGCAAGATTAGTTCGACAATTCGCGCCCTGCGTGGTCGTAGATCGTGGATTAGATGTCGTTCGTCGATTATTTGTACTTCAACCATCGACGTTCCTTTATTGAACAGGTCATGAAGGCCTCTCACTCCATCGCTCTAATCCGGGCCTTGTGCCGCCACTGTCGCAAAACTGTAATGTTCCGGTCATACAATTGACACGGCTTCTTACATTTACCGTCAGTTGGCCTCTGGCTTTTTTCATGGATGAGCAAGTCACATGCGTCGTGTCGTATTCAATCAGAAAGGCGGGGTTGGGAAATCCAGCATTGCCTGCAACCTCGCCGCCGTGAGTGCTGCCGAAGGCTACCGAACGCTGCTGGTTGATCTCGATCCCCAGGCCAATTCGACTCACTACCTCACCGGCCTGGTGAATGAGGATATTCCTGCGGGCATCGCCGATTTTTTCAAGCAGACCTTGTCCGGCGGTTTCGAAGGCAGGAAGCATCGCGTGAATATCACCCGCACGCCTTACGCCAACCTCGACCTGGTAACCGCCAGCCCTGAGCTGTCTGACCTGCAGTCAAAGCTGCAGAGCAAGTTCAAGGTCAACAAGCTGCGCAAGCTGCTGGTGGAACTGTCCGAGGACTACGAGCGCATTTATATCGATACACCGCCGTCATTGAATTTCTACACCTTCAGCGCCTTGGTGGCGGCGGACAGGCTGCTGATTCCCTTCGATTGCGACAGGTTTTCTCGTCTGGCGCTGTATCGCGTCATTGCGCAAGTAGAAGAGTTACGACTTGATCACAATGAGTCGCTGAAGGTGGAAGGGGTGGTGGTCAATCAGTTCTCGGGGCAGACCGGGTTGCACCAGCATCTGGTGGATGAGCTGTTGGCCGAAGGGATACCGCTGCTGCCGGTTTACCTGAGTCGCTCTGTGAAGATGCGCGAGTCTCACCAAGTGTCGGTTCCCCTGGTTCATCTGGCTCCGCGCCATAAGCTTTCGCTGGAGTTTGCCGATTTGCTGGATGCCCTGGAGCGAGCGGCTTAGGTGCATATCTGGAATGGGTGGATATCCATTCCTGCGGTAACGGCGATTTGTGGTTTCACTTTATATAGCGAGTGAGCCTGTAGGAACGAGCCTGCTCGCGAAGAACGTCCTGACAACGTATTCATCCAGACAGGGCGCGTTATCGTTGACGTCCATCGCGAGCAGGCTCGCTCCTACAGGGGATTGGGGGGCTCTGCAAAAGCCTGGTCGGGTGTCAGGCCGCTCGTTATTGCTGTTTATCCTCAGTGTTCAAATCCGCTTTGCGCCGATCGTTGCCGTTCGGGTTGCCGACGTCGATCAGCCTTCTTTCCAGCAAGATGTTTTGCAGCGCCTCGCGGTCTGACGGGGACATTTGGTGTTCCCGCTCCTTGAGTTCAAGCAGGATCGGGCTGGACCACTGGCGATAGGTTTGTTCGGCATTACGAGTGGATGACATCGCTTCCTCCTTGGGGTGATTTCTGCCAATCAAGACGCCTTGGTTCTATACGCAAAATGACCCTAGCCGAGGAAGGCCATTGTCGCCAATGCCTCACATCGGACGGGTTAGGGCACCTGCTGCAGCGGTGCGTCGGACGTCGCTGCGAAATAACCGGGGGGGATGCATCGATGATCAGGAACGGGCCGATCAGATCGACCCGATCCTCGTGCCTCTAGACAAAGCCTTGCCCATGAAAGCCCCGTGGCAGCCGTTGCAGTCCTGCCATGGCGGTCAGCCGCTCGGTCCAGGCCTGGCGCCAGTCATTGACCACGTGAGCGATTTTTGCCTTGCGTGCGGCGCGGCGTGCAGCGTTGCGCTCGGTTTTGCGCGCCTCTTTGTAAGCGTCGGTGTTGCGACAGCTTCTGCATTTCACCCGATTCAGTTCCCGGGTGGAGGTGAGGTTGCTGCCCTTGTGACCGCAGGCGAGGTGCCCGCTGACTTTGAAGTGGGTGACCATCAGAACGTCTCCTTCGTAACGAAGTAATCGTTAGACAACCCTGTTCTAGTGATGTTCGCGGTTGAAAGGCGCAAAAAAAATCCCAGCACCTGGCTGGGTTGGAGGACAGGAATCAGGCAGGCACTCACACGCACGCGCGGTGACGTAGCGTCGCCGATCATGCGTCCTGCGTCAGATCCTGCCTGCGCATCGGTATCCAGATCAGGATCATCTGAACCGTGGCAGCGGTGGGTCGACTGGCTTGAGCGACGACAGTGTATTGCGGATCAGGGGTGTATCCTTTTCGATGTCGTTCAGACGATCACGGATTCTGAGCGCAGTCGGGTGTCCGCCTTGATGATCGACCCAGTCGGCGATTTCCTTGCACGCGGCAGCCAGGCGAACCTGACGGGAGTCGAGCAGGGTGAGCAGGGTGGTGATGGACTCTTTTTCGGACATGGGAAACACCTCCGTTTAAGAACCTGAAGATTGGCAGTAAAAAGCCCGCCGCAAGCGAGCTTTGTACCGATGGGCGCTGATCCTTCAGCACTTTGTCAGTATAGACCCGCGAATGTTTGTCAGCCTTGCCGGACCATCACTTGTGACCGGGCGTTGAGCTGTCGGCATACCCGCTGGGCATCGTATTCATGATCGTAGCCGTCACCGATGAAACCGTTGGTGCGGGTATCGGCGATGCGGTACCAGACGGCGGCTTCAGCGGGTTGATGCGTGGTTTCTCCAGCCCGGCGTCCATGAATGATGATCTTGTTGCAGCGCTTGACGACGAAAATGTCTTCCATGGCTTCACCGCAGCTGATTGGCGTACAGATCAACTATAGAAGCCATTTGCAATCGTGCAAAAAATAGGCAGGTCAGTTCGTCGCCTCGGACGCCATTTTCTCCAGCAGCATCGCCAGTGCGACTTCCTCCGCCCGCAGGCCTTTACGAACCCTCGGCTTTGGCAGTTGCGCCAAGGCGCCGAGCAGGAAACCCTCGAGTACCGCCGGGTGGATGTAGCACTTGCGGCACACCGCCGGAGTATTGCCCAACTGCCTGGCGACGTCCTTGACCATCGCCACCACGTGCTGTTTCGCCTGGGACTCGGGTTGCCACTCGAGCTCGCGCAGAACCGCCAGGGCCAGGGCGCTGCCGGCCCAGGTGCGGTAGTCCTTGGCGGTGAAGTCGGCGCCAGTCAGGGTTTGCAGGTAGGCGTTGACGTCGGCGGAAGTGATCGTGTGTCGCTCGCCGTTTTCATCGAGGTATTGAAAAAGGTTTTGCCCGGGAATGTCCTGGCAACGCTTGATGATCCGCGCCAGGCGCCGGTCCTTCACGGTGATCTGGTGCTCGACGCCACTCTTGCCGCGAAACTGGAACTGGATCGCACTGCCGTTGACCTCGACATGGCGGTTGCGCAGGGTGGTCAGGCCGTAGGAGCGGTTGTCTCGTGCGTACTGGGTATTGCCGACACGGATCAGCGTTGCGTCGAGCAAGGTGATGACGGTGGCCATGACCTTGTCGCGACTCAAACCCGGCGCCTCCAGCAAGGTTTCCAGTTGTTTGCGCAGCTTGGGCAGGGCCAGGCCGAAATCCCTCAGCCGCGAGTATTTGTCGCTGTCGCGCACCTCGCGCCAGCGCGGGTGATAGCGGTACTGCTTGCGCCCGCGGGCGTCGCGACCGGTGGCCTGCAGGTGCCCGCGCGGGTCGCTGCAGATCCACACGTCGGTGTAGGCTGGGGGGACCGCCAGTGCGTTGATGCGCTGTATTTCTTGCGGGTCGACGATGCGCTGGCCAGTGGGGTCGAAATAGCAGAATTTGCCGCGCAGTTTGCGGCGGGTGATGCCGGGCTGGGTGTCATCGACGTAATGCAGGTCACGGGGCAGTGCATCGGGCATGGCGATTGTCCTGGGCGAGGGATCGAGGGGCCGTTACAGCCATTGACCCCGCGCCGCGCCAGTCGTGCCCACGGCGTTACGCCAGCACGGCCACGGCCTTGATTTGCGCCCAGAGACGTTGGCCCGGATGCAGGTGCAGGTGGTCCCGGGAATAGCGGGTGATACGTGCAAGCAAAGGGCTGCCCTCGGCGTCCAGGCGCACCAGCACATGGGCGTTGTTGTCGGCGGGCATTTCGCTGACCACCGTCACGGGCAGGCGATTGAGGATGCTGCTTTGGTAATCGCCGAGCAGGCTGAGGCTGACATCCCGCGCCTGGACCTTGCAACGTAACGCCTGGCCCATCGCCATCGGCGTGTGAGTCACGCGAATGTTCAGGTCCGTATCGGGCAGTTGCAGCGTCAACAACTGGTAGTCGGCGTCATAGGCGGCGACATGCCCTTGGATCACTACGCCGGCGTCGTCACCCAGCGCCAGCGGCAGGTCGAGGCGTGCGAGGGTCTGGCCGATGGGGCCGCTGGCCAGCGCCTTGCCGTCGCTGAGCAGGACCAGGTGATCGGCCAGTTGTGCAACTTCATCCTGGGAATGACTGACATAGAGCACCGGGATGTCCAGTTCATCGTGCAGCCGTTGCAGGTAAGGCAGGATCTCGCTTTTGCGTTGCGTGTCCAGTGCTGCCAGCGGTTCGTCCATCAACAGCAGTGTCGGGCTGGTGAGCAGGGCGCGCGCCATGCCGACACGCTGCCGTTCGCCGCCGGAAAGGTGCTGCGGATGGCGGTCGAGCAGATGACTGATACCCAGCAGGTCGGTCGCGTGTGCCATGTCGACCCGGCGCCGAGGCTTGGGAATGCGCTTGAGGCCAAATTGCAGGTTGGCCAGCACCGATAGATGAGGGAACAGGCTGGCTTCCTGAAACACGTAACCCAGTGCGCGCTTGTGCGGGGGGACGAAAACCCCCTTGGCGCTGTCTTGCCACACTTCATCGTTGACTTGGATTAATCCCTCGTCGGCGCGTTCCAGCCCGGCGATGCAGCGCAGGCAGGTGGTCTTGCCAGACCCGGAGTGTCCGAACAGCGCCGTCACCCCGCGGCCGGGCAACTGCAGGTCGACATCGAGGGCGAACCCCGGATAGCTCAGTTTCAGACGCATTTGAATCATCGATCAGCTCCAGCCTGTTTTGGTTTTACGGCTGGAGTACAGCGCCAGCAACACTGCAAATGAGAACACCAGCATGACCCCGGCCAGCCAATGGGCCTGGGCATATTCCATGGCTTCGACGTGATCGTAGATCTGCACCGAGACCACTCGGGTCTTGTCGGGGATGTTGCCGCCGATCATCAGCACCACGCCGAATTCGCCGACGGTGTGGGCAAAGCCGAGGATGGCCGCGGTGATGAAACCGGGCCTGGCCAGGGGCAGGGTGACGCTGAAAAATGTGTCCCAGGGACCGGCGCGCAGGGTGGCGGCCACTTCCAGCGGACGGGTGCCAATGGCGGAAAAAGCGTTTTGCAGCGGCTGGACCACGAACGGCATCGAATACAGCACCGAGCCGATCACCAACCCTGCAAAACTGAAGGTGAGGGTGCCAAGTCCCAGGGATTGGGTTAACTGGCCGACAAACCCGTGGGGGCCGAGCGCCAGCAACAGATAGAAACCGATCACCGTGGGCGGCAGCACCAGGGGCAGGGCGACGATCGCCGCGACCGGGCCGCGCAGCCAGGATTGTGTGCGCGAGAGCCATAACGCCAGTGGAGTACCGACCAGCAACAGGATGACGGTCGTCAGGGACGCCAGTTTCAGGGTCAGCCAGATGGCGGAAAAATCGGCACTCGATAGCGACATTTAGATCTGGTAACCGTAGGACTTGATGATGGCAGCGGCTTTTGGCCCCTTGAGGTACTCGACCAGTGCCTTGGCGGCAGGATTATCCTTGCCCTTGTTGAGGATGACTGCGTCTTGCTTGATCGGGTCATGCAGGTCGGCCGGGACGATCCACGCCGAGCCGCTGGTGATCTTGCCGTCCTTGTAGATCTGCGACAAGGCAACGAAGCCGAGTTCGGCATTGCCGGTGGACACGAACTGGTAGGCCTGGGTGATGTTCTGGCCTTCGACGAGCTTGTCCTTGACCTTGTCGGCCAGGCCTTTTTTGGCCAGCACCTGGGTCGCCGCCAGGCCGTAAGGCGCGGCTTTCGGGTTGGCGATGGACAGATGCTGATAGGTGTTATCGCTCAGGACGTTGCCCTTGGCATCGACGTAGCCTGCCTTGGCCGACCACAGGGCCAGCGTGCCGATGGCGTAGGTGAAGCGCGAGCCCTTGACGGTGTCGCCTTCGGCTTCAAGTTTTTGCGCGGTGGTGTCGTCTGCCGAGAGGAACACCTCGAACGGCGCGCCATTCTTGATCTGGGTATAGAACTGGCCGGTGGCACCGAAAGCCGTGACCAGTTTGTGCCCGGTGTCCTTCTCGAAGTCAGCGGCAATGGCCTGGATCGGCGCGGTGAAGTTGGCAGCGACAGCAACCTGGACTTCGTCTGCCTGAGCGCAGCCGAAGGCGAACACGGCGAGCAGGCACGCCAGGCAAGTGGGGGCAAAACGTGAGGCACGAATGGTCATGAAACGGCTCCGTCACAGGCAAGTACTGCAAGATGGGTGAATCGCTATATATCGGAATATATAGCGAAATTCCGGTAAACGGAATTTGTTGCAGCGCTAACCGTGTTGCCCGCCACCACGGTCAGCGCCGGAGCAACTTCGCCAACCCTTCCTCGGCCAGGCGTCGGGTCAATTCGGCGGTACCCGACTCAACCCCCAGGGTGAACGCCTGTCCGGCCCAGAGGTTGCTGAAGTCTGCCTCGGCTTTGGCACGCAACGGCAGCAATGCACCGCCTGCGAGGGGAAAACGCGGCGCCTGGTCGCTCATCGGCCCGAGCTCGCGCATTACCCGATTGAGTATCCCCCGTGCCGGGCGACCGGTGAAAATGTTGGTGACCGCGGTCTCGCGTTCCCTGGCGGTCCGCAAGGCCTGGTGATGCGCGGCACTGACCTTGGCCTCTGGCGTGAAGAGGTACGCCGTGCCCACTTGCACCGCCGAAGCCCCCAGCATGAACGCCGCCGCCACACCCCGCGCATCGGCAATGCCGCCAGCGGCAATCACCGGTACTTTCACGGCATCGACCACTTGGGGCACCAGGGCGAAGGTACCGACCTGGCTGCTCAGGTCATCACTGAGAAACATACCCCGATGCCCGCCCGCCTCAAGACCCATGGCGATGATCGCGTCGCAACCCTGCTGCTCGAGCCAGATGGCTTCTTCGACGGTGGTGGCCGAGGACAGTACCTTTGCCCCGGTGGCCTTGACTCGATCCAGCAGGGATTTTTCCGGCAGGCCAAAGTGGAAACTCACGACTTCGGGGCGCAATTGTTCGACCACTTCGCAGGCAACCTGGTCGAACGGCGCGCGATTGGACACCGGTGTCGGTGCATCGAAGTCGACACCCAATTCGCGGTAATAGGGCTGCAGCAGGTTTTTCCAGTCCTGGGCGCGTTGCTCGTCGACCGCTGGCGGTTGATGGCAGAAGAAGTTGACGTTGATCGGGCGCTGGCAGTGTTGGCGAATGCCCTTGAGCTCGTCACGCAATTGCTCGACGCTCAGCATGGCGGCAGGCATCGAGCCGAGGCCGCCGGCGTTGCTCGCCGCAATGACCATGGCAGCGGTGGTGGCGCCGGCCATGGGGGCCTGGATAATCGGCAGCTCGATCCCGAGCAGGTCAAGAATGCGCGTATCTGGCCATTGACTCATTTCAGTTGTACTCCGACGTTGGAACCGGGCAGGGCTCGATTTGTAACAGCAATGCCTGCGGTTATGCCAGTCATGTCTGCCGCAGGCGAATTGGCTTAAAGTCCAATACGGTAATATTTTGCGAAGTGGTATTTAAATCACACCACAACAGGTGAACCCACCAGGAGGCAGCAATGTTCCAAGGTATTTTGATCGACAAAGACGAAAGCGGGTACCGGGCCACACTGCAACAGATCAATGAAGACCAGCTGCCCGAGGGCGATGTGACGGTGCGTGTGGCGTACAGCACGCTGAATTTCAAGGATGGCCTGGCGATCACCGGCAGCAGCCCGGTGGTGCGCAAATTCCCGATGGTGCCGGGGATCGACCTGGCGGGGACTGTCGAGGTCAGCACGCATCCGGACTACAAGGCGGGTGACAAAGTCCTGCTCAATGGCTGGGGCGTGGGCGAAGGGCATTGGGGTGGCCTGGCGCAAAAGGCGCGTCTCAAGGGCGAATGGCTGATTGCGTTGCCCGAGGCCTTCACTGAAGCCCAGGCCATGGCCATTGGCACGGCAGGCTACACGGCGATGCTGTGCATCATGGCACTGGAGCGCAACGGTGTGACGCCCGACCAAGGCGAGGTTCTGGTCACCGGGGCCAACGGCGGCGTGGGCAGTTTCGCCATCGCATTGCTGAGCAAGCTTGGCTATCGGGTCGTCGCTTCCACTGGTCGCCTGTCGGAACACGAATACCTTAAGCAACTGGGCGCCAGTGAAATCATCGATCGCGCCACCTTATCCGAGCCCGGCAAGCCGCTGGCCAAGGAACGTTGGGCTGCGGTCATCGACTCGGTGGGTAGTCACACCCTGGCCAACGCCTGTGCCAGTACCCGCTCCGAAGGCACCGTCGCCGCTTGTGGACTGGCCCAGGGCATGGACTTTCCGGCCAGCGTCGCGCCCTTTATCCTGCGCGGCGTGACGCTGGCCGGGATTAACAGCGTGACCCAGCCCAAAGCCAGGCGTGTAGAGGCCTGGAGTCGATTGGCCAAGGATCTGGACTTTAACTTGTTGCCGTTGATCAGCCATGAAATCGCTTTGAGCGAAGCAATCGAAGCCGCCCCGCGCCTGCTGGCCGGACAGCTGCGCGGGCGAGTGGTGGTGGATGTGAATCGCTGATCGACTGTAGGAGCGAGCATGCTCGCGAAAAACCTGAGAGCGCCGTGTGGTGTCAGGTGCCCAGCGTTATCGTTGACGACCATCGTCGGAACGCCGCCCGGAGCCTGCTCGCTCCTATAGGGGCTTTTCCCGTTCGAGCAATTGCCGCTTACGCTCCACGCCCCAACGATACCCCGACAGGTTGCCATCGCTGCGTACCACGCGGTGACAGGGGATCGCGACTGCCAGGCTGTTCGCGCCGCAAGCTTGCGCCACTGCGCGCACTGCTTTGGGGTTGCCGATGCGTTGGGCGATGTCGGCGTAGCTGGCGGTGCTGCCAACGGGGATGTCTCGCAGGGCTTGCCAGACCCGTTCCTGAAATGCGGTGCCGCGCACATCCAGTGGCAAGTCCAGCCCCAGGGCCGGGGCTTCTATGAAACCCACGACCCTGGCGATCAACTGTTCGAAGGCCTGATCGGCACCGATCAGTGTGGCGCGGCGAAATTTGTCCTGCAGGTCGCAAACCAGTTGCTGCGGATCGTCGCCGAGGAGAATCGCGCAGACCCCACGCGCGCTTTGCGCCACCAGGATCGCGCCGAGGGAACACTGGCCAACCGCAAAACGAATGTCATTGTTTTGCCCCGCGGCACGGTAATCAGTAGGTTTCATCCCCAGCACCTGATCCGCCGCTTCATAGAAACGGCTGTTCGAGTTGAACCCGGCGTCGTACAACGCATCGGTGACCGAGCGGCCATCCGCCAGCCGTTCGCGCATTCGGCGCGAACGATGGGCCGCGGCGTAGCCTTTGGGCGTCAGGCCGGTAACGGACTTGAACACCCGATGGAAATGAAAGCTGCTCAGTCCTGCCGCTTGCGCCAGCTCGTTCAGCGCGGGCAGCGCCTCGGCGGTTTCGATCTGGCGACACGCGGCGGCCACGGTGGCGGCATGTTGCGCGGCGAGCGCGCTTTGGTCCTTGGCCGCGCGCTTGCTTGGGCGATAACCGGCGGCCTGGGCAAGTTCGGCGCTGTCGAAGAACTCGACGTTCTGCGGTTTCGGCAAGCGCGAGAGGCTGCTGGGGTTGCAGTAGATCCCGGTGGTTTTCACCGCATAGACAAACTGCCCGTCCGCCTGTGGATCGCGGGCGACCACCGCGGCCCAGCGTGGATCGTTTTCGGTGCTGCTCGTTGTCGATTGGCTTGTCATGGCTTTACATCCGTTGACCCGTTTGCCGCAGATTAACCAGCGGCCCGTAGGCCCACACTCCGGCGCTTGCGGTCAAACTCCACGGTCTCACCGCGCGGTACGAAACGTGAAGTTGATCCGCTGCTTGCCCAAGCGTGGATGGTAGCCATCCTTGATCGGCAGCACACCGTGATAACGCAAGCGATCCACGCCGCCCCAGACCACGATGTCGCCATGCAGCAACGGCACCCGTTGGCTTTTGTCGCTGCGCGCGAAGCCGCCGAACAGAAACATTGCGGGTAGCCCCAGCGATACTGAAACGATGGGTGCAGCGTAGGATTTTTCGTCCTTGTCCTGATGCAAGGACATTTTCGCCCCGGGCACATAGCGATTGATCAGGCAGGAGTCCGGCACGAAATCGGCAAATCCTGCTTCCCGTGCCGCCGCCTGCGCCAATTGCAAAAACACCTCGGGCATGGGGGGCCAAGGCAGGCCGGTCCGGGGATCCTCGCGGGTGTAGCGATAACCACTGCGGTCGGTGGTCCAGCCCCAGGTCCCGCAACTGCTCAGGGCCACCGACATGGTGAAGCCGCCAGGGGTGACCATTTGCCGGAACGGTGCGGCCGCCAACACGGTCTCCAGTGCCGGTAACAAGCGCGCAAGCCAGGGCAGGGCAAAGCCCCTGAGGACGTAGGACTGTTCGCCGATCTGCTCGCGTCGGCGATCCTGCTCGGGCTCTACATCGGCAAACAAGTCCAGGGTGGTCGGTTTCATGGTGCTCATGATGCGTCGTGAAAGATGATCCCAAGAGTATGCCGTTTTCCACTGTGCAGGCGACTGACGCCGTGGCGCAGGGTGACCCGATAGTAACCGCGCACGCCTTTGACCGGGCGCTGGTTGACCGCGAAGATCAGGCCGTCGCCTTTTTTCAGACCGATGACCTGCGGGCGCGACTGCATGCGCGGCCGCTGCTCGGTCAGCACGAACTCACCGCCGGTGAAATCCTCCCCAGGCGTCGACAGAAGAATCGCCACCTGGAGCGGGAAGACATGCTCGCCATACACATCCTGATGCAAGCAGTTGTAGTCCTGTGGTCCGTATTGCAGCAGCAAGGGTGTCGGACGCTGTTGGCCAGCGGCGTGACAACGTTCGAGGAAGGCCGGAAGGCTCTCGGGAAAACGGCTCGGCAAATCCATCTGCTCATGCCAGCGATTGGCTATCGGCACCAGTCGCGGGTAGAGCGCGCTGCGCAGGCGGGCCACCAGCGGCGGCAAGGGGTAGTCGAAATACTTGTATTCGCCACGACCGAAACCGTGCCGGGCCATGATCACATGCGAGCGAAAGTGTTCGGATTGGCCGTACAAGGCGCTGATCTGATCACAGGCCCTGGGGCTCAACAGCGATGCAATGACCGCGCAGCCGTCCGCATCGAGTTGCTGTTCCAGCAGGGGCCAGTCCAGCTTGTCCAGGTATTGCTCGCTCATTGCCAGGCCCTCAGGTTATCGAGGTGGCGAGACTAAGGGGTATGACGAATGCAGACACTCCGACACTTGCGGTCGAATGTCGCCAGGGAGCGGACGTCCATATTGTCGCTCCAGGCGTTGTTACAGCGCTTTGCTGACGCTGATGTCGCTGATGACGTCTTCGCCCTGGCCATGAAGCCCGTCCAGCGCGGCTTTGGCTTCTTCTACCGTGCCGTTTTCCAGCTGGGCAAATTCGAAGCGGCGTTCGCCATTGAGTTTGTACTTGATGACGTATTTGGTCGTCTGGGCCACGGTCATACCTGTCAGTCTGTGTATTAAGGCGCTGCTCAGCTCAGTTTCGAACTGGAGCGGCGGATGATCTTGATCGAATGCGTCAGGGTCGGCTTGCGCGTCACACTGATCGGGCGGCGGTTGACCGTATCGATGGTGATGTTCCAGAACCCGGTGCTCGGCGCCGTGATGCGGGCCGGGAAGGTGTCGAACGCGCCGCCGTGATAGGTGTGACGACCGCCATTCTTGAAGCTGCGGAAGTTGGCGTCGTTCATCAAGCGAATGTTGCACGTTTGCGAGCATTGAATGACGACGATGTCGTCCTCGTTGAGGTGCTCGCGCTGGTGGATAAATTTCATGAGGCGCCTCCAGAAGGGCTTTTTCTACAAAATCAAAACGATAGCATGGTCGATTGGCGCAGTTTATCAGCCCCGGGGCGTTATTATCCGGCTCTCCGGGCCCGGGTGGACAATAAAAATGCATATATCGCGTGCCTGGGAAGAAAAAAGCAGTCAAGCCCGGAGAAAACCCGTATTTGTGCTGTCCGAGGGTCTTTATTGGAGATTTCATATGAAGTGGGGCATGTTTGGCTTGCCGTGGGTCCTGGCAATCGGTGGTTGTGCAAGTGTCTCGGACATCAACCAGACGCTGCCGACGATGAATGTGATTTCCGGCAAGAAGCCCCTTGAGTACGCCCAATGCCTGAGCGAAAAACTCGCCGACAGCCGTGGCGCCTTGCAGGTCGAGACGCAGAAAGACGGGGTGCGGGTGATCGTGCCGCAGAAGCTTTCCTCGGGGCCGGCCGCGGTGTTTGATATCGAACAGCGCTCTGGTGGCAGCAGCATCAAGCTGCACGAGCGCATCTCCAATGTGCCGATACGTCCCTTCGATGTACGCGATGCCGCCACGGCGTGCATTTCCGGCTGATAGACTGTCGACCGTCAGCACCAATGCCGTCAAAGCGCGCCTTTGCCGGCATTGTCATTTCTGGAGTCGAATATGAAGCGAGAGCGGGTACGGGAGCGGCATGCAGAGGGCCAAATCTGCGCCACCCATGTGATTCAGAACCCGGCGAATCCGGGGGAGTGGATCGTTTTTTTCAAGAAAAGCGCCGGGCGCAGTTTTTTCCTGGTAGACGAAAGCGACGAAGTCGAGTCCTTCAGCAGTCTCGACGAACTGATCGAGACCGTACGCGGCCTGGGGATCAAGTTCGCCGAAATCCACATGTAGGGCCCGATGCCCTATTTGCAGACCACCACGACGCTACGATTCTTGTAGTTGCCAACGTCGACGCCAAGGGTCTTGTCGCTTTCCTTGGGGGCGGGTGAGCCGTCAGTGCCAACGATCCGGTAGCCGGTGCCAGCGCAAGACGCATCGGCCTTTTCGTAGCAGGTCGCCCAGGAATTGGCCTCGCCGGAGCAGTCAATGGCCAGGCCTTGTTCGCCATTGTTCAGGTAAGTGGTTTCGGAGGTGGCGCAGCCACTGAGGGCCAGGACCGCAATCAGCGGCAAAAATTTGGTCATGTCGTTGTCGTCGTCAGGATGAGGGGGCAAAGCCTGTGACAGCGCGGTGGGCAAAAGGTTATAGCCAAAGGCCACTTCTTGCGGATATTTGCAAAAGAAGCCCTGCACAAGGACAGGGCGTCAGGCCTGGATCAATTCTTGTCCTTGCCCCGTCGTTTTGGTGCCGGGTGTTCCAGTTGCAACACCGATGCCACTTCGATCGCCATGGCTTCGGACGGGAAAGGTCCGGCAATATTCTCACCGCCAACGCCGGCTACCCACCACTGGCCGTCTTTGGCCTTGTTGATCAAGTACCCGTTGACGCTTTTTGCTTCTGACATCTATTTGCCTCGTTGGCTGGTTCAAGGGCGCCATGATACCGCCAAATGCACCGTTCGGGTGCCGCTGGGCGCGGGTTGGTGCACTTGGCCATGGGTTGACTTGGCGTGCAAACCTGGCGGACTCTGCTATCAATAACAGGCTGTCGGTCCATTCGCGGTGCTCGCTGCGGAACTAACGGCGAGAATATTTCTCTATGATGGCATCGGTTAGCCAGTGCGGGGCATTGTAAGGTGTACGCCGCCTGATTAGACTGCGCCGAAACCCGTACACACAGCCCTTTCAAGGACTTATATGATCAAGAAATGCTTGTTTCCAGCAGCCGGTTACGGCACTCGCTTCCTCCCAGCGACCAAAGCCATGCCTAAAGAAATGCTGCCGGTGGTAAACAAGCCACTGATCCAGTACGGCGTCGAAGAAGCACTGGACGCTGGCTTGACGGAAATCTCCATCGTCACCGGTCGTGGCAAGCGCGCCCTGGAAGACCATTTCGACATCAGCTACGAGCTGGAAAACCAGATCAAGGGCACCGACAAGGAAAAGTACCTGGTCGGCATTCGCAAGCTGCTCGACAATTGCTCGTTCTCCTACACCCGCCAGACCGAAATGAAAGGCCTGGGCCACGCGATCCTGACCGGCCGTCCGCTGATCGGCGACGAACCCTTCGCCGTGGTGCTGGCTGACGACCTGTGCGTCAACCTCGAAGGCGACGGCGTACTGACCCAGATGGTCAAGCTGTACAAGCAGTTCCGCTGCTCGATCGTGGCCATCCAGGAAGTCGACCCGCAAGAGACCAACAAGTACGGCGTGATCGCCGGCGAGATGATCCGCGACGACATCTACCGCGTGCACAGCATGGTGGAAAAACCAAAACCTGAAGATGCGCCGTCGAACCTGGCCATTATCGGTCGCTATATCCTGACCCCGGACATCTTCGACCTGATCGAACAGACCGAGCCAGGCAAGGGCGGCGAAATCCAGATCACCGACGCCCTGATGAAGCAAGCGCAAAACGGCTGCGTCATGGCCTACAAGTTCAAGGGCAAGCGTTTCGACTGCGGCGGCGCCGAAGGCTACATCGACGCGACCAACTTCTGCTTCGAAAACTTCTACAAGACGGGCAAGGCTTACTGATAGCGCCTCAGCGGCTTGTATTGAAAAACGACCTTCACCAGTTGCCAACAAGCTGATGAAGGCCTAAATAAACGCCCCGACTTGATCGGGGCGTTTGTTTTTGTGCGCTGAAAAGTACCTGGTTTCCTGTGGCCAGGCTTGTCGCTAAAAAATGCACCGCAGCGACTGGTTCGCCTGTAGGAGCCAGGCTTGCCAGCGAAGAACGATGACACAGTCTTACAGATACACCGCAGCGTTTGGTTCGCGGGCAAGCCTCGCTCCTACAGGCGAAGAACGATGACACAGTCTTACAGATACACCGCAGCGTTTGGTTCGCGGGCAAGCCTCGCTCCTATAGGCGAAGAACGATGACGCGGTCTTACAGATACACCGCAGCGTTTGGTTCGCGGGCAAGCCTCGCTCCTACAGGCGAAGAGCGATGACGCGGTCTTACAGCTAAACCGCAGCGCCTGGTTCGCGGGCAAGCCTGGCTCCTACAGTGCGACCCGCGGCCCGGGCATTTAAGCGCAATGCTTGCTCCGCGGCTATCCACAGGTATGCTGGTCACCTGCCGAGGAGATAGAAAATGGCCTACGATTTTGACCTTTATGTGATTGGCGCCGGTTCTGGCGGTGTGCGGGCGGCCCGGTTTGCGGCCGGCTTCGGCGCGACAGTGGCGGTGGCCGAGAGTCGCTACCTGGGCGGTACTTGCGTAAACGTCGGCTGCGTGCCGAAAAAGCTGCTGGTGTACGGCGCGCATTTCGCCGAGGACTTCGAGCAGGCTTCGGGTTTTGGCTGGAGCCTGGATGAGGCGCAGTTCGACTGGGCGACGCTGATCGCCAACAAGGATCGCGAGATCAATCGCCTCAACGGCATTTACCGCAACCTGCTGGTCAACAGTGGCGTGACGCTGCACGAAGGCCACGCCAAGATCGTCGACCCGCATACGGTCGAGATCAATGGCGAGCGCCACACGGCTAAGAACATTCTGATCGCTACCGGTGGCTGGCCGCAGATTCCCGAGATTCCGGGGCACGAGCACGCGATCAGTTCCAACCAGGCGTTCTTCCTCAAGGAACTGCCCAAGCGTGTGCTGGTGGTGGGCGGTGGTTACATTGCCGTCGAATTCGCCGGGATCTTCCACGGCCTGGGCGCGCAGACCACGTTGTTGTATCGCGGTGAGCTGTTCCTGCGGGGCTTTGACGGTTCCGTGCGCAAGCATCTGCAGGAAGAGCTGACCAAGCGCGGCATGGACCTGCAATTCAATGCCGACATCGAGCGTATCGACAAGCAAGCCGATGGCAGCTTGAAAGTGACGCTCAAGGATGGTCGTCAGTTGGAGGCCGATTGCGTGTTCTACGCCACCGGTCGACGTCCGATGCTGGACAATCTCGGGCTGGAAAATACCGCGGTGAAGCTCGATCAGAAAGGCTTCGTCGAGGTGGACGACCTGTACCAGACGGCCGAGCCTTCGATCCTGGCCCTGGGCGATGTGATCGGCCGGGTGCAGCTGACGCCGGTGGCGCTGGCTGAAGGCATGGCGGTGGCGCGGCGCTTGTTCAAGCCTGAGCAGTATCGCCCGGTGGATTACAAGATGATCCCGACGGCGGTGTTCAGCCTGCCCAATATCGGCACGGTCGGCCTCACCGAGGAAGAAGCGCGCGAGGCGGGCCACGAGGTACAGATCTTCGAAAGCCGCTTCCGGCCGATGAAGCTGACCCTGACCGAATGTCAGGAGCGCACGCTGATGAAACTGGTGGTGGATGCCCAGACCGACAAGGTGCTGGGCTGCCACATGGTGGGGCCGGAGGCTGGCGAAATTGTCCAGGGCCTGGCTATCGCCTTGAAGGCCGGCGCCACCAAGCGCCACTTCGACGAAACCATCGGTGTGCACCCGACGGCCGCCGAAGAGTTTGTCACCCTGCGTACACCGGTCGGCGCTTAATCGACCCTGGCGACGTCTGGCGCTGCTGCATTGGCAGCGGCCAGGCGTAGGCTTTTTTCGAGGTCGGCCCGGGCTTTCTGCAGTTCGATTTCCAGTGCCTTGTTAACCTGCGCTTGTTCCTCGACGCTCTGCTTGAGCGCCTGGCTTTCCAGCATGGCTACGCGCAGGCGTTCCTGGAGGAGGGTGCGCTCGCTGTCGACACGCGTGGCCTGGTCGAGCAGTTGATCCTGGCGGGTGTTGCTTTGCTTGAGTTGCTCTTGCAGCAGGCTCAGCTCGCGCAGTGTGCCGCGATTCTCCGTCAGCAGGCGTTCGTTGTCGCGGTGCAACTGGGTGATTTCGTCCTGGCGTACCAAGGCGCTTTGTTGGGCTTGGCGCAACTCCATCTGCAGTTGCTGTACCTGGCCTTCGTGGCGGCTTTGCTCTTGCTCGCGCTGCTCGTTGATCGCGTTGCGGTAGTGCTCCAGGGCATCACGACTGTGCAGGTGTTTTTCTTCCAGCGAGCGAATCTGCTCGTCTTTGTCCTGCAGGCGCAGCTCAAAATCAGCCAGTGCCTGAGTCTGCCCGGCATTGCGCGTTTGTTCACCCTGAAGCAGGGTGCGCGTGCTTTGCAGTGCCTCGGATTCCTGGGTCAGTGCCAGGCTCTGCAGCTCGTAGTGTTGCTGCAGTTGCGTATTGGCTTGCTCGGCTTGCTGCAGTTGCGTTTCCAGCGCCTTGCGTTGTTGCTCGTACTGTTCGCGGGCCTGGTCAATGGGTTCCTGCGCCTGCTCTTTAAGGCGCTGCGCGAGGCGTGTTACCAGCGCCAGCAACTCTTCGTCGATCGGCTCGGAAGGGGCTTCGTCTGGCCCCGGGGTGCTATCATCGAGCTCCTTCATGTAGCGATGGATCGTGGTTTTCGAGCCGGTATTGCCCATTTCGATCCGTACGGCATCGATGCTGGGATTTTCGCCGCGGGCCAGGATCGCCAATCGCGCCGCTTGCACCACTTGTTTGTTCACGCCGCCACGGGCCATGAGATCTCCTGCTGTTTTGCTGTGTGGTACGTACCACGAAAAACGCATTCTAGCATTGTCGGGGTAAATTCGGTTTTCTTCTATCAATACAGTCTGCTAATAGCGAAAGCCAATCAGCGGCATGAGGTTTGCCAATGAGCCAACCGTCCGTCGAGTGGGTAAAGTTCTCTCCATCAACTTCTTAACCCCTGACGGAGAGTCAACGATGCCTATCATCAACAGCCAAGTTAAACCGTTCAAAGCTGACGCATTCAAAAATGGCGACTTCGTAAAAGTCTCGGACGCTGACCTTAAAGGCAAGTGGTCGGTGGTGTTCTTCTACCCGGCCGACTTCACCTTCGTCTGCCCGACCGAGCTGGAAGACCTCGCTGACAACTACGACGCGTTCCAGAAGCTGGGCGTCGAGATCTACAGTGTTTCCACCGACACCCATTTCGCCCACGCTGCCTGGCACAACACTTCGCCAGCCATCGGCAAGATCCAGTACACCATGATCGGCGACCCGACCCACGCCATCTCCCGCAACTTCGACGTACTGATCGAAGAAGCTGGCCTGGCTGACCGTGGCACCTTCGTGATCAACCCTGAAGGCCAGATCAAGATCGTTGAACTGAACGACGGCGGTGTTGGCCGTGACGCTAGCGAGCTGCTGCGCAAGATCAAGGCTGCCCAATACGTCGCTGCTCACCCGGGCCAGGTTTGCCCAGCCAAGTGGAAAGAAGGCGAGGCCACTCTGGCGCCGTCCCTGGACCTGGTTGGCAAGATCTAAGTCTGTGACGCGCTTCATCAGGGCGGACTTCCGCACCTAAGCAAGCTGCACCGCCCAATAAAAACGCCCGGGCGAGATTCGCTCGGGCGTTTTTTTTCGTCTCCGTCTCTTCACCAAACAGCATGGAAATCGCCCGTATGTTGGACGCCAATCTTAAAGCCCAGTTGAAATCGTACCTGGAACGGGTCACCCAGCCGATCGAGATCGTTGCCTCCCTCGACGACGGTGCGAAATCCCAGGAAATGCTCGCACTGCTGAAAGACGTTGCCAGTCTTTCCAGCCAGATCAGCTTGCTCGATAACGGTGACGATGCACGCAAGCCATCGTTCTCGATCAACCGCCCCGGCGCGGATATCAGCCTGCGTTTCGCTGGCATCCCCATGGGCCATGAATTCACTTCCCTGGTGCTGGCTTTGCTGCAAGTCGGCGGCCACCCCTCCAAGGCCAGTGTCGAAGTGATCGAACAGATCCGCTCGCTCAAGGGCGAATTCAACTTCGAGACGTATTTCTCGCTGTCCTGCCAGAACTGCCCGGACGTGGTCCAGGCGTTGAACCTGATGGCGGTACTCAACCCCAATATCCGCCACGTCGCCATAGACGGCGCGCTGTTCCAGGCTGAAGTCGATGAGCGCCAGATCATGGCGGTACCGAGTATCTACCTCAACGGCGTGAACTTCGGCCAGGGCCGCATGGGCCTGGAAGAAATCCTCGGCAAAATCGACACCAGCGGCATCGAGCGCCAGGCCGAGAAGATCAGCGCCAAGGAAGCCTTTGACGTACTGGTGGTGGGCGGTGGCCCGGCCGGTGCTGCGGCGGCCATCTATGCCGCGCGCAAAGGCATTCGCACCGGTGTCGCTGCCGAACGTTTTGGTGGCCAGGTGCTGGATACCATGGCCATCGAAAACTTCATCTCCGTGCAGGAAACCGAAGGGCCAAAACTGGCGGTCGCGCTTGAAGAGCACGTCAAGCAGTACGACGTGGACATCATGAACCTGCAGCGCGCCGACAAATTGCTGCCGGGCAAAGACGGCGAGCTGCACGAAGTCCACTTCGCCAGCGGCGCGAAACTCAAAGCCAGGACGGTGATCGTAGCCACGGGTGCACGCTGGCGCGAAATGAACGTGCCCGGTGAGCAGGAATATCGCAACAAGGGCGTGGCGTACTGCCCGCACTGCGACGGCCCGTTGTTCAAAGGCAAGCGTGTGGCGGTGATTGGCGGCGGTAACTCAGGCGTCGAAGCGGCCATCGACCTGGCCGGTATCGTGGCCCATGTCACGCTGCTGGAGTTCGATGTGCAGCTGCGTGCCGATGCGGTATTGCAGCGCAAGTTGCACAGCCTGCCGAACGTGACGGTGATCACCCGTGCGCAAACCACTGAAGTGATGGGCGACGGGCAGAAGGTCAACGGCTTGCGCTATAAAGATCGCGAGAGCGACGAATTGCGCAGCGTGGAACTGGAAGGGATCTTTGTGCAGATCGGTCTGTTGCCCAATACCGATTGGCTCAAGGGCACCATTGAGTTGTCGCCGCGTGGCGAGATCATCGTCGATGCCCGTGGCGAGACATCGATACCGGGTGTGTTCGCGGCAGGCGATGTGACCACGGTGCCCTACAAGCAGATCGTGATCGCGGTGGGCGAGGGCGCCAAGGCTTCCCTTAGCGCATTCGACCACTTGATTCGCACCTCGGCCCCGGCGTAAACCGGGCGCTGAAAACACAAAACCCCATGAATGATCATGGGGTTTTTTTTGCTGATCGTTCCCACGCTCTGCGTGGTAACGCCTCCCGTGACGCTCCGCGTCACGCTTTTTGGGACGCGGAGCGTCCCAGGCTGCATTCCCACGCAGAGCGTGGGAACGATCATAACGATCAAGCCAGATTTTTACAGGGGGGCTGGCTGGATGATTTCGACCCAATACCCATCCGGGTCCTTGATGAACGCCAGGCTCTTCATGCGGCCATCGTTCAGGCGCTTCTGGAAATCGCAGCCCAGCGCTTCGAAGCGTTCGCACGCAGCCACGATGTCCGGCACCGAGATGCAGATGTGGCCGAATCCGCGCGGGTCGGTATTGCCGTTGTGATAGGTGAAGTCCGCATCGTTCTCGGTGCCGTGGTTATGGGTCAGTTCCAGAATGCCCGGGATCGACTTCATCCATTGCGTGCGCTCGGCGGCATCGGCCGGAATCTGACGCTTGTCGACCAGGGCGAGGAAGTACAGGCTGAATTCAGCTTCTGGAAAATCGCGTTTCTCCACCAGCGAGAAGCCGAGAACGCGCGTGTAGAAGTCCAGGGACTTGGTGATGTCCTTGACCCGCAACATGGTGTGGTTGAAGACAAATTTCTGGGTGGCGGTGTCAGGCTGTGCAGTCACGCCGGGGAAGGTGTTCAGATCTTGCAGGCTCATGGGCCCTCCGGAAATTAAATGGGGCTGCCGACAATGATACGCATGGGTTGCGACATCACCAAACCCAAAGCGTCTGCTATTGCCTGACCGCTGGCCGAAGATCAAACTTCAGGGCTAACTGGCTGGGTGTTGATGGTAATGATTCGATTGTGCAGGTCGTTGATTATCCTGAGTGGTGTGCTTTCTGTGTTGGCCCGGGCTCACGCCGATGAGCCCGTCGTGGCGTGGCCGCCGGGCTGGCAGGTCGAAGCCGTTGCCCAAGGCGAAGCTGGCTCCGGTGTCAGTCGCCAGCGCGCGGTCAAGAACGACGCGCAAGGCATGCCGTTGATGGTGATGGAATTGACCGTGAGCCGGGTGCAACCCGATCACCAGGTGAACCTGGAAGCTGTGTTGCTGGAGATGCGCAAATCAGTGCAGAAAGACTTTTTCCGGGGTGGTTATCAAAGTGTTTGCAACCGGATTCACTCGGCCACCTTGAGTCGCTTGCCGGCGCTGGAAACCACTTGCACCATCACACAAAACGGTCGGCATGTGCTGTCTCAAACATTGGTTGCCGCGGTGGATGCCGATAAGGCCTACGTATTTTCCTACGCCGGGCAGGCCGAAGCTTATAAGGCCAGTCAGAATGAAATAGAGGCGGCTCGTAACGGCTTGAAACTTTAGCTGAAGGCTTCAATGGGCACCGATTTCATGTCTGTGCCGACGGCGTTAGATAGCCAAAAGGATTAAGCACAAAGTTGCCGGAAAAGTACCGGTCAGCCTTGCCTTTAGATGCCTTCAATGAAAAAAAGCCCTGCAGGTGCAGGGCTTTGTTTTTTCAGTGCGAGGGTTTAGCCGCGCAGCCAGGAATCAACGGTGGCGGCACCGTATTGTTCCTTCCAGGCCTTCAGTCCACGGTGGTTGCCGCCCTTGGTTTCAATCAGCTCGCCGGTATGCGGGTTCTGATAAACCTTGACCACGCGGGCGCGGCGGGTCTTTGGAGCGGCCTGTTGCAGACCGGATTTTGCCGGGTTCGGGTCGAGGATGGCGATGATGTCGCGCAGGCTCTTGCCGTAGGTTTTCATCAGCCCCTGGAGCTTTTCTTCGAATTCGATTTCTTTCTTGAGCCCGGCATCGTTCTTCAGGGATTCAAGCTGCTTGAGCTGCTCTTGAAGGGCCTTTTCAGCTGCACGAAATTCAGCGAGTCTGGACAATATCTTTACTCCAATAGTGTGTTTGGCTGATACCAACCGCAAACAAAGCTATAAGCCAAGAGCCTTGAAGCGACTCGGGGATTAGATGCCACACCTGCCAATCTGATGCAGGCATGAAAAATTGTAGTAGTTAATGGGGCAAGAGTAAATCATGACTTTTTGTTCATGTAACAAGAGTTGTACTTGATTCAAATGGAGGAGTGCGGTGTGTCGTTGAATCGCTGCTAAAGGCCACTAGTTAATCATCACTTAATGCATTAATGAAATCGGCGGCGGGTATCGGCCGACCAAACAGATAACCTTGCAGGTAGTTCACGTTGTGGGCCGTCAGGTAGTCACTTTGCTCCTGGGTTTCCACACCTTCGGCAACCATTGCCAGGTCAAGCTTGGCCGCCAACTCGATGATGCTTTCCAGAATGTGGCTGGAGAGGGTATCGATGCCGATCATGGCGACGAAGCTCTGGTCGATTTTCAGGAAATCCACGTTGAACTGGCGCAGGTAACCGAGGCTCGAGTGGCCGGTGCCGAAGTCGTCGATGGCAATCATTACGCCAAGCTCATGCAGTTGCTCGAACAATTGATGGGTAATGGCCGAGGGCTCGATCAGTTTGCGCTCGGTCAACTCCAGCACCAGGTGTATGGAGCCCGGGGCAAAGGCGGCGAGGAATTGCCGGCAATCCTCGACCAGCGCAAGATCCTGGCAATGATTGGCGGTGATATTGATGCCCACATGGAACGGCTCATCGAACGACGCCGACTTCGGTGCCAACAGCCTGGCGGTTTGTTGCATGATCGAGCGCGTCATCGGCACGATCAGCCCGCTGTGTTCGGCAAACGGAATGAACAGATCGGCGCTGACCAAACCTTCCTTGGGATGGTTCCAGCGCATCAGTACCTCGACTCCCGTGCATTTTTTGCTCAGCGCATGCACCACTGGCTGGAAGTACGGAACGAATTCCGCCGCGTCCAGTGCGCGCTGCATCTCAAGGGTTGGCGACGAGGAACGCTTCTGTATGACGTGCCCGATAAAACCGGCAATCACACCGAAGAACAGCAACAAACTGAACAGTGGCGGATATTCACTGCTCATGTAGCGCCACACTTCGCCTTCGGGGAAACCGGCCGTTACGCTGAAGGGATAACGCGAAGATGCCAGCGTGTTTTGTGCGATGGGGAACTCGGGTGGATCGCCTTCGTGAAAACTGCCGTCGGCGGATAACCAGTGCGGCCCGACTTGCAACAACAACAGTGTCTGGCGCCCGATCAGGCGCAGGATATTACTCAGGTGGTAACCGTCCAGCGTGCTCATGGCGCCCCGTTTACCGTCGCTGAGTCGATAAACCAATAACGCGGTGTCGGGCGTCACCGGGTTGCCTTTCATCAGCAACAACTGGCCGTTGGCAAAATCTCCGGAAGCCATTTTTTCGTGATAGTCACCGAACAGGGAACTGCAATAGACAGTGTCGTCCCATAGCAGGTTGGTTGAGCGCACGAATGGACGCCGTGTCACCTGCTCGCGCAACGCGAGGTTGACGTCAATGCAACTTTGGCCAGCCAACGGCAGCAACTCGCGCGCTGCCTGGGCGGTGTTGTCGAGCATCAGTTCGAATTGGCGAGTCGCTTCTTCGGCGGTTTGTTGGCTGCTGAGCCTGAGTACGCGTTCGGCCTGCATGTAAAGAATGACGAAACCCAGCAGGATCGGCAGCAGTCCACTCAACAAGGTTACAGCGAGCCTGATGCCTCTCGGGTGGGCGTTGGTTTTCAGTGGCATTCGCGAAACCTGTATCGCTGAAGTGGGGCTCTCAACGCCTGGCGGGAAGTGATGCTTCCCATCAAGCGTTCAAGCAAGAGGCAGGATAGTTGGCCCTTGGCACTTGTGCCGAGGGATGATTCCAATGGGGATTTTCTTGTGTAACAAAGCCCTTGCGCGCCATGGGGAAAAGGGGATTTGATACAGAAGGCGGACAAATTGAGTTACGCTGTGTAGAATCAGGTTACGCATACAATAATAATCGTCTTCTGGCAGCAGAAGCCTCGCCCTCAGAGCCTTGGGTCGACAATGAAGATATTCGGGTTTCAATTGATCTACGGTGATTTCCTCGCCCGCAGCGTGCGGGGCATCTCCTGTGCGCCACCCACCGCTCTCAGCATTGCTAGCAACTAACGCTTGTTAATTTCAGCGGTTAATTCCTAAAGCATGATGAGGCGCCAACCATGGCAGATTTATACGAAAACCCAATGGGCCTGATGGGCTTCGAGTTCATCGAACTTGCATCGCCGACCCCCAATACCCTGGAGCCGATCTTCGAGATCATGGGCTTCACCAAGGTCGCGACCCATCGTTCCAAGGACGTGCACCTGTATCGCCAGGGCGCGATCAACCTGATCCTCAACAACGAACCCCACAGCGTCGCCTCGTACTTTGCCGCCGAGCACGGTCCATCGGTGTGCGGCATGGCCTTCCGTGTCAAGGATTCGCAAAAGGCCTACAAGCGTGCCCTGGAACTCGGCGCCCAGCCGATCCACATCGAGACTGGCCCGATGGAGCTGAACCTGCCGGCGATCAAGGGCATCGGCGGTGCGCCGCTGTACCTGATCGACCGTTTCGGTGAAGGCAGCTCGATCTACGACATCGACTTCGTGTTCATCGACGGCGTTGACCGTCACCCGGTCGGGGCTGGCCTGAAGATCATCGATCACCTGACCCACAACGTGTACCGCGGTCGCATGGCCTACTGGGCGAACTTCTACGAGAAACTGTTCAACTTCCGTGAAATCCGTTACTTCGACATCAAGGGCGAATACACCGGCCTGACCTCCAAGGCCATGACCGCGCCAGACGGCATGATCCGCATCCCGCTGAACGAAGAATCGTCCAAGGGCGCCGGGCAGATCGAAGAATTCCTGATGCAGTTCAACGGCGAGGGCATCCAGCACGTGGCCTTCCTCAGCGATGACCTGATCAAGACCTGGGATCACCTGAAAAGTATCGGCATGCGCTTCATGACCGCGCCGCCGGACACCTACTACGAAATGCTCGAAGGTCGCCTGCCCAACCACGGGGAGCCGGTAGGCGAGTTGCAGGCGCGCGGCATCCTGCTGGACGGTTCGTCCGAGTCGGGCGACAAGCGCCTGCTGCTGCAGATTTTCTCGGAAACCCTGATGGGGCCGGTGTTCTTCGAATTCATCCAGCGCAAGGGTGATGACGGCTTCGGTGAAGGCAACTTCAAGGCGCTGTTCGAATCGATCGAGCGCGACCAGGTACGTCGTGGTGTGTTGTCCACTGACTGATTGGTTGTAAAGATCAAAAGATCGCAGCCTGCGGCAGCTCCTACACGGTCCACCTGTAGGAGCTGCCGCAAGCTGCGATCTTTTGCTTTCAAGGGCGGCGATGGCGCATCAAATGCTTGAACCCTTCAAACACCAGCACCAGTACCGCCATCCAGATCGGAATATAGGTCAGCCATTCACCGGGCTTGATGCTTTCCCCCAGCATCAACGCCACGCCCAGCAACAGCACCGGCTCGACGTAGCTCAACAACCCGAACAGGCTGAACGGCAGCAAGCGACTGGCGATGATGTAGACCACCAGCGCCGACGCGCTGATCAAGCCCAGCAGGGGAATCAGCCAGGTCAATGCCGGGTGTTGATCGAAGACTCCAAAGCCCTGCTCACCACTGCTCACGAACCAGAGCGCGATCGGCAGCATCAGGGTCATGTCGACCCACAGTCCGCCGAGGTTGTCAGTCTTCAGCCATTTGCGCACCACGAAATACAGCGGATAACCCACGACCACTACCAGTGTGGCCCAGGAGAAGCCGCCGACCTGATACAGCTCATTGACCACACCCAGGCTTGCAAAGAACACCGCGATCTTTTGCAGGTAAGACAGGCGTTCGCCGTACGCGATGCGCCCGGTCAGCACCATGGCCAGCGGCAACAGGAAGTAGCCCAGCGAAACATCGAGGCTGTAGCCGTTGAGCGGTGCCCACATGAACAGCCAAAGCTGGACGCCCAGCAACGCCGCCGAGACGAACAGGATGCCGATCAACCTGGGTTGGGCGCAGAACCGACGCAGCAGGTCGGCCACGCGCCGCCATTCTCCCGACACCAGCATGAACAGGGTCATGCAGGGCACGGTCAACAGCATGCGCCAGCCGAAAATCTCAACGCCGCTCAACGGTTTGAGCAACGAAGTGTAGTAATACATGACGGCAAACAGCACCGAGGCTGAAACCGATAAAGCGATACCTTTTGACAAGCTGTCCTCGCGAGGTTGAACGTGAAACGGGGTGCGGAGGATACGTGGTTTTTGTGCTGAATATTGTCCGGATGATCAATATTTACAACATCCCTGTAGGAGCGAGCCTGCTCGCGAAAAACCCGAGGGCGCTGCGGGGCGTCTGGTTTAACGCGCTATCGTTCACGACCATCGCGAGCAGGCTCGCTCCTACAGTGGTTTTGTATGTTCAGTTGGTACGTGGTCTGCGGCCGGACACGAAATGACTCACATCATTGAACCCCGGCGTCGAAGCATGCCCAGGTGTCACCAGCGCATCGATGAAGGCCTCATCCTCAGCCGTGATCTTCACCGCCTGCGCCTTGGTGTAGGCATCCCACTGTTCTTCAGTGCGCGGGCCGACGATGGCCGAGGTCACGGCGCTGTTGTTCAGCACCCAGGCGATGGCGAACTCGACGATCCCCACGCCGCGATCCTGGGTGTATTGCTGGATCTGCTGGGCGATGCGCAAGGACTCGACACGCCATTCGGTTTCCAGGATGCGTTTGTCGGCACGTCCTGCACGACTGTTCGCGTCCGGCTTGACGTCCGGCGCATATTTGCCGCTGAGCACGCCGCGGGCCAACGGACTGTAGGGCACCACACCCAGGCCGTAATTCTGCGCGGCAGTGATCTGCTCGGTTTCTGCCTGGCGGTTGACGATGTTGTACAGTGGCTGGCTGATCACCGGCCGGTCGACACCGAGCTTGTCGGCCACGCGAATCACCTCGGCGATACGCCAGCCCCGGTAATTCGACAGGCCCCAATAGCGAATCTTGCCTTGGCGTATCAGGTCGCCAATGGCCGACACCGTGACCTCCAGCGGCGTGTTGTGGTCTTCGCGGTGCAGGTAATAGATATCGAGATAGTCAGTGCCCAGGCGCGTCAGGCTGGCGTCGATGCCGTTGAAGATGTGCTTGCGGCTCAGGCCGCTGCGGTTCGGCACACCGTCCACCGGGCCGAAACCGACCTTGGTCGCCAGTACCCATTCGTGACGGTTACCGGCAATCGCCTCGCCGACGATTTCTTCAGAACGGCCATTGGTGTAGACGTCGGCGGTATCGATGAAATTGATGCCCTGGTCCCAGGCCTTGTCGATGATCCGCAGGGAATCTTCGGTATTGGTCTGCTCACCAAACATCATGGTGCCCAGGGTCAGGGTCGACACCTGCAGGCCCGAATGACCCAGCGTGCGGTAGCTCATGAGGAAATCCTTTTGCCGGTGGGAAAGGCTCAATCAAATACCACAATGGCATAGCGGGGCAAAAGCCCTGTGACAGGCAAGTTCTCTTTATCATGATTTCTGGCGATGCAAAGGGTAACGTTGATCAACCTGTGAGTCTCGACCACCCCGTTTCAAGGAACCCCGTTATGTTCGAACTCGATCACGACCTGGCCCAGGACATCGTCGACCGGGCAATGGCCATCCTGCCGTACAACGTCAACGTCATGGACAGCCAAGGCCTGATCCTCGGCAGTGGCGAGCCGGAGCGGGTCAACACCCGGCATGAAGGCGCGCAACTGGTGTTGGCCAACGGCCGTGTGGTTGAGATCGACGCACAGACCGCGATCCACCTCAAGGGCGTGCAGCCGGGCATCAACCTGCCGCTGATGCTCGACCAGCGCTTGATCGGCGTGCTGGGCATCACCGGCGATCCCGAACAATTGCGCACCTACGCGGAGCTGGTGCGCATGACCGCCGAGATGCTGGTGGGCCAGCGCAACCAACAGGCCGAGAAGCAGTGGCGGAGCCAGCGTTGCGATGACCTGCTGGCGTTGCTGCTGAGTGACGGCGGCAACTCGCCGCGCTTGATCGACGAAGCGCAACAGCTTGGGCTTAAACCGCAATTGACGCGGGTGCCTTACCTGTTCGAACTGGGCCAGGAGCAGGGACCGGGGCACTCCGTCGAAGCGCTCAGCGCCTGGCTGACCAGTCGTTACCCGGACAGTTGGTGCGTGAGTTCGGCCAAGTCTTCGTTGCTGTGGTGCCGACCGACGAACCAGGCCGTCGACAACGAGCGGCTGCTGGAAAAACTCGACGGCCTGGGCTGGAACATCCTGCGCATTGCCGTGGGTGGGCAGGCGGATGGGCTGACAGGATTGCGCCGCGGCTATCGTAGGGTCGGCGACTTGCTGGCCTATGGGCGCGAGGTGTTGCCCCAATCCCGTTTGCTGACGCTTACCCGTTATCGGCTGCCGGTATTGCTGTGGCGCCATCGCAACGAAGATGCACTGGACGAACTGCTTGAGCCGTTGCGTAAAGTCATTGCCAGGGACAACAACGGCCAGTTACTGGCGACCTTGCGCAGTTGGTGCGAACACGATGGCCAGAGCCAGGCCTGCGCCGATGCGCTGGGCATCCACCGCAACAGCCTGCGCTACCGGATGGAGCGCATTGCAGAACTCAGTGGCGTTGATCCGTTACGCCTGGACGGCATGCTCGCCCTCTATCTCGGCGTACAGCTGCTCTCCGAAACCGCCCCAACTCCCTGACCAAAACCCGCCCCCCCTGTAGGAGCTGCCGCAGGCTGCGATCTTTTGACTTTGCTTTTCAAGGTCAAGATCAAAAGATCGCAGCCTGCGGCAGCTCCTACATGGAAAGCATAAGATTTGTGGGAATGAACAATAATCCTCGATGCCCGTTGTGCAGCGGCCTGGCGTTATTGTTCGTGCCGGCTGGCAGCATGGATAGCATTGGAACTGGAGAACCCCCATGAAAATCGTCATCGCCCCCGACTCGTTCAAGGACAGCCTCAGCGCTCAAGGCGTGGCCGACGCCATTGCCCTCGGTCTGGCAGAGGTGTGGCCCGATGCGCAATTGATTAAATGCCCGATGGCCGACGGCGGGGAAGGGACGGTCGAGTCGGTGCTTGCCGCGTGTGCTGGCGAGCTGCATCGCACGACGGTTCACGGGCCGCTCGGCGTAGCCGTCGATGCTGCCTGGGGCTGGTTGCCCCACAGCCATACGGCGATCATCGAAATGGCCGAAGCCAGTGGTTTGCAGCTGGTTCCGGTCGACCGCCGCGATGCCTGCATCAGCAGCACTTTCGGCACCGGTGAATTGATTCGCGCTGCCCTCGACGCCGGGGCGCAACGTATCATTCTGGCCATCGGCGGCAGTGCGACCAATGACGCCGGCGCAGGGGCAATGCAAGCCTTGGGCGTGAAGTTGCTCGATGCACAGGGGCAAATCCTCGCACCGGGCGGCTTGGCACTGTCACAGCTGGCCCGCATCGATATGAGTGGCATCGACCCACGCTTGGCCGAGGTGCGCTTCGACATCGCCGCCGACGTGAACAATCCATTGTGCGGTGCTCACGGCGCGTCGGCCATTTTCGGCCCGCAAAAAGGCGCAACGCCTGCGCAGGTCGAACAACTGGATCTTGCCCTCGGGCACTTTGCCGACCACTGCGCAAAAGCCTTGAGCAAAGACGTGCGCGACGAACCGGGCAGCGGCGCAGCAGGCGGCCTGGGGTTTGCCGCCAAGGCGTTCCTGGGGGCGCAGTTCAAGGCCGGGGTGGAAGTGGTCGCCGAGCTGGTGGGGCTGGCCGATGCGGTTGCCGGTGCTGATCTGGTGATCACCGGCGAAGGCCGCTTCGATGCACAGACATTGCGCGGCAAAACACCCTTTGGCGTGGCGCGTATTGCTCGTGAATGCGGTGTTCCGGTCATCGTCATTGCCGGTACGTTGGGCGAGGGCTATCAAGCCTTGTATGCCCATGGTATCGACGCCGCGTTTGCCCTGACGAGCGGGCCGATGACATTGGCGCAAGCCTGCAGCGAAGCACCGCGTCTATTGCGTGAACGAGCGGGTGACGTAGCGCGGGTCTGGCGGATGGCCGCTCGTGCGGCCTGACGCGCCTGGGGGAGTCAGTTTTATTGTCAGGACGATCACCAGGGCACAGGGCATTTTCAGCCTTGGCGACCACTGAGCATGTGAAATCGGTAAAGGAGGAGAGAACCATTTCGATGCCCGTCAGTACGATCGGATGATCGTCGGCAATGATGATTCGCAGCCCTTTGTTCGGTCGGTGCCCATGGGACACTGGCGCATCGTCACAGGCACTGGCGTGGTAGAGGTCAAACGGTCGGGATCGAGGTATGGGGTCCCGGCTCATGAATTGTCTCAACAGGGGTCAATGAGAAGCCGACCGCTGAAGAGACAGGGGGTCAAGGTGACTGGATCAGACCTTGTTGCAGTGCCATCACCATGGCGATCCAGCGCGATCTCACGCCGAATTTCCGGCGAATATTGCAAAAGTGATAATTCACACCTGCTTCAGTGCATTGAACGATTTGCGCGATTTCCCAGGACGATTTACCCAGAGCTGTCCACTTCAAGCACTCCTGTTCCCGAGCCGTCAGCTTGATCGCTTTCGGTTGAGGGCTCTCCTGTGATTGGAAATTGGCCTGTGTGGGCGTTGATCGAACTGATCCGATATTGGCACGGTACATAGTTGAATCTCCCATTCATCATCTTTGACGGCGTGGGCGCGGCGGAATCTTCCTACATCTTGATGGCATGGTTCGCGCGGCCGTCCTTCAGGCACCTGATTCAGGGCTGGAGGCTCGACTTCCTTATAGCGCGAATCACTCCACTTGGAACCTGTCACAAATTACAGGTGCTGGACCTTAATCCGACTGCGCCGAGTTGGCTGTCAGTAAAAGAACCCAGCCATGTAGGAGGATTTGCTGAATTTCTGTTGCCTAACCCGTTCGTCGATTTCATCGAGGTAGTGGCGCGTGGCGCGATTTGAGATAGGGTTGACTCAGGAACTCGCGCGATTGGAGAACTACATGCGCTATTCAGGCTTGACCCAACGCATCGCCGGAGATGGCGCTGCGGCCTGGCAGATTCACGACCGCGCACTGCAAATGCGCGAACAAGGCGTCGACGTACTGCTGCTATCGGTCGGCGACCCGGATTTCGATACACCCAGCCCCATCGTCCAGGCCGCCATCAACAGTTTGCTGGCGGGCGACACTCATTACTCGCAGGTGCGCGGAAGTCGGGGTTTGCGCGACAGCATTGCCTGCCGTCATCGGCGTCGAAGTGGTCAAGTGGTGGATGCCGATCACGTGATCGTGATGCCCGGTGCGCAATGTGCGGTTTATTCGGTCGCGCAATGCCTGCTCGATCCGGGGGACGAAGTGATCGTTGCCGAGCCGATGTACGTAACGTATGAAGGCGTATTCGGCGCGTGCGGGGCCACTGTGGTGCCGGTGGCGGTGCGTCCGGAGAACGGCTTTCGGGTCGATCCGGCGGATGTGGCGGCCCGCATCACACCCAAGACCCGCGCGCTGTTGCTCAACAGTCCGAACAACCCCTCCGGCGCCAGTTTGTCGCTGATGATCTGGCAGGAGCTGGCCTTGCTGTGTGTGCGTCACGATCTTTGGTTGATCAGCGATGAGGTCTACGGCGATCTGCTGTACGAAGGCGAACACATCAGCCCGGCCAGCTTGCCGGGCATGGCCGAGCGCACCGCGACCATCGACAGCCTGTCCAAATCCCACGCCATGAGCGGTTGGCGAGTGGGTTGGGTGATCGGACCGAAAACCTTGAACGACCACCTGGAACATCTCTCGTTGAGCATGCTGTTTGGCATTCCGGAGTTCGTTCAGAAGGCGGCGCAACTGGCGCTGGATGAAGACCTGCCGGAGGTGGCGCTGATGCGTGAAGAATATCGCCAGCGCCGCGACCTGGTGTGTACGCGCCTGAACCAATGCCCGGGTATCAGGGCCATTCGCCCGGATGGTGGGATGTTCGTGATGGCCGACGTGCGCCAGACCGGGTTGTCCGCCCAGCATTTCGCCGAGCGGCTGCTGGAGGGGTATGGCGTGTCGGTACTGGCAGGTGAGGCGTTCGGGCCGAGTGCGGCGGGGCATATCCGCATTGGGCTGGTGGTGGACCGGCGCAAACTGGCGGATGCCTGTCAGCGAATTGGGCAGTGCGCCATGGACCTTCTGGAGGCGCGGCGGGCCTGACAGTTTTTTGTTGTTCGGACCGGCCCCTTCGCGGGCAAGCCCGCTCCCACAGGGTCTGATGTGGACACGGATTTTGTGATCACCACCGACACTGTGGGAGCGGGCTTGCCTGAGAAGACGGCCTGACGGACAACTAATTCCTCAAGCCTTCCACGCCCGCACATTCACCAGATTAGCCGGCCGTTCACCCGCCAACGCCGCCAACAGATTTTCCACCGCACACCGCGCCATTGCCTCCCGTGTCTCATGGGTCGCCGAGCCCATGTGTGGCGTTGCCACCACGTTGTCCATCTGCAACAGCGGCGAGTCCAGGTCCAGCGGCTCACGCTCGAACACATCCAGCCCCGCTGCGCGAATCTGCCCCGCACGCAGTGCCTCGGTCAACGCCGCTTCATCCACCACTTTGCCTCGGGAGATATTGATGAAGATGCTTTGCGGGCGCATCAGGGCAAATTCTTCGGTGCCGATCAGCCGCTCGGTTTGCGCGGTCAACGGCAAGGTCAGGCAGATGAAATCCGCCTGCTGCAACAGCTCGCCCAGGCTGCGGTACTGCGCATTGAAACGCTGCTCGACTGCAGGTTTTGGCGAATGGCTGTGGTAGATGACCGGCATGCCGAAACCGAAGTGTCCGCGCTGGGCCAGTGCCTCGCCGATACGGCCCATGCCAATGATGCCCAGGGTTTTGCCATGCACGTCGCTGCCGAAATGTGCGGGGCCGAGGTTACGCTGCCAACGGCCTTCGCGAACCATATTGGCCAGTTCCACCACGCGTCGAGCGGTGGCTAGAATCAACGCAAAACCGGTATCGGCGGTGGTTTCGGTGAGCACGTCCGGTGTATTGCTGAGCAGGATGCGGCGCTCGGTCAGGTAGTCGATGTCGTAGTTGTCGACGCCCACCGAGACGCTGGCGATGGCTTCAAGGTCGGGCGCCAGGTCGAGCAGTTCGGCATCCAGCTTCAGACTGGCACCGAGCAGGCCGTGAGCGCGGGGCAGGGCATCGCGCAATCGGGCCAGGCCATCGGCGTCGAGGTTTTCGATCAGCGTCACTTCGGCCTGCTCGTGCAAGCGAGCCATCAGCAGCGGCGAGAGTTTCTTGTACAGAACAACCTGCTTTTTCATTGTCGTCATCCAATTCAGGAATGTGCAGCGGTGCGGGTTAATGCGACCGTGGGCCGTTCCCGGTCACTGGCGCCGGGCTTGAGGCAAATCGTCAGCACCACCGAGAGCATCAGCGCGCCGCTCATCAACAGGTAGGACGCGCCGGGCGAGCCGGTGGAGCTGTTCAGGTAACCGACCAGGTAGGAGCCGCCAAACGAACCGAGGGCGCCCATGCTGTTGATCAGCGCCATCGCGCCGCCGGCGACGTTGGCTGGGAGGATCTCCGGGATGATCGCGAAGAACGGTCCGTAAGGTGCGTACATGCAGGCACCGGCAATCACCAGCAACGTGTAGGACCACCAGAAATGTTCGGCGCCCAAGGCGTAGGAGCCATAGAAAGCGAATGAGGCGATCAGCAGCGGCGGCCAGACGAAGCGCTTGCGTTTTTGCAGTTTGTCCGAGCCCCAGGACACCAGCAGCATGCCGATCACCGCCGCCAGGTAAGGCAACGCCGACAGCCAGCCGGCTTGCACCATGTCCATCTGTGCACCGGCCTTGAGGATTGAAGGCAGCCACAGCACGAAGCCGTAGACGCCGATGCTCCAGCAGAAAAACTGCAGGGCCAGGAGGATGACTTTCGGCGAGCGGAAGGCTTCGGCGTAGTTCTTCACTGCCTTGATGCCGACTTGCTCGGCGGCCAGGGCGCTTTCCAGGTCCTGCTTTTCCTGGTCGTTGAGCCACTTGGCCTGGGACGGACGATCATCGGCCAGACGCCACCAGATGAAGGCCCAGAACACTGCTGGCAGACCTTCGACGATGAACATCCAGCGCCAGCTGTAATGCTGCACCAGATAACCCGAGACCACCGACATCCACAGCATGGTCACCGGGTTGCCGAGGATCAGGAAAGTGTTGGCCCGCGAGCGTTCGGCGCGGGTGAACCAATGGCACAGATAGATCAGCATGGCCGGCATCACTGCGGCCTCGACCACCCCAAGCATGAAGCGGATGACGATCAGCCAGTAGGCGTTGGAGACGATACCGGTCAAGGTTGCCAGACTGCCCCAGAGGATAAGGCTGACGAAAATCAGCTTCTTCACGCTGTGTTTCTGCGCATAGATCGCCCCCGGCACCTGGAAGAAAAAGTAGCCGAGGAAGAACAGCGCGCCGAGCATCGACGACAGGCCCGGAGTGATCATCAGGTCGGCCGCCATGCCCGAGGCGGCGGCGAAGCCGTAGTTGGCGCGGTCCAGATACGCCAGGCTGTAGGTAATAAAGACGATGGGCATGATGTACCACCAGCGGCGGGTGGCGAGGGTTGCGGTTTTCATGGGTGGTGCTCCTGAGCTTGTTGTTTTTGTCGCAGCAGGTAACGGTGATCGTTCCCACGGTCCGCGTGGGAATGCCTCTAGGGACGCTCCGCGTCCCCTGTGACGCAGAGCGTCACGGGCTGCATTCCCACGCAGGAGCGTGGGAACGAGCGGTGAAAGGGGGAGGCAGTTCAGCTCGGGTCGGTAACCCCTCCATATCCCCCCGGCTCTGCACCGCGCGGCTGCCAATCCAGTTGGCCCGCTGCACGGCGTCGGCAAAGCTGTGGTTCTCGAGCAGAGCACTGATCATGCCCACGGCAAATCCATCACCGGCACCCACCGTATCGATCACTGTTTGCACCGGCACGCCAGCGACAAAACCCTGATCCTGTTGAGTGCGGTAGTAAGCGCCATGCGGGCCGAGTTTGATCGCCACCGCCTCGGCGCCCTGATCGAGGTAGAACGCGGCGATGTCGGCCGGATCGTCAAAACCGGTGAGCAAGCGCCCCTCGCTGAGCCCCGGCAACACCCAATGGGCAAGCGCGGCGAGGCGGTTGATCTCGCTGATCATCTGTTGCTCGCTGGCCCACAGGCTGGGGCGCAGGTTCGGATCGAACGATACGCTGCGGCCGGCCTCGCGCATGCGCGTCATCAATTCGAACGACATTTGCCGGGCGGTTTCCGACAGCGCTGGCGGGATGCCAGTGGCGTGCAGGTGTCGGGCATTGAGCAATTGGGGCACGATCGAGTGTGGTGACAGGTGACTGGCCGCCGAACCGCGGCGGAAATACTCGACGGCGGGGTCGCTGCCATCCTCGGTGCGCGACTTGAGTTGGAAACCGGTGGGGTGAGCGGTGTCGATGTCGACATGGCGGCAGTCCACGCCTTCCTTCTCCAGTGTATCGATCACGAAGCGGCCCAGTGAATCGGCACCGACCCGGCTCAGCCATGCGACCTTGAAGCCCAGGCGCGACAGGCCGATGGCGACGTTGCTGTCCGCGCCGGCGATGCGTTTGTGGAACTGGCCGACGCTGGCCAGATCACCGGCCTGCTCGGCGACGAACATCGCCATGGTTTCGCCGAACGACAGGATATCGATCTCAGACATGTGCATTCTCCCGCTGCGGCTGGCCCAGATGGGCGAGAGCGGCGACGTGTTCGCGGGTCAACTGCACCAGGTCATCGCCTTGCAACGGGTATTCCGCCGCGCGCATGACACCTTGGGCCATGTGCCGCAGCAGGTGTTCCCACTGTTGCAGGTCGCTGGCGGCGGGCGGTATGGCGACCAGCTTGCCGTCGGTGCGACGGGTCACCGCTTTGCAGTGCACATAGTCCACATGGCGCCCGAGCAATCGCGCAGCGCTCGCTGGCGACTGGTCCTGCCAGTGCCAATTGCCGATATCGAAGGTCATCCTGATTGGCAGGCTGTGCTGCTCGACTTGCGCGAAAAAGCGCTGGAAGGGCTCGATGCGACCGCCGTGCAGGGTCTGGTCGTTTTCCACCAGCAACTGCACGGCATTCTCGCGCAGTAGCCGGGCGAGGGTTTGCAGATCGCTGTTGTCGGTGAAATAGCCCAGCGACACTTTTAGCCATTTGGCGCCAAAAGCCTGGGCCCGTTGCAGGGCGGCAATCAGTTCAGGGTTGGGTTTGGATTGACCCGCCAGCCACAGCTCAATCGGCGAGGAATACACGCTCTCCAGACCCTCGGCTTGAGAGGCAATGGCCAGTTGAGCGGGGTCCTCGTTGGTCAGTAGCTCTTCGCGCCACTCAATTCGCGAGGCTCCGGCAGCGGCCAGTATTTCGATAAAACTGCCCTGGCCACGTTGGCGCACAAGATCGGCACCGTAGCTGGAGAGGCTGATGGAAACGGCGGGTGTATTCATTGTTTTTCTACCTCTGAAACCGGTTTCATTTTTGTTCAAAAAATATCGATCTTTAGGGCGCCATCTCGAGTAGGCCCGCTCCAACAGGGTTTTGTGTTGTACAAAAATTGCGCGTACACCGGGTTCCCTGTGGGAGCGAGCCTGCTCGCGATGAGGCCGGAACAATCACCGAAGATCTCCAAGTGTCGATCCCCGCACAATCAATCTCGCCGAAAAATCCAAGGTCCGCACCGCACCATCATCCCCCCGCAAACGCTTGAGCAAACACTCAAACGCACTGGCGCCAATTTCGGTGGTCGGTTGGGCGAGGGCGGTGATGCCGCTACCCACCAGCGGGTACCAATCCAGGTCATCGAGGGCGATCAGGCCGACATCCGCGAACAGGTGGCAGTTGAGTTCGCGCAATGAATGGGTGCTGGCCAACGCCGCAATCCCGTTCGCGCAAAACAGCGCTTTGGGACCGGGCCCTGGCGTGTCGAGAAAGGTTTTCAGATTCGCAGTCAGCTCGCTGCCGGTCTCAGTGATGGCCCCGCGAAGCGCGGGCCGCTGCTCGATCATCGCCTTGAAGCTGCTGACACGTTCGATCCGCGAGCTGGTGCCGTCAAAGGGTTCGGTCACCAGCAGCACGTCGCGGTAACCGCGTTCTTCAAGATGGGTAAGGGCCATGTCGACGGCTGCCGGGTTGTCCAGCCCTACCATGTCACTCTCGAGGTGCTCCACCTTGCGATCCACCAATACCAGCGGCATTTCCCGATGCAGTTCGTGCAATTCGTCGCGGTGATGGCCGAGGGTGTTCACGATCAGGCCTTCGATGTTGTACGAACGCAGCAGCGCCAGGTGCTGGCGTTCCTGCTCGTCGTCACGGTCGGTGTTGCACACCACCAGGCTGTAGCCGTGCTGACGGCAGGCGGTTTCTACCCCGTGCATCACGGCAATCGAATAAGGGTTGCGGATGTCGGCCACCAACATGCCGATCAGGCGCGTGCGGCCGCGCTTAAGACCGCGGGCCATCTGGTTCGGGCGGTAGCCCAGTTCGGCAATGGCCTGCTCGATGCGCTCGGCAATGGCATCGGAGAGCAGGGCGCGATCCTCGCCGATGAAGCGCGACACGCTGGCTTTGGACACCTTGGCGTGTTCGGCGACATCAAGCATGGTCACGCGGCTGCGCTGGGCGGCGGAGAAATCGTTCACGGTCTGAAAACCTTGTTATTGGATTTATTGGGTTTGGCGCATGGCGCTGAAACCGGTTTCAGGAAACACCAAAAACCAATCGTTCGTCAAGGGTCGGGATGATCATCAAGTGAAGAATGTCGACGGATGGAGGTCAGGCCAATGCACTCAACCGGGCCGAGCCCAGCGATAAAGGAGGTCGAGCCCGTTATGTGGGGTCATCTGCGTCTGTCAGGCGGGTTGCCGACGTATGAAACGCCAGCGCGGAGAGATCGCCCTGGTTAGCGAGATAACGACGGAGTAAGGCAACGTCAGCCAAACAACCCGGCGGCGATATTGACCGAAAACCCCAATATCGCCGTGTTGAACAAAAAGCCTATCAACGACTGCGCCAGGACAATCTTACGCATCTCCCGGGTGGCCACGCCGACATCCGAAGTCTGCACTGCCACGCCGATGGTGAACGAGAAATACAGGAAGTCCCAATAGTTGGGTGTGGTCAAGCCTTCGGCAAAACGCAGTGCAGGTTCTTTGCCATTCCAGGTGTAATACAGCCGCGCATAGTGCACGCTGAAAATCACCCCGATCAGCAACCATGAACCGATGACAGTCAATGCGGTGAAGCTGTAGTGCAGCAGCTTGCGGGAGGTTTCCAGGTCTTTGCTGCCGGCCAGTTCGAAGGCGATGGTCGCCAGGCTGGCAATCGCTGCGATGCACACCACGAATAGCACCAGCCCGGCGTTTTCGTCTTCGATATCGGCGATGCGTTTCACATCGGTCGCCTTGGAGCGCACGATGAGCCAGAACATCAGCAGCAGATAGGTCCAGACCCCGACGTTCCAGCCGATAAGAATTTTGCTGATGATCGAGTCGGCCGGAACCAGGATGCCAGCCGCGATGCCGAAGGTGACGGCGGCGGACAGGCGAGGGTGGGTGTGAGTGAGGTAGGGCATGGAGGCTCACTGTGGCAGGGCGTCAGTGCACCATAGCGCAGGAAATATGTAGGAGCATGCTCGCTCCTACAGGGGTGGTGTTGGTTATAGGTTTTTATGGCGCTTGCGCACCCGTTTCATCACCACCACAAAAAACACCGGCACGAATATCACCGCCAGGGTCGCGGAGATCATTCCGCCGATTACCCCGGTGCCGATGGCCTGCTGGCTGGCTGAACTGGCGCCGGTCGCGATCGCCAACGGCACCACGCCGAGGATGAACGCCAGCGAGGTCATGACGATAGGCCGCAGGCGCAAGCGTGCGGCTTGCAGGGTGGCGTCGATCAAATCGTGGCCTTCGTCGTACAGGCTCTTGGCGAATTCGATGATCAGGATCGCGTTTTTTGCCGACAGGCCGATGATGGTGATCAGGCCGACCTTGAAGAACACATCGTTGGGCATGCCGCGCAGTGTCACCGCGAGCACTGCGCCGAGTACACCCAGTGGCACCACCAGCAAAACTGAGGTCGGGATCGACCAGCTCTCGTACAACGCCGCCAGGCACAGGAACACGATCAACAGCGACAAACCGAGCAGGATCGGCGCCTGGCTGCCGGACAAACGTTCTTGCAACGACAGCCCGGTCCACTCCTGGCCCAATCCGGCCGGACCTTGCGCCACCAGCCGTTCGATTTCCGCCATGGCCTGGCCGGTGCTGTGGCCGGGTGTCGGCTCGCCGGAGATGCTGATCGCCGGATAACCGTTGTAACGGGTCAGTTGCGCCGGGCCCTGGGTCCATTCGGCCTGGGTGAAGGCCGATAGAGGCACCATTTTTCCGTTGTTGTTGCGTACGTGAATCTTCAGCAGATCGGCGACCTGGCTGCGTTGATCGCCTTCAGACTGGACCACCACCCGTTGCATCCGCCCCTGGTTGGGAAAGTCATTGATGTACGTCGAACCGATCGCGGTGGAGAGCACGCTGCCGATGTCGGCAAACGACACGCCCAAAGCGTTGGCCTGCTGACGGTCGACGACCAACCGCACTTGCGGCGCTTCGGCCAGGGCGCTTTCGCGCACGTTCATCAGTACCGGGCTCTTTTCAGCCGCCGCGAGCAATTCACTGCGCGCCTGCATCAGCGTGGCATGGCCGAGGCCGCCGCGATCCTGTAAGCGAAATTCGAAGCCACTGGACGTGCCCAGGCCATCGACGGGTGGCGGCAGTACCGAAAACGCCATGGCATCCTTGATCTGGCTGAGGGCAGCGTTGGCCCGGTCGGCAATGGCAGCGGCCGAGTCCTTGACGCCTCTTTCGGACCAATCCTTCAACGTACTGAACGCCAGCGCCGCGTTCTGGCCACTGCCGGAGAAGCTGAAACCGAGAATGACCACGCTGTCGCTGATGCCCGGTTCGCCGGCATTGTGCGCTTCGATCTGCTCGACCACCTGCACCGTACGGTGCTTGCTCGCGCCGGGTGGCAATTGAATGTCGGTGATGGTGTAGCCCTGGTCTTCCACCGGCAGGAACGAGGAGGGCAGGCGCATGAAACACACGCCCAGGGCCACCAGCAGCACCGCGTAGATCAACAGGTAACGCCCGGTGCGCTGCAATGCATAGGCAACCCAGCCCTGATAACGCTCGGTAAGTCGCTCGAAGCGGCGGTTGAACCCGCCAAAGAATCCGGTCTTCTCGTGGTGTACGCCTTGGGCAATCGGTTTGAGCAAGGTCGCGCACAGCGCGGGGGTCAAGGTCAGGGCGAGGAAGGCCGAGAACAGGATCGAGGTGGCCATCGACAGCGAGAACTGTTGGTAGATCACCCCGACCGAACCCGGCATGAAGGCCATCGGAATGAACACCGCCACCAGCACCAGGGTGATGCCGATGATCGCCCCGGTGATCTGCTTCATCGCCTTGCGGGTCGCCTCCCTGGGCGACAGGCCTTCGCTGGCCATGATCCGCTCGACGTTCTCCACCACGACGATCGCGTCATCCACCAGGATACCGATGGCCAGCACCATGCCGAACATGGTCAGCACGTTGATGGAAAACCCCAGGGCCAACATGGTCGCGAAGGTGCCCATCAGCGCCACCGGCACCACCAGCGTGGGTATCAGGGTGTAGCGGATGTTCTGCAGGAACAGGAACATCACCGCGAACACCAGCAACATCGCCTCGCCGAGGGTGTAGACCACCTTGGTGATCGAGACCTTGACGAAAGGCGAGGTGTCGTAAGGAATCGTGTACTGGACGCCCGCGGGGAAGTAGCGCGACAGTTCGTCCATCTTGGCCCTCACCAGGGTCGCGGTGTTCAGGGCATTGGCCCCCGGTGACAACTGGACGCCGACGGCAGTCGACGGCTTGCCGTTCAGGCGCGTGGAAAACTGGTAGTCCTGACTGCCGATCTCGACCCGCGCGACATCGCCGATGCGCACCGTGGAACCATCAGGGTTGGCCTTGAGCACGATGGCGGCGAACTCTTCAGGGCTCGACAGCTGGCCTTTGACCAGGATGGTCGCGGTGATTTCCTGAGTCGTGCGGCTCGGCAAATCGCCAATGCTGCCGGCTGAGACCTGGGCGTTTTGCGCGACGATGGCGGCGTTGACATCCGCCGGGGTCAGGTTGAAACCGATCAACTTGCGCGGGTCAATCCAGATGCGCATGGCGCGCTCGGCGCCATACAGCTGCGCCTTGCCGACGCCGTCGAGGCGCTTGATCTCGTTCATCACGTTGCGCGCCAGGTAGTCGCTGAGCGCCACGTCGTCGAGCTTGCCGTCGCTTGAGGTGAGGGCGATCAACAGCAGGAAGCCGGCGGACACTTTTTCCACCTGCAAGCCTTGCTGGTTCACCGCCTGCGGCAGACGCGACTCCACCACCTTGAGGCGGTTCTGCACGTCGACCTGGGCCATTTCCGGATCGGTGCCCGGCTGGAAAGTGGCCTTGATCGTGGCGCTGCCCAGGCTGCTCTGCGATTCGAAGTACAACAGATGGTCGGCGCCGTTGAGTTCTTCCTCGATCAGGCTGACCACGCTTTCGTCCACGGTCTGCGCTGACGCACCGGGGTACACGGCATAGATTTCGATTTGCGGCGGTGCGACGTTGGGGTATTGCGCCACCGGCAACTGCGTAATGGCCAGGGCACCGGCCAACAGGATGAACAGCGCGACCACCCAGGCGAACACCGGGCGATCGATAAAGAACTGCGGCATAAACAAGCGTCCTGCTTACTGGCCAGAAACCTGGGCAAGTGGAAGAGGGGTGTCGTCGACCTGCACTTTTTCGCCGGGGCGGGCGTGTTGCAGGCCTTCGATGACGATGCGGTCGCCGGGCTTCAACCCGCCCGTGACGACCCAACGGTCGTTCTGCACCGGCCCCAGTTCGACCGGCTGTTGGCTGACGCGCTGCTCTGCGTCGAGCAGCAATACCTGGGCGATGCCGGCGCTGTCACGCTGGATGGCCCGTTGCGGCACGCTGATGCCTTGCTGGTTGACGGCTTGCTCCAGGCGCACGCGCACGAAGCTGCCAGGCAGCAGGTCGAGGTCCGGGTTGGGGAATTCGCTGCGCAGGATGACCTGGCCGGTGCCCGGGTCGACGGTGATGTCGGTGAAAAGCAGCTTGCCGGGCAACGGGTAGAGGCTCCCGTCGTCCTGGATCAGGGTGGCCTTGGCCTGGCCTTGGCCCACTTCCTTCAATTGGCCGGACCGGAACGCCCGGCGCAGGTCGTTGAGTTCGCGAGTTGATTGGGTCAGGTCGGCGTGGATCGGATCGAGTTGCTGGATCAGCGCCAAAGGCGTGGTCTCGTTTTGCCCGACCAGTGCGCCTTCGGTGACCAGCGCGCGACCGATACGTCCGGAAATCGGCGCGGTGACCGTGGCGTAGCCAAGGTTCAGCCGGGCGCGTTCAACCGCCGCCTTGCTGGCGGCTACGTCGGCGGCGGTTTGCCGGGCGTTGGCCCGGGCGTTGTCGTAGTCCTGGCCGCTGATGGCCTTGTCGTCAATCAACTGGGCGTACCGCTGCTCTTGCAGTTTCGCCTGGAACGCGTTGGCCTCGGCCTTGCGCAATACTGCCTCGGCGCTATCGAGATCTGCCTTGAACGGCGCCGGATCGATCCGGAACAGCACCTCGCCCTTTTTCACGTCACTGCCCTCGCGAAAGGCCCGTTGCAGTACCACGCCGGCGACGCGGGCGCGCACCTCGGCCATGCGCGGCGCGGCAATGCGCCCGGTCAATTCGCTGCTGATCGACAGCGCTCGGGTTTCGACGGTTTCGATGCGAACGCTGGCCAATGGCGGCTGTTCTTCGGCGATCGAAGACTTGTCGCACGCGCTCAGCGTCAACGCCAGTGCGATCAGGCTGAGCCCGGCAAGCAGTTTCTTTGACATGGATGACCCCAATAGTGACCCCCAGCATCCTACTGGGCGACGGCGATGGTAGCGGTGAAGCTTTGTTGGTGCTGTGTGAAATTGTGTAAGGGTTTTGCTCAGGTGTGTGTGAGGGCGTATATCCTTCAGGCCATGAATTTTATTGCGCCTGTCAGATTGTCTTCGCGAGCAGGCTCGCTCCCACAGTTGAAATGCATTCCCTGTGGGAGCGAGCCTGCTCGCGAAAGCGGCCTGACCGGCACCACAGCATTTCTGGAAACACCCATGCCCAACATCCTCCTGGTCGAAGACGACACCGCACTCGCCGAGCTGATCGCCAGCTACCTGGAACGCAACGGTTACTCCGTCAACGTAATCGGTCGAGGCGATCAGGTGCGCGAACGCGCACGGCTCACACCGCCGGACCTGGTGATCCTCGACTTGATGCTGCCCGGTCTCGATGGCTTGCAAGTCTGCCGTTTGCTGCGCGCCGATTCAGCAAGCTTGCCGATCCTCATGCTCACCGCCCGCGACGACAGCCACGATCAGGTACTGGGCCTGGAAATGGGCGCCGACGACTACGTCACCAAACCCTGCGAACCCCGGGTGCTGCTGGCCCGGGTGCGCACCTTGCTACGGCGCAGCAGCCTTGCCGAGCCATTGGCGGCCAATGACCGGATCCTCATGGGCAACCTGTGCATCGATCTGTCCGAGCGCACGGTGACCTGGCGCGGGCAACCGGTGGAAATGTCCAGCGGCGAGTACAACTTGCTGGTGGTGCTGGCCCGACATGCTGGCGAAGTGTTGAGCCGCGACCAGATCCTGCAACGCCTGCGTGGCATCGAGTTCAACGGCACCGACCGCTCGGTGGACGTGGCCATCTCCAAGCTGCGGCGCAAGTTCGACGACAATGCCGGCGAGGCTCGCAAGATCAAGACCGTGTGGGGCAAGGGTTACCTGTTCAGTCGATCCGAGTGGGAATGCTGAGACGATGTTCAGAATCCTCTTTCGCCTGTACCTGGTGACCATCGTTTCGTTCAGCACCGCGATCTACCTGGTGCCGGACCTAGTGATCAAGGTCTTCCACGAGCGCTTCATCACCTACAACCTGGACTACTCGCGTGGTTTGCAAACCCTCATGGTCAGGCAGTTCAAGGCCGTCCCGAGCGAACAATGGCCAGCCTTGGCCGCGCAAATGGACAAGGAATTCGAACCGCTGCATATCGTGCTCAGCGCCATTGACGATGCCAGCTTGTCGAGCGAAGAACAGCAGCGTTTGCAGCGCGGCGAAAACGTCGTGCGCGTTGGCGACTGGGGCTGGCGCACCCTGGCGGTGGCACCGCTGAACGAGCGCACCGTGGTGCAAATGGTCGTGCCGCCAGACCCGATGGACGTCAGCCTGTTGTACTGGAGCATCAACGTGCTGATCGGCGCGACCATGCTCGCCTGTCTGTTGCTGTGGCTGCGCCCGCACTGGCGTGACCTGGAACGGCTCAAGGGCGCGGCGGAACGCTTCGGCAAGGGGCACTTGAGCGAGCGTACGCAGATTGCCGCCAGTTCCAACATCGGCAGTCTTGCCAACGTTTTCGACACGATGGCTGGCGACATCGAAAACCTGCTGAATCAGCAGCGGGACCTGCTCAACGCCGTATCCCACGAGTTGCGCACGCCATTGACCCGCCTGGATTTTGGCCTGGCCCTGGCCCTTTCCGATGATTTGCCCGCCACCAGCCGCGAGCGCTTGCAGGGGTTGGTCAATCACATCCGTGAGCTCGACGAACTGGTGCTGGAATTGCTGTCGTACAGCCGCCTGCAAAACCCCGCGCGTTTACCGGAGCCTATCGAAGTGTCGCTGGATGAATTCATCGACAGCATCCTGGGCAGCGTCGACGAAGAACAATCGCCGGATATCGTCATCGACGTGTTGCTGCACGGCCAGCTCGAACGCTTTAGCCTCGACCCACGCCTGACCGCCCGCGCCCTGCAAAACCTGTTGCGCAACGCCATGCGCTACTGTGAAAGGCGCATTCAGGTAGGCGTACAGGTGTGCCCCAAAGGCTGTGAGATCTGGGTGGACGACGACGGGATCGGTATCCCGGATGACGAGCGCGAGCGGATATTCGAACCGTTCTATCGACTCGATCGCAGCCGGGATCGGGCCACCGGCGGGTTTGGCCTGGGGCTGGCAATCAGCCGTCGGGCATTGGAAGCCCAGGGTGGAACGTTGACGGTGCAAGCGTCGCCGTTGGGTGGGGCACGGTTTCGGCTGTGGTTGCCGACAGCGCCCTGATCCATCATCACCCGGTAGGAGCTGCCGCAGGCTGCGATCTTTTGATCTTGCTTCTTCCAATATCAAGATCAAAAGATCGCAGCCTGCGGCAGCTCCTACAAGGCTCAGGCGCGGATCCGAGTGCGTAATTGCGTGGCCATCTCCTCAAGATCCACCGGCGAATTACGCCCGATCAGCATCCACGCGTGCTCCATATCCGACCAATACACGATGTTCATCCCGTGCCGTCGCTCTTTGGCAAAATGCCGGCTGCCACTGTTGGAGCGCGTGACGCACAGCGCCATCGGCCCATGGACCGGGTCGAGGTAGGTGATCTGGGCGATAGCCACGCCGTCGTATTCAAGGATTTGCGCGCGCTTGAATTGGGCGCGTGGCAACGCCAGTTTTGCCGGCAGCAGATTAAGGCCCAATCGTGCGTCGATGGTGCGTAGCTGCGCCAGTTGTGTCGCTTCGTCACTGGGCAAATGGTCGAGGGTTTCCGGTACGTAGAGCACCATGTAGTCGGCGACCAGCCCGCGCCAGTTGTGGGTCTGCTGGCTGGTTTGCCAACCGAGGAACAAACGATCCGCCAGCACACCGCCCGCCAGCAATCCGGCGGCGGCCGCGAGGAACCAGCGCCGACTCAGTGCAGGGCGTGTCGGGACGGGCAGGGTATCGAGCATGGCTTGGAGGCGCTCGACCGGGGCTTGTCGAGTCACTTCGTCGTAAGCTGACTTGAACGGCATGCTGCTGCGGTCCAGCCATTGCAGGCGCAGGCCGAGCATCGGGTCTTCGGCGAGGGCGGCATCGATGCGGCTGCGTTGTTCGGCATCGAGCTGGTTGTCCAGGTAGGCCACCAGTTGCTCATCCGACAGTTTCGCGTTCATCGACGTTCTCCGGTGGAAGGGTTCGGCACCGTGTGCAGGGGCGGATACTCGGCGAGTTTCAGCCGGGCGGCGGCCAGTCGGCTCATCACGGTGCCGATGGGGACTTGCAGGACATCGGCCACCTCGCGGTAGGACAAGCCTTCGACGTAGGCCAGAAACACCGTTTCGCGCTGGGCCTCGGGCAACGCCTCTACGCGCCGGATCACCTGCGCGGCGCGAACATGGGTATGTGCCGCTTGTTCGCCATCGAACGACAGGGCTTGATCGGCATCCACCACGCCCTGGCCCTGGTGCACTCGGCGGGCTCGCACTTCATTGACCCAGATCGAATGCAGAATGCTCATCAGCCAACGGTCCATGCGCGTGCCCGATTCAAATTGCCCGCCGCGTTCGAGCGCCCGCACGCAGGTGGCCTGCACCAGGTCCTCGGCGACATGCCGTTGTCGGGACAACAGCAAGCCGTAACGCCACAGACGCGCCAAGTGCTGTCCCAGTTCTGCCCTAATGTCCTGATCGCTGGCGATAGCGACCTCCCTCCAATCGGGTTGTCAGGTTTTCGATGACGCGTTGATGGCTTCGGCGAGGTCCTGGTATTGCTCGCAGGTGGTGTTGCCGCAGATCGATTTGATCTGCTGCAACTGTTCCCGGGCGAGGTCCAGCCGGCCCTTGATCACATAGGCTTCGCCAAGGTACTCGCGAACCAGCGCATATTGCGGATCAAGCTTGACTGACTGCAGGTAATAACCGATGCCTTCATCGGTACGTCCCAGTTTACGCGTGGCGTAGCCCCGATAGTTCAAGGCCTTGGCAGTGTTGGGTTGCTTGAGCGTATCGAGCAGGGCCAAGGCTTCTTCGTAACGCCCGTCCTTGGCCAGCTGATAGGCGTAGTCGGTACGGTCGGCATCCGGCAAGAGCATGCTGGTCTGCTTGACGCACCTTTGTGCCTTGCTGTCGAACACCTGCCCTCGAGGGCACTGCGGTTTGGCAGGGGTATCTTCCTCGCCGTTGGCCCATGCCAGGGAACTGGACAGCGCGACGGCAAGCACCAGCGATGCAGTAACAATCGAGAGACGGCGATTCATGGGCAATGCTCCGAACGGGCCGAAAACGTTGAGAAGGGCTGATGACCCTTCATGCGAAACATAAACACCTCGGCCTGAACATTTATTCGTTTTTTTTGGCGATTTTTTGCAACAAAAGCCCCAGGTTACCGGGCGCTGTCAACTCAGTAGACGCATCGGCTTTCCCGCCGCCCAAGCCTGGATGTCCTCGATCATCTGCGCAAAGAATAGATGGTAATTTTGCTGGCTGACGTACCCGACGTGGGGCGTTGCCAGCACGTTGTCCAGGGTTCTGAACGGATGATGCGCGGGCAGGGGCTCTTGCTCGAACACGTCCAGCGCCGCGCCACCCAGGCGTTGTTTCTGCAGGGCCTTGATCAGCGCCGCTTCATCGACAATCGGCCCGCGCGCGGTGTTGACCAGCAGCGCCGTGGGCTTCATCCATGCCAACGCCTGCGCGTCCACCATGCCACGGCTGCGCTCACTGAGCACCAGGTGCACCGACAACACGTCGGCCTGCTCGAACAATTGCTGCTTGCTGACGTAGGTTACGTCGAACTCGGCGGCGCGTTCGGCGTTGAGGTTTTCACTCCAGGCGATGACCCGCATGCCGAACGCCTGGCCGAAGCGGGCGACCCGTTGGCCAATGCTGCCCAGGCCCAGGATCGCCAGGGTCTTGCCATGCAGGTCGCCACCGAGGCCTTGCTGCCACTTTCCGGCGCGCAAGGCGTTGGCTTCGACCACCAGGTTGCGGGTTGCGGCCATGATCAGTGCCCAGGTCAGCTCCGGCGCGGCATGTTTATAGCTGTCGGTGCCACAGACCTGAATGCCGAGCGCAGCAGCGGCCTTGAGGTCGAGGGCGGCATTGCGCATGCCACCGGTCACCAGCAGCTTGAGATTGGGTAAGCGGCGCAGCAGGTCTTCGTCGAAGCGCGTGCGCTCGCGCATCACGCAGATCACTTCAAACTCGCCCAGGCGCGCGGCCAGGGTCGGGTTGTCAGCGGGGTAGTCGTGGATGAACGCGACCTGGCCGATGGTCTCCAGCGCCGACCAGTCCACCACGTCGCGGGCCACATCCTGCCAATCATCGATCACTGCAATCTGTACCGCCATCAGCCTTACCTCATCAAGGAACGGGGTTGGTTTTGTCCAGCCAGCCAAGCAAGGCCTTGTGAAATTGCGCCGGCTCTTCCATCTGCGGCGCGTGCCCCATGCCGGGGAATTCGACCAGGGTCGATTGGGGAATCAGTTTCGCCACCTGCTTGCCGAGCAAGTCGTAATGACCGATTTTCGCCTTGACCTCGGGGGGCGCGATGTCCTTGTTGATCGCCGTGGTGTCGGCGGTGCCGATCAGCAGCAAGGTCGGCACCTTCAGGTCCTTGAACTCGTAGTAGACCGGTTGGGTGAAAATCATGTCGTAGATCAAAGCCGAGTTCCAGGCGACCTGGTTTTTTCCAGGGCCCTTGGCCATGCCGGCGTACATGTCTACCCAGCGGTCGAATTCGGGCTTCCAGCGGCCATCATAATAGGTGTTGCGCTGGTAGTCGTGGATGCCTTCGGCTGTCACCTTCAGTTCGCGCTCATACCATTGATCGACCGTGCGATAAGGCACGCCGAGGGCTTTCCAGTCTTCCAGGCCGATCGGGTTCACCATCGCAAGCTGGTCAACCTGTTCGGGATATTGCAGCGCATAGCGGGTGGCGAGCATGCCGCCGGTGGAATGTCCGAGCAAGCTGGCTTTCTGGATGCCGAGGGCCTTGAGCAGTTGCTGGGTGTTGCTCGCCAGTTGCTGGAAGGTGTACTGATAATTGTCCGGTTTGCTGGACGTGCAGAAACCGATCTGATCCGGGGCAATGACCCGGTAGCCGGCGTCGCTCAGGGCCTTGATCGAGGTTTCCCAGGTGGCGCCGCAGAAGTTCTTGCCGTGCATCAGCACCACGCTGCGGCCGTTGGCCTTGCCATGGGCTGCCACGTCCATGTAGCCCATTTGCAGGGATTTGCCCTGGGACTCGAACGCAAAATGCTTGAGGGTGTAGGGGTATTCGAAGCCTTGCAGCTCCGGTCCGTAGACCGGGCCCTCGGCAGCGATGGCGGGCATGGCGGCGGTCAGCAGCAGGCCGGGCAGCCAGCATGAGCGGGTAAGGGGCATGGATGAACTCCGTTGAAAATCCGCCGATGCTGGATCGGCACGATTAGGGCGACATTAAACAGGCAATCGCCGCGGCACTTGGTTCAACTCATCCACCCCAGGGTGGCCAACGCCACTGCGCCATAACGGGCGCCCTTGGCCAGGGTCACGATCAACAGGAAACGCCCCAGCGGCTCGCGCATGACGCCGGCCACCAGGGTCAGTGGGTCTCCGATCACCGGCAGCCAACTGAGCAGTAACGACCAGTGGCCGTAACGTTGATAGTGACGACGGGCGTTTTCCAGGTGCCTGGCGCTGACCGGGAACCAGCGCCGGTCCCGAAAGCGCTCGATGGCGCGCCCCAGCCACCAGTTCACCACTGAACCGAGGACGTTGCCCAGCGTGGCGACAGCCAGCAGCAACCACAGCCAGTACCGATCGCTGAGTATCAGCCCGACCAGCACTGCTTCGGACTGCAGCGGCAGTAAAGTCGCGGCACCGAATGCCGCCAGGAACAAGCCGAAGCAGGCAGTGAAAATCAATGGGCGGGGTAGTCCGCCACCACCACATCCGTACCGTCCTTTTTCAGGCCGATCACCTGATAGGCATCGCTCATGCCGTCCATTTCCATGCCCGGCGAGCCCATGGGCATGCCAGGGGCGGCAACACCCAACAGGTCATCGCGTTTGCTCAGGGCCAGTACTTGATCGGCTGGCACATGGCCTTCTACGAATTTGCCGTTGATCAAGCCGGTGTGGCACGAGGCCAGGCGCGGTGGTACGCCGTGTTGTTGCTTGAACTCGCTCATGTTGCTTTCGACGTGGTCTTCTACCTTGAAGCCATTGGCTTCGAGATGGCTGATCCATTTCTTGCAGCAACCGCAATTGGCATCACGATGGACCTCGATCGGGATCAGGTCGGCGGCTTGGGCCAGGGAGGAAATCAACAGGGCGCCCAAGGCAGCCAGACGTAAATGAGTTCGCATGAGGGAAGGGTCTCGGGTTGCGGGCGAAAATCATATTTTGAGGGTTTTTTGCGGGTAGGCGCTGCGAGTGTGTTTCGAAGTGCTACCGAGTTGCTTGGCCTTATTATCGTAGATCAAAGTTGTCAGGCGGATGAGGGGAAGATGACAAGTTTGTCAGGTTGGCGGCCGCACCCGTTGCACACGGCTCACGTCATGCGTCGTCAGCGGAACGCCGAGCGTCCCTGGAGGAACTCCCACGCAGAGCATGGGTACGATCACACATGGGGCGGCTGTCAGGCCGCCTTCGCCGCGATAAAGCTAAAAATCTTCATCGGCTGTAACATAAGCCCCCGTTTGATGGATACACAGCGGATACATATTTTCAGCTTCAGGAATTACCAATGACTCAATCGCAACGTTTGAAATACTCGATTCTGATCTCCCTCGTGGTACTGGGAATCATGTTTGGCCTTTCGTATTTGCAGAACACCGGTGTCATCAGTGAAAAACTGTTCCAGTACATCGCCATTGGCGTGGCGGTGGTCGTGGTGGTCGTCAACGGCATGATGCGCCGCAAGGTCAAGCCCTGAGCGACGCGCCGGGCCTGGCTCGATCAGTCGTGGTGCAGCAGGGCGACGGCGCGTGGGTGGAGGCTGTAGCTCTTGTCCGCATTGAGGACAATCACGCCTTCGCTGCACAGGCGTTTCAACACTTCGCGCACACTCAGGAACGATAAGGGAATATCCAGTTCCAGCAACTGCGTGTGCACGCCGCGCACGCCCAGGCTGCGGTCGTTCTCGGCGGCCGACAGCAAGGCGTCGATGACTTTCAGGCGAATCAGACTGGTTCGCAGGCCAAAGCTCTTGAGCAGGATGCGGATGCGCTCGTTGCCGTGGCGCTCGGTACGCTGGTCGAAAACACCGACCCCAATGGAAGTGCCCTTTGGCGCTTTGCTACCGTCCGTTGGCAGTTGCGAGTTGTACATTGCAAAAACTCCTTTTCAGAGCCTGATCGGGAAAAATTGGGCGCTCTTGCCTTACAGACGCATGAGCGACCCAAATCATGAAGACTTAAATGTAGAAATTTCGTCGTCATGATGTGACCACTGTGTAAGGTGGCGTTGAAATGCGGTCCGCGACCGCCATCCAGTCTCCTAAATTTTCGTCGTTTGCTTCGTCCCTAACAGGATGCGCAGTCTGTACGCAGAACTGTGACCATCGTTTTTCGATCAGGAGCGAGTGTGATTATTTCCAGCCAGTTAGCCAGGATAAGCCTGGCGGGTGTATTTCTCGGGCTGAGCCTTGCGGCGAACGCACACAACCTGCCTGGGCAGGCGAGTGCCGATATCCGCCGCACCAGTTTCGGTGTGCCGCATATTCGAGCCGAAAACGAGCGGGGGCTCGGTTACGGCATCGGCTATGCCTACGCTCAGGATAACCTGTGTTTGCTGGCCAACGAGATCGCCACGGTGAACGGTCAACGTTCACGGTTCTTCGGTCCGGACCCGTCCACCGTCGAAGGGCGTGAAAACCGCGTCAGCGATCTGTTTTTCACCTGGTTGAACACCCCGCAGGCGGTCAATGCTTTCTGGCAGGCGCAACCCCTCGAAGTGCGGCAGCTGATGGAAGGTTATGTGGCCGGTTACAACCGTTCCCTGGACGAGCGTCGGGCGCGGGGCCTGCCGCCGCAGTGCCAGGGCGATTGGGTGCGGGACATCACCGCGATGGATCTGGTCAAGCTGACCCGGCGCTTGCTGGTCGAGGGCGGCGTCGGGCAGTTCGCCGAAGCCCTGGCGGGTACGACGCCGCCGGCCGCGGTCGCCGCAACTGGCCATGAGCAGGCTTCATTCCAGGTGGCCGCTTTACGCTTGCAGCGCTTTGCCCTCGATCGCGGCAGCAACGCGGTGGCGGTGGGCAGCGAGCGTTCCTTCAACGGACGCGGCATGTTGCTGGCCAACCCGCATTTTCCGTGGGTCGGCGGGATGCGTTTCTACCAGATGCACCTGACCATCCCTGGCAAACTGGACGTCATGGGCGCCGCATTGCCTGGATTGCCGTTGATCAATATCGGCTTCAACCAGCACCTGGCCTGGACCCACACGGTGGATTCGTCCAAACACTTCACGCTGTATCGACTGCAGCTCGATCCCAAGGATCCGACCCGTTACCTGCTCGATGGCCAATCCCTGCCAATGCACAAACAGACGCTGACGGTTGACCTCAAACAGCCGGATGGCACGGTCAAAGCGGTGTCCCACGTGGTGTACAGCTCGCAATTTGGCCCGATTGTGCAATGGCCGGGCAAGCTGGATTGGGATAATCAATTCGCCTATAGCTTGCGCGATGCCAACCTGGACAATGACCGGGTGTTGCAGCAGTGGTACGCCATGAACCGTGCCGGCAGCCTCAAGGAGTTCCAGGCTTCGGTCCATGAAATCCAGGGCATCCCGTGGGTCAACACCCTGGCGGCGGACGATCAGGGCCAGACGCTGTACATGAACCTGTCGGTGGTGCCGAACGTGAGCAACGAAAAACTCGCGCAGTGCAGTGATCCACGAATCGGCTTGCAGATGATCATCCTCGACGGTTCAAACAGCGCCTGCGCCTGGGACATCGACCCGCACGCCGCACAAAAAGGCATTTATGCCGCAAGCCAATTGCCGCAATTGCTCCGCAAGGACTTCGTGCAGCATTCCAATGATTCGGCCTGGCTGGCCAACCCGGCGCAGCCGCTCACCGGGTTCTCGCCATTGATCAGCCAGGACGGCCAACCCTTGGGGCTGCGCGCGCGGTTCGCCCTGGATCGCTTGGGTTCACTGGCCCAGTCCGGGCCGATCGCGGCGGCGGATCTGCAACAGATGGTGCTGGATGACCAGGTGTATCAGGCGGCGCAAGTGATGCCGGACCTGTTGCAATTCTGCGCGGCCGACCTGGGGGCCGATGCGCAGGCGCTGGCGCCGCTGTGTGCCAGCCTCAAGGCCTGGGATCGCAAGGCCAACCTCGACAGCGGCATGGGCTTCGTGCATTTCCAGAATGTCATGGAGGCGCTGGATCAGGTGCCCGATGCCTGGCGCGTGGCGTTCGATCCGCTGGACCCGCAACACACGCCGAGAGGCGTGGCGGTTGATCGTCCACAGGTGGCGCAGGCGTTGCGCCAAGCGATGCTGGCATCGGTAGAGCAGGTCCAGGCGTCAGGGCTCAGGAAAGATGCCCGCTGGGGCGATGTCCAAGTGTTCAGCAGCGGTGGGGAGCAAACGCCGATCCATGGCGGGCCGGGTACGTTGGGCGTCTACAACGCCATCCAGAGCGTGCCCAGGACCGACGGCAAACGCGAAGTGGTCAGCGGCACCAGCTACCTGCAAGTGGTGACGTTCGATGAAAAGGGCCCGCAGGCCAAGGGGCTGCTGGCATTTTCGCTGTCGAGCGATCCAGCCTCGAAATACTCGCGGGACCAGACGCTGGCTTTTTCGAAGAAGCAGCTCAGTGTGTTGCCGTTCACCGAGCAACAGATCCTGGCGGACCCGGACTATCAGGCCCAGACCATCCGTGAACAGGACGCCAGGGTGGTCACCCAGTAAGCTGAAGACGGATTGATCGAAGCGTGAAGGCCGCAGCCGCGAGGTCTGCGGCCTTCAGCTTTTCGGGGCTTGCTGCGGAATGGAGTTGAGGACCGGGTTGCCGTCCTTGTTGCGGGTCAGGTAGACCGGCAGCACCTTGGGCAGGGACGTCACCAGGGTATCAAGCTCCTTGATGTTGTAGATGCCGCCGATGCGGATCGCGCCGGTGCTGTTGTCGGCGACCATCAAGGGGTTTTCAAGGTAGCGGTTGATCAATGGCAGGGCATCGCTGAGCGCCAGGTCGTCGAGCACCAGTTTGCCGTTGCGCCAGGCCAGCGAGTTGTCGTTGTCGTAGGTCTGGCTGATCCGCGGAACGTGGTCGCCGTGGCGATAGCTCGCTTGCATCGAAGGGCCGAGCCTCAAGCCATCCCCCGACAGGTCATCGTTGCTGCTGACCAGTACCGAGCCTTCGACCAGGTTTACCTTCACCTGGTCTTCATACATCCAGACGTTGAATTTTGTCCCGGTGACCCGGATTCGGCCTTCGGACGCCTTGACGACGAATGGGTGCGACGTGTCGTGGCTGACGCTGAAGAACGCTTCGCCTTTTCCCAGGGTGACCTGGCGTCGATCCTTGTAATTGCTGTAGGTCAACTCGCTGCCCAGGTTCAGTTCGACCTGGCTGCCGTCGTTCAAGGTGACCTGACGCACACTGTCGGTCGCCTCGAAGTGTTGATACGAATTGGGCAGCCACCCCAGGTTCCATCCGCTGTACGCCGCCAAAGGCAACGCCAATGCACAAACCGCCGCCGCCATGCCGACAGTGCGCCAGGACGTCCGGGTGCGGCGCACCATTGGCGCAATGCTGGAGTCTGGTCGCGGAAGATCGCCTGCAACTTCCCAGATTTCCAGCATGGCCTCGTACTCGACCAGATGAAGTGGATGAACATCCAGCCACTGCTCGAATGCCTGCCGCTCTTCAACGGTGCAGTCAGGTTCATGCAGGCGCATGCACCAATGCGCGGCGGCTTCGGTGATGGCGTCAAACTGGGCTTGCGAGAGAGGGGTGTCGGTCATTGACTCATCCTGATTTCCCGCATTCTAACCTTGAGGGCAGCTTGCGAAAACAGCCGTCATGGCATTTACCCATCAAACGACGGTTTATTTTCTGAATCAAGGCGTGTGGGTGTGAAGCTCCCGCCCGAGTTGACTGATTAACCAGGCCACGCTGTCAGCATTGCCAAGTTGTACCGCCAGGCGAGTCAGTGAGTTTTTTTTGAAGATCTCACGGGCACCGCTCAGGTTTTGCGCGCCCGTCAACGCCAGAATATGCGCTTTTACCCGACCGGTATCTTCCAAAGTAGTACTTCCCGGGTCTTCCCATTCGCCGGTGTCGGGATCCTGGGTCATGAACAGTTGTGTGTAGGGTGTCTTGATCGACAACGCGGTGTCCTGAACACTGGTCAGCGCATGTTTAAGCTGGCTGGCGGTCCCGCTGGCAGTGCCGATCAGATCGGCAAAAGGTCTACCAGGGTCCATGTAGGAAATGTCCTCGGACTGACAAACGATGTGTGAAAGTTCATGCAGGAGAGTCGTCGCCCGTGCATGCGTACTGATCGGGAAGGTCTTGTCGGTAAGGTGTTGGCGGTAGTGCTCGTAACCGGTGTCAAAGAACTTTTCTCCCAGATAGATTTTCTTTTTTATGTCCTTCGGGACGACAAAACCGAATGTATTCTCGGCGCCTTCGATTACCCTGCCGACGACAAAACGATCGGACTTGGCCTTTCTGAGGGAAGGGTCCAACAAGGCGGCGAACATGTCGCCCACGACTTTTTCCAGCTTTTCCACATGTGCGGGCAGTACTTCTGGCACGTCGAGGAAACGCTTGATGAGTTGGTGCACGGGGGTGGTCGTGTCGTTGGCGTTCTTCAGCAACTGCAGGTTTTGAACACTGTTCCAGGCATAGCTCGTTGCCAGGTCCAGCGCTTCGTCGATTTGCCGGGCCTTGAGCGGGAAAAGGCGTCGTATTTGCGCCATTCCATGGGCGTCGATGTTCATGCCGTCCCAGGCCGCTGCCAGCGCATCCAGTCGGCGGATGAGGCCAAATTGCGGTGTGGGTACAGCCCGGTCGAGCACCCATTGTTTCGCTTCGTTTTGCCGTAGATAAGGGCCGAGCGCCTGTGTGTCGGCGATGCGCCAGCGGGTGCCGCGTTTGGCCACCGCGAATACCTTGCCTTCCACCGGCGCGTAAAGTTGCCGGGTCGTCGGGTGCGCGTAGAGCCCGGGTGTTGAGTCGGGCTTGAGCGTAGCCAGGTCGACGTGCAGACGTTCATGGCGCTTCAGGCCAGTGCGTTCGGGGGCGGTGACCTTGATGTCCTGCCATTTACAGGCGGCTTCAGGTTTTTCTTGCAGCGCAACGATCGACCTGGAAGTCGGCGCTGCGGGAATGTCCAGCGATTGGCGCAACGACGCGAGTTGAGCAATGCCGCTGATGAACGCCTTGATGGCCGCCGACCATTTATGCGTTTGCAGGTCTTCAGCGGATTGCTTGATGTCACGGTAGCTGTAGTACACCGTGACAGGGTAGGCCAGCTTGCTCATGAAAAACGAGTAGGCCTCATGCAGGTCTTCACCCAGAACGTGCTTGATGGTTGCCCATTCACCCTGCTTTCTGTCATCGGACTGACAACCGAGCAATCGGCCCAACAACGCGGCATTGTCATGGAACAATTGACCGAACAGGTGCCCCTTGATGGGGTTGGATGCCAGCGTGACTTCGGCTCTGGTATTGCCCGAGGCCACCGGCGCGGCTCTTGTCGCCCGGTTGCTGGACGTTGCCATCCGCGTCTCCAGCAAGATCCGCTCGGGGTTCTCCAGGTTCATGAGTATCCAATCGAGCAGTGGGCCGCGTGTCTTCAGTTCGGCCAACAACTGGGCTTCGCTTGCGTATTCCTTCATCCCGTGCCGAGGACTGTGAGGGGCCAACAGCACCTGCGGCGCTGTGCTGTCTGCCGATGAACCGATCAGGTAGATGCCTGGCACCTTTACGGTTTGGCCGCTACTGACACCGAGGAACTCCAACGGCCGAATGATGGCGTGGGCACCTTCGACGGCGGCTCGGGCGATGGTGTCCGGCATGTCCATGACTTGGCGGACAAGGTCAAAACCGGTTTCGCTCAAGCGCTCCTGCAGTTTTTCTTCATGGGCGTGGTGCATCAGTTGCCAGGGCAGTTGCGTGTAGAAACGCTGCCGGCGAACCCTGTTTGCCTCTGTATCGGCGAGGGCTGCGCTGAGTATTTTCCGCTGATGCTCACCCGGTTTCAGATTGCGTATCAGGTCTTTGATGTAGCGTTCGTCGAAGCCTTGCGCAATGGCCGTGGTGTCCAGGGACGTCAGTTTGAGGTGGACGGTGTCCAGGTCCTTGAGGTGAGCCAACGCAAAATCGGTCAGGGTCTGGCTGCTGGACGCAGTCCTGGCACTCGCGCTGATCTCGACCTGGACCTTGTCGGGGTCGATGTTGAAGTTGTCTGCCTTGAGTTGTTTTTCCAGTTCATGGTGGGCAGTGCGCTGCAATGAGCGGATGCCGGTGAGGTAATCCTGGTCGTCCTTTACGTTTTTCAGGTATTGCTCAAGCAGTTCGCCATGCAGGATCAGCTCATTGATCGACGCCTTGGCCAGCCAGGCCGGCAGTTTTTGCTGGGTGGTCAGGGACTGGGCGATGTCAGTCGCGCGACCGAGGCCGGTCATCGGCTCACGCAGGGCTACCAGATTCAACAGGTTGGCCAGCGGCGCGGGGGAGAGTGGGGTGGTCAGTGCACGGGTGACGAAGGCTTGGTCCAGATCAACAAAGGGCTTTTGCACATGGTCGAGGAAATGCCCATGAATCCGTTGCAGCGGCGCCAGCGTGTAGACTTTGCCCGGCGACCGCTCGCTGCGGCCGAGGTTTTCCAGGAGCATAAAACGATGATTTTCGTTTTCCAGGCGCCGTTCGAGCTCGTCCTTTAGCGGCGTCAGTGTCTTGAAGGCTTCAAATCCCAGTGCTGGCGTCCACAGAATGGCTTTGCCCGAGTGCACCGGATCCAGGCCACCCCGTTCAGTCAAGACAAAACAACCGGCCAGTTTCAGCGGGGTCGCAGTGGCGCCAGCGTTCAACGCCAGGGCAAAGACTTCCGGTAAAAACCCGTTCAATGCTGCTCGCTGCCAGTGTATGGGCGTATCGAGCACGGTTTTGATGATCGCCTGTTCTGACGCACCCAGAGTGCGCGAGACGGTGCGCAGCTTCAGTTCACTGCGCAGGGCCGTTGACAGGGTATGGGTAAAACTCGATTGCAAACTCGCCAGCGACAGGTTGACCAGGCTTCGCGCATCGGTGAACGTGCGGGTCGCCGTGGGAATGGCCGGGTGTTTTTCAAGAAGTTGATCGAGCGCCTGTTCGACCGAATTCAGCAGCGACAGCTCCTGTTTGGCCGACTCGGCGCGCACGGTGGCCGGTCGCGCGTTAATGCCGCGGTCCGGCCGTGTGCTCCAGCGTCCCTGGGCTTCAGCCAGCAGCAAGTGGTGATCGATCAATCCCCGGACGTCCAGGGCGTTGTCGAGCAAGGCGTGAGGGTCCAGCATGCCTTCGCTTTCACGGTAACGGCTCAACGCATGGCTGAGGTTTTGCCGTTGTTTATCCACGATGTCATGCATCAAGCGAGTAAACACCGAGCCGACGATGGGCTCACCGATGATCAGCCGTTCGTTCGGTTGCAGACCCAGAAAGGTGCTGCGTTCGTCCAATGACATGAAATTGAGCAACGTGTCTTCATGCCCCTCGCTTTCGAGCATCTGCAGGACGATTTTTTTCACCGCGGGCAGGTCGCTTGAGGCCTCGATGCCTCGGGACGGGCTGTACAGGAAACCCAACGAGTTGGCGCCGCCAATCATCAAGGTCGAGGCAAGCTCCGCAAAATGTTTGAAGGGGGCGGTGACCCGTACTTTTTCTATGCGAAGAGGGTCAATCGAGGCGGGGGCGAGGCTGACATTCATCAGTCGCTGGTATTGCTCTGTGGTCAAAGTGCCCTGCTGACGCTGGTGTAACAGTCTCGCGTGAAAAGTGTCACGCAAGCTCTCGGCGAAAAACGCCTGTCGCGACAAGCCATTGGCCATGGGCGTGTTCCAGAACGTCGCAAGCAGGCTGTGCAGGTGCGGGGTGAGACTCTGCGCGATTTCTTTTATTGCGCTTTCCCAGGCCTGGTTGTCGGCATCGCTGCTGATGACGTGCTCGGGGTGGGCAAACACCCTGGAGTCGCCCCTTGGCCACTGGTTCGTCAGGTAAAAAACCAGCAGCGCGTTGCTCAATGGCATCGAGGCAACCGTATGAGTCGTTTCGCCGTCATCAAACACAGAACCCGTACTGACAAAGCTTTTCAGCTGCGTCAGGCGCTGGTCGAGTTTGGGGAACGACTTGTACAGCGAGTGCTTTAGGGTGTCGTCCAGCATTGATTGCAAGGTGGGCATCTTGACCAATTCGTCGATCATCGCCTTCAGGTTGTGTTCCTGCTGTTGCTTGAGCGTGAGTTCCTGATCTTCAAACACGGCACCGTCGATTTCGCGGGTGGAAATATCGCGTGCTGCGACGGCGGCCATGCGTTGTTCGATGGAGAGGAAACGCAACAGTTCACGTTGTCCAGTGGCCTGCGCCAACCACTCTTCAAGTTTGCTTTTGAGGTCGATCATGTCCGCGAATTTGATCAAGCCTTTCCACGGTGTGTAGAGCGTGACCTCGCCATTGCCGGGTCGGCTCATGGCAAAGCTGCCGGCCAACGGGATGTCGGCCTTGTCGGTCAAAGACAACAGCAGATTGAAGACCTGCATCGGTTTTACATGGCTTTTGCGGGCTGCCTGGGTCGGCAGGTAAACCGTCTTCAGCCAACTCAGATCGTCCAGGGTAAAGCCCAGCGCATTTTCCCGCTCGCCGGGTTGCCTGGCACTGGACGCGCGCTCAGCCTCGTCAAAAAAATACGGCAATGCAGGTATTGTCATGATGCTTCCTCGTTGGACTGCGACACTGTTCGGCGCAGGTCGTTGAATCGAGGGGCGACAATAGGGAGCGGGATCAGGTTGGGTGCGGTACATATTGCTTGCGCGAGAGACTTGACAGGACGCCGGTAAGAAAGCGCTTAATCGACATGTCGCCGCCTCTAACAATAAAACTGGAGCTTCAGATGACCGCTTCGCCTGAAATGGCAGTCAGTTCGGCCAACTCAACCCTGGATTTCGATTCTCTCGTCCTGTTGCTCGAACGCATTTTCGTTCGGCACGGCACCTCCAACGAGGTTGCCAGGACACTGGCCCTCAACTGCGCCGGTGCCGAGCGCGATGGTGCCCACAGTCATGGCGTGTTCCGCATGCCCGGTTATGTGTCCACGCTCAAGAGCGGCTGGGTCAATGGCCAGGCCGTGCCTGTGGTCGAGGACGTGGCCTCGGGTTTTGTCCGGGTGGATGCCGGCAATGGTTTCGCCCAACCGGCGCTCGCCGCCGCACGCGCCTTGCTGGTGGAAAAGGCTCGCAGTGCCGGCATTGCGGTGTTGGCGATTCGTAACTCCCATCACTTCGCGGCGTTGTGGCCGGACGTCGAGCCGTTCGCCTATGAAGGGCTGGTGGCGTTGAGCGTGGTCAACAGCATGACCTGCGTGGTGCCACACGGCGCCGATCGCCCACTGTTCGGCACCAACCCGATTGCCTTCGCCGCCCCACGGGCAGACGGTGAGCCAATTGTCTTCGACCTGGCTACCAGCGCCATTGCCCATGGCGATGTGCAGATCGCCGCGCGCAAGGGCGAACGTTTGCCGCAGGGCATGGGCGTCGACAGCCTTGGCCAGCCGACCCAGGACCCGCAGGCAATTCTGGAGGGAGGCGCGTTGCTGCCGTTTGGTGGCCATAAAGGTTCGGCGCTGTCGATGATGGTGGAGCTCTTGGCGGCGGCGTTGACCGGCGGCAACTTCTCGTTCGAGTTCGACTGGAAGAACCACCCGGGGGCCAAGACTCCGTGGACCGGCCAACTGTTGATCGTTATCGATCCGGCCAAGGCGGCCGGGCAGAGCTTTGCCGAGCGCAGCCAGGAGTTGGTGCGGCAGATGCACGGTGTGGGGCTCAAGCGGTTACCGGGTGATCGGCGTCATCATCAGCGCGCCAAGTCCAGTGCGGGCGGCATCCAGCTCGATGCGGATACGCTGGCGAATTTGCGGGAATTGGCTGGCGACTAGATATTGAAATGTGGACTTGTGGGAGCGAACAAGCCGCTCCCACAAGGAATGCATTTCATTTTGAGGTTGTTTGCCGGTAGTGCTTACCGTCGCCCCAACAACAAGCCCACAACCAACCCAAACCCGGCGGAAATGGCCACGGTCTGCCATGGGTGCCCACCTATGTAGGTTTGCGTGGCTTCGACCGCCGGCAGGGTCCGAGCGCGGACGCTGGTAACGGAGTCCCGTGCCTGTTGGAGTTTCTGGGAGATTTGTCCACGAAGCGTGTCTGCTTCTTCACCGACCAGTGACGCACTGCTCTTGAGCAGTTTTTCCGACTCTTCGATCAGCGACTGAAGTTCGCTGAAAGCCTGGTCCTTGATCTGGTCTTCGGCAGCTTGTGCGGCGGTTTTGCGGGCCATTGGGTGACTCCTTGCAGGTAATGGACAGTGAACAATGGAGTCCGCCGCGATAGAAAAAGTTGCAGTGACATTGCGTGCGGACGCCATCCTGTTGAAAAATCCAGCGCAGGACATTTCTTCCTACAGTGTAAGATGTAGCCTATTTACGCAGCAGGTAATTTCCCATGAGTTTCAATCTGGCCGACAAACCCCTTGCCGAGCGCGCAGCGCTGGAAGACGAGAAATCCCGTCTGTTCGAACTCTGGCAAAACAACCTGGGCAAGGCCAAGGGCGAAGCCGCACGTCTGTTCGGTGAGCGCGCCAAGCGCAAGGGCAAATGGGCCGAGTGGGTGCGCGCCGAGCTGGATGGCATGTCGCCACCGGAGTTCTCGAACATGGTGCGAAGTGAAGTCAATCGGCTGATGGCGGCCAAATAATCTCTCGCGGCTGTACCCGATCTACTGTAGGAGCGAGCAAGCTCGCGATGGACGTCAACGATAACGAGGGCTTTCTGGGAGACCACGCTGTCCGGACGTTTTTCGCGAGCGTGCTCGCTCCTACAGGAAGCTGGCGGCAATCGCTTCACGCACCTTCACGACTACGGGATCGAGCTGGGTGCTGGTGCGCCAACCCATTTCGATCGGGTAGCGCGGCAACGCCAGGGGGCAGGGCAGTAGTGCCAGGCCGCTGAGCGTGGCGATGCTTCGGGCGGCATGGGCCGGAATGGTCGCCACCGCCTGGCTGCCCTTGAGCAGATATGGCAACGCGGCGAAATGCGTGGTCGAAGCGCACACCCGGCGGCTAAGGCCCAGTGCGGCCAATCCTTCGTCAGTGATCCCGATAAAGCCACCCGATGACACCAGGATATGTTCACGGGTGACGAACTCTTCAAGCTCGATGGTTTGCTGTCCCGCGGCGAGACTCATCGGGTCGACCAGGCACAGGTAATCGCCTTCACCCAATACCTGGCGACTGAGCAACCGCTCGGCAAACCCACCGGCCGTGATTGCCAGATCGATGCTGCGTTCCATCAAGGCGTGGGCGACGATCTGACTGTGGGTCTGGCGGAAGATCAGCCTCAGTTTCGGCGCGCAACGGGCGATTTCCTCGATCAAACGGCGACCGTAGGCGATTTCGAAATCATCCGACATGCCCACTGTGACCGAGCGCCCTTCGTAGTGATGGGCCGCCGGGTCGACCATCGCCAGGCTTTGCCGGCATTTGTTCAGCGCGTCGCTGACCACCGGTTTCAACTGATTAGCCTTGAGCGTCGGCGCCAGGCCGCGGCCGGTGCGCACAAACAACTGATCGCCATATAGCTCGCGCAGCCGGCGCAATGCCGCGCTCACCGCCGACTGCGTGACGCCCAGGCGCAACGCCGCGCGGCTGGCGCTGGACTCTTCGTGTAAGGCTTCGAAAACTTTGAGTAAGTTAAGGTCGACGGTGGCGATATTCATTTGGTTCATATCATTTAGCAGTGAGTTGGGCTTTATTGATGATCCGATGCCATCCGAGAATGAGCAACACTTGATGCCAACGGAGTTACCGCAATGCCCAAGTCAATCGTTGCAGCACTGCAAATCGGCGCTCTACCCGGCGGCAAGGCTGAGACCCTGGAGCAGATTCTCTCGTACGAAAATGCCATCCTTGAAGCCGGTGCGGCGTTGGTGGTCATGCCCGAAGCGTTGCTGGGTGGTTACCCGAAGGGCGAGGGGTTCGGCACGCAACTGGGTTACCGACTGCCGGAAGGCCGGGAAGCATTTGCCCGATATTTCGCCAACGCCATCGATGTGCCTGGCGCGGAAACCGAAGCGCTGGCGGGGCTGTCGGCGCGCACCGGGGCCAATCTGGTCATTGGTGTGATCGAGCGCGCTGGCAGCACCTTGTACTGCACCGCGCTGTATTTCGATCCGCAGGCTGGACTGGTCGCCAAACACCGAAAGCTGATGCCCACGGGCACCGAACGGCTGATCTGGGGCAAGGGTGATGGCTCGACCTTACCGGTGATCGACAGCCAGGTAGGGCGGATCGGCGCGGTGGTGTGCTGGGAAAACATGATGCCGCTGTTGCGCACCGCGATGTACGCCAAAGGCGTGGAGGTGTGGTGCGCACCCACGGTGGACGAGCGGGAGATGTGGCAGGTGAGTATGCGCCACATCGCCCATGAAGGGCGTTGCTTCGTGATCAGCGCCTGTCAGGTCCAGGACTCACCGCAGGCCCTGGGCGTGGAGATCCCCCACTGGCCGGCGGACCGTCCGTTGATTGCCGGCGGCAGCGTGATCGTCGGGCCGATGGGGGACATACTTGCCGGGCCGCTGAGGGGAGGGCGCGGATTACTCACCGCCCAAATCGACACCGACGACCTGATCCGCGCGCGTTATGACTACGACGTCGTCGGCCATTATGCCCGCCCTGACGTGTTCGAGTTGACCGTGGATGAGCGCGCCAAACCCGGCGTCAGGTTCAACACTTGACCGGCACCTCCGGGTTTTCCATGACCTGGAGGATCGAGGCTTCCGGATCAAAATCGTCTTCTTCCAGCTCGATGAATTCCTCGGGCAGGAAGATGTTCAGCACGATAGCGCACAACGCGCCGACGGTAATCGGCGATTCGAAGATGTTATGCAGCGCCTTGGGTAGCTCGCGCAACACTTCCGGCACGGCCGCCACACCCAGGCCCATGCCGATGGAAATCGCCACGATCAGCATGTTGCGTCGATGCAAACCGGCTTCGGCGAGGATCTTGATCCCGGCCACGGCGACGGTGCCGAACATCACCAGCTCAGCACCGCCGAGCACCGGCTTGGGCATCAGCTGCAGCACGGCGCCGATCATCGGGAACAGCCCCAGCAGCACCAACAGGCCGGCAATGAAAAACGCCACGTAGCGGCTGGCCACGCCGGTCAGCTGGATCACCCCGTTGTTCTGCGCGAAGGTCACCATCGGCATGCTGTTGAACACCGCGGCCATGGCTGAGTTGAGGCCGTCGGCGAGCAGCCCGGATTTGATTCGGCGAATGTAGACCGGGCCTTTGACCGGTTGACGGGAAATCATCGAGTTGGCGGTCAGGTCACCGGCCGCTTCCAGCGGCGACACCAGGAAAATTACCGCCACCGGGACAAACGCCACCCAGTCGAAGGCAAAGCCATACTTGAACGGTACCGGCACGCTCATCAGCGGCACGGCCGGCAAGCTGGCGAAATCGACGTGGCCCAGCATCCACGCGACTGCGTAGCCGAGGGTCAGGCCGATGACAATCGCGCCCAGGCGCAGGAACGGTACATCCACCCGGTTCAATATCACGATGGTGCCGAGCACCAGGGCTGCCAGGCCCAGGTGACTGGCCGCGCCGAGGTCGGGGGCGCCGAAGCCGCCAGCGATGTCGGTCATGGCGACCTTGATCAACGACAGGCCCATCAGGGTGATGATGGTGCCGGTCACGACCGGGGTGATCAGCATCCGCAGCTTGCCGATGAACTGGCTCAACACCACTTCGATGAAGGCGGCGAAGAAGCACACGCCGAAGATCGTCGAAAGGATTTCATCGGTGCCGCCGCCTCGGGCCTTGACCATGAAACCGGCACTGAGGATGACGCTGATGAACGAGAAACTGGTGCCTTGCAGGCACAACAGGCCCGAGCCCACCGGACCGAAGCGCCGCGCCTGGACGAAAGTGCCCAGGCCCGAGACGAACAGCGCCATGCTGATCAGGTAGGGGATTTCGCTCTGCAAGCCCAGGGCACTGCCCATGATCAGTGTCGGGGTAATGATCCCGACGAAGCTGGCGAGCACGTGCTGCAGCGCGGCGAACACCGTGGCGGTGAGGTGCGGGCGGTCGTCGAGGCCGTAGAGCAGGTCACTGTGGCGCGGGGTTTTTTCAGGGGAAGTCATGGTGGTTTATGTGCCGGGAGGCGGGGCCGGGTCAGAAAATGGAGGCGCAGGATGCCAGAAAGACTTTGAAACAGAAACTCGGGATTGTCCCAATCCCGTAGTGAGGGCATTCATCTGTGGTGGGTGGATTTATCTGTGGCGAGGGGATTTATCCCCTCGCCACGGATACATACCCAAGGCACAGAGTGTTCAGGCAAACGCCGCGAGCAGGTCCTCTTCAAACGCCTTCTGCGCATCCCCCGGTACCTGCGCGCGATGGCGAGCAAGGTGAAACGCCACCTCGAAACTCAAGTCGTCGCGACGTACTGGCCGCAGCAAACCCTTGTCCTCCCAACTGCGGGCGAAATGACTGGGCAGATATCCCACATGCTTGCCAGACAGGATAAAGGCGAGGGTGCCTTCGACCTGCTCGGAGCGCGCCGAGCAGACCTTGCCTTGAAAGGGCTCGTCGCTGCGCAGGAAGCGGTAGGGGTGATCGACCCGGTCGCACGCCTGGAGCGCCTGGTCATCCGGCGCCTCGTCGGTGAACAAGGGATGGCCAACGGCGCAATACAGGTGCTGGGTTTCGGTAAACAGCTCGCGGTAGTCAAACGCGCTCTGGATCTGCGAGAAATATCCGATGGCCAGGTCCAGCCGCTGCTGCAACAGCAAGCGCTCCATGTCGCCGGGCATGGCGCTCATCAACTCGATGCGCACCGATTCGTCACGCTCGCGAAAGCGCCGGATCGCTTCGGCCACCCGCTGCAATACCGATTGGTCGAGCGCTTCGGACAAGCCCAGGCGTACCTCGCCGATCAAGCGCCCGGCCACGCCGTTGGATTGGTGACGAAACGCCTCGATGGACTGGAACAGGCTGCGCGTCGCGCCAAGCAATTGTTCGCCTTTGGGCGTGATCCGAAAGCCACCCTTGCCACGGCTGCACAAGCGATAGCCGAGACGGGTCTCCAGCCTGGCCATTTGCTGGCTGATGCTCGACTGGCTCAGGCCCAGTTCACCCTGGGCTGCGCTGAAGCCACCGCACTCGACCACGCTGACAAACAGGCGCAGCAATTGAAGGTCCAGGTCATGCAGTTGACCGAGCATCAAACATTACTCCGGGATAATGTCAGGTTAACAATCTTTATATTTTACCAATGTAATCGACGACGCATCCTGCATCCACTTCCCCCGGTCAGGTGTTGGTCATGAATTGCCTATTCAAGCTGTGTGTTCCCGCGCTGTTCGTTGCCATGGCCACCGCGGCTCAGGCCGAGGACAAAGTCGTCAATCTGTACAGTTGGGCCGATTACGTCGCGCCCGAAACCCTGCAGCGCTTTGAACAGGAAACCGGTATTCACGTGCGCTACGACACGTTTGATGCGCCGGAAGTACTGGAAACCAAATTACTCACCGGCGGCAGTGGCTATGACGTGGTGGTGCCGTCGTCCAGTGTCCTGGCCCGTGGCCTGGCGGCCGGTGCGTTGCAAGCCATCGCCCACGAAGGCTTGAAGGGCTACGCCAATCTTGATCCGGACTTGCTGGAGAAACTCGCTGCGGTTGATCCCGGCAATCAATTCGGCGTGCCTTACACTTGGGGCACCCTGGGGTTGGGGATGAATATCGAGGCGCTGCACAATCGCCTGCCGAACGTGCCGCTCAACAGCCTGGACCTGCTGTTCAAACCCGAGTACGCCAGCAAGCTCAAGGACTGCGGCATTGCGATCATCGACTCGCCGCAGGAAGTGATCGGCCTGGCATTGCATTACCTGGGCAAGGACCCCTACAGCACCGACAAGAAAGATCTCGACGCGGCGCAAGCGCTGCTGCATCAACTACAGCCTTCGGTGCTGTATGTCGCAAGCGGCCGGCAGATCAACGACCTGGCCAACGGCAGCGTCTGCCTGGCCCTGGCTTACAACGGTGATGCCAGCATGGCTGCCGATCAGGCGCGCAAGGCCAACAAGCCCTATGAAATCGCCTACCGGATTCCCAAGGAAGGCACCCTGGTTTGGCAGGACAACCTGGCGATCCCCAAGGATGCGCCACACCCCGAAGCCGCGCGCCAATTCATCGAATTCATGTTGCGCCCCGAGTCCGTCGCCGCGCTCACCAACACGCTGTTCTTCGCCACCGCCAACCAGGCCGCGACGCCGCTGGTCGACGAGGCGGTGCGCAGCGACCCGGACATATTTCCACCCGCCGACATCCGTCAGCGCCTGTACGCCGACCGCAGCATGAGCCTCAAGGACATGCGCCAGCGTACCCGCGTGTGGACCACTTTCCGTAGCCGCCAATAACAAGGATCCTTCAATGGACGTCCCCCTGCAGAACGACCAGGCCATCACCCGTGACAGCCTTTATGGAACCGCCGCCGAAAGCACCTATGCCGGCATCACCAGCTTCATGCGCCGACGCTACAGCCGCGACTTGCGCGGCGTCGACGTCGCGGTCAGCGGCGTGCCGTTCGACACCGCGACCAGCAACCGCCCCGGCGCCCGCTTCGGACCCCGGGGAATCCGTGCCGCGTCCACCGGGATCGCCTGGGAGCGCCACTGGCCGTGGACCTTCGACCCATTCGATCATCTGGCGGTGGTCGACTTCGGTGACTGCGACTTCGACTACGGTTCGCCGCAGTCGACTCCCGAACGTATCGAAGCCCATGCCGAGCACATCCTCGATGCGGGCAGTGCCATGCTGACCTTCGGCGGCGACCATTTCATCACCTATCCGCTGCTCAAGGCCCATGCGCGCAAGCATGGTGCGCTGTCGCTGATTCACTTCGACGCTCACAGCGATACCTGGCCGGACGAAGAGGGCAAGCGCATCGACCACGGCACCATGTTCTGGCATGCGGCCAAGGAAGGACTGGTCGATCCGTCACGTTCGGTGCAGATCGGTTTACGCACCACCAACGATGATCACCAGGGCTTTGCGGTGCTGGACGCGCGGCAGGTGCACCGGCGTGGCGTCGATGCGATCGTCGAGGCCATTCGTGCAAGGGTCGGCGACAACCCGGTGTACCTGACGTTCGACATCGATTGTCTCGACCCGGCGTTCGCACCGGGCACCGGCACCCCGGTGTGTGGCGGCTTGAGTACCGTGCAGGCGCTGGAAATCCTCGGCGGCTTGCGCGGGATCAACCTGGTGGGCATGGATGTGGTGGAGGTGGCGCCGGCCTACGACAATGCGGACATCACTTCATTGGCGGCGGCGACGCTGGCGATGGAGATGCTGTGCCTGTATGCGGCGAAACATAAGCTCGATCTGTAACACACGCTCCTACAGGGGGCGGTGTCAGGCCACCGGAATTTTCGGTAGATCCAGGGTTACACCCCCGCTGAACCGCGCGAACGACCCGGCTATGGATTCGTGCGGCACGCCCTTGGGCACATCACTGACCCCGTCGAGCCGCGCCAGATGCTCTTCGTCCAGTTCTACGTTCAACGCCCCCAGGGTTGCATCCAGTTGTTCACGGGTGCGCGAGCCCAGGATCGGAATCAGCGTGGTGGTCGAGCGCCTGGCTTGTTCGCGCAACCAGGCAATGGCCACGTGGGTGGGGCTCGCGCCCAGCTCCGTGGCGACGGCCAGCAGGGTATCGAGCAGGGCGGTCTCGCGGGCGCTTTTCTCGGCGTGAACCAACATCCCCAGTTTGCTGGCGCGGTTGTCGCCATCGCCAGTGCGGTATTTGCCGGTGAGAAAACCTCCTCCCAGCGGTGACCACAGGGTCGCGGCCAGGCCCAGGGCTTCAGCCATGGGCAGTTGTTCGCGTTCGGCGCTGCGTTCGGCCAGGCTGTACTCGACCTGGATCGCAGCAATCGGCGCAAAACCGCGCACTTCGGCCAACAGGTCGGCGCGGGCGATGCGCCACGCCGGAAAGTTCGACAGCCCGGCGTAATGGATCTTGCCGGCGCGCACTAGGTCGTCGAAACCGCGCAGGATCTCTTCCATCGGCGTCACGCCGTCGCTCATGTGTGCCCAGAACAGGTCCAGGTGATCGGTTTTCAGCCGCTTCAAGCTCTCTTCAACGGCGCGAACCATATTCTTGCGGTTATTACCGGTGTGGGAAATGCCGGCGTCCGGCGTCGTGCCCAGCGTGTATTTACTGGCGATGACCAGATGGTTGCGTTCGACTGCAATGAATTCGCTGAGCATGGCTTCCGACTGGCCCGCTTGGTAGCCGTTGGCGGTGTCGATGAAATTACCGCCCGCGGCGAGGTAACCATCAAAGATCCGCTTGGCTTCTTCGCGCTCGGCACCATGACCCCAGCCGGTGCCAAAGTTGCCGGCACCCAACGCCAGTTCGGAAACCCGCAAGCCGGTTTTACGGCCGAAAACTTTGTAATGCATGGGGGAGACTCCTGAGGGACCGTTCGAATAATTTATATGTTATGTGTCATCTATTAAATATGATGCCAATCATATTTTCCGTCAAGGCGTATTTTCCTTTAGCGAAAAGCACACAAACGGCGTGAGATTTCACAGATGACGCTGTCGACGGGTGGCATACTGCCGCGCATGAATGTCGACTCTCCCCTCAGTGCCTGGCAGCACGCGATCGAACAGAAGGGTTTCGTCCAGGACGAAGCTCAGGAACATGCCGTCTGGGCTCTGCAAAAGTGCCATGAAGCGCTTCATGAAGGCCGCAGGCCGATGATGGGCGTGTACCTCTGGGGTCCGGTCGGGCGTGGCAAGACCTGGTTGATGGACCAGTTCTACCAGAACCTGCGGGTGCCGGCCCGGCGTCAGCATTTCCACCATTTCATGGGTTGGGTGCACCAGCGTTCATTCCAGCTGACCGGTACCGCCGACCCATTGAAGGCCTTGGCCCGCGAACTCAGCGAAGAAGTGCGGGTACTGTGCTTTGACGAATTGTTCGTCAATGACATCGGCGACGCGATCATCCTCGGGCGCCTGTTCCAGGTGATGTTTGAACAGGGCGTGGTGGTGGTCTGCACCTCCAACCTGCCACCGGACCAGTTGTACGCCGATGGTTTCAACCGCGATCGCTTCACGCCGGCCATCGCCGCGATCAAGCAGCACATGCAAGTGATCGCGGTGGACGGCGGCGAAGACCATCGCCTGCATCCGGGGCAGGGCTTGCAACGTTACTGGGTGGCGGCGCCCGGACAGCCCTGTGCACTGGCAGACGTATTCAAGGTACTGACCCTGGGCCAAGCGGTTTCCAGCGCGCCGATCAAGGTCGGCTACCGTTCGCTGGAAGTGGTGCAGGCCAGCCAGAGCGTGCTTTGGTGCCGTTATGCCGACCTCTGCGAGCAGCCCTTTGCCGCGATGGATTTCATGACCCTGTGCGACACCTTCAGCGCTATTCTTCTAGGTGACGTGCCCAACCTCAGCGCGCAGAAACGCGCCGGGCGCATTGCCCGGGGCACTGAGGACGGGGTCGAGCGCGTGGTGGCAGGCGACCGAGAATTGCCGCAGTTGTCGGTGCACGATGATGGCGTACGGCGTTTCATCGCGCTGGTGGACGAGTGTTACGACCGTAAAGTGCCGCTGTACCTCGAAGCCCAGGTGCCCATGGACGCGCTTTACACTGAGGGCTACCTGGAATTTCCGTTCCGCCGCACCCTCAGTCGCCTGCAGGAAATGCAGCTGCAACGTTTTGCCGAGGCGTGAATTCCAGGAGGCGTGAACATGAATCAACCTCTGTCACACCATTTGTTGACCATGGCCTATCAGAATGCCTGGGCCAATCACCGGTTGGCCAAGGCCTGGTGTCAGTTGAGCCAGGAGGCGTTGGCGGCCCCCCGGGTCAGCTTCTTTCCCAGTATCATCGCAACCCTCAACCACATCCTGACCTGCGACTGGTTTTACGTGGATGCCCTTGAGCGCGAGTTGCGCGGTGACGACCCTCATCCTGATTGCTACGTGTTCTTCAAGGACGACGAGCCGTTTACCCAGGCCGTCGACCTCAAGCGCGAACAGGCGCAGGTCGACCGGCGATTGATCGCCTACTGCGAACAAATGCGCGACGTCGACCTCGGCAAGATCGTGACCATTGCCCGGGATACACCGCAATACGACAGCCGCCTGCGCCTGCTGTCGCATCTTTTCGAGCATCAGATTCATCATCGCGGGCAGGTGCACGCGATGCTCAGTGGGACTTCGGTGAAGCCGCCGCAGCTGGACGAGTTTTTCTGTGCCGGCGAGTCGCACCTGCGGGCTGAGGATTTTGCCGAGCTGGGATGGACCGAAGCGTTGATCTGGGGGCATTGAAATCAAAAGATCGCAGCCTCTGCAGGCGCTGCCGAAGGCTGCGGCCTTTTGATCTTGCAACACACATGACGCTCAGGATAGGGTCGCACTCCGATGCCAATTACGCACCGGTACTACTTCATGTGATCGAGGATGGAAATGGATTCCGCAGAAATTCTTGTGCTTCAAGCCAGCTATACCAATCCGGTACATGCCGAGGCGATCTGCCTGGTATTGAACAGTTACGCCGAAGATCCAATGGGGGGTGGTCATTCTCTTCCTGCCACAGTGCTGGAGCATCTGCCGGCTGAATTGGCCAAGCGCCCCCATGCGTTCAGCGTGCTGGCCTTCGTGGGCGGCGAACCGGCCGGGTTGATCAATTGCTTTGAAGGGTTTTCGACCTTTGCCTGTCGGCCATTGGTCAACGTGCACGACGTGGCGGTGGTGCCGAAGTTTCGCGGCTTGGGTCTGAGCCAGCGGATGCTGCACAAGGTCGAGGACATCGCTCGCCAGCGCGGCTGCTGCAAGATCACCCTTGAGGTGCTGGAAGGCAATGGGCCGGCGCAGGCGTCCTACACCAGGTTCGGCTTTGCCCCGGGAGAGTTCGATCCGGCGCACGGGCGCATGATGTTCTGGATCAAGCCGCTTTAATCCCCCTGTGTAGGAGCGAGCATGCTCGCGATGGACTCAAGGACAACGAGGGGTATCTGGTGCCCCGCGTCATCGTTGACCACCATCGCGAGCATGCTCGCTCCTACAGAAAGACAGACAGTCAGAGGTCAATCATTTCGGCCTATAGGACTCGGTCATTTGCGCGGTTTGATCGTCCGGCACTCGCAGTTCCTTCGCCTGGCCTGGCGTGATGTTGCCCAGCGCCACCTGCTGGTTGTAGTGCAAGGTCTCGTAGTAGTAGCGCATGCGTTCGGCGCCGCCTTCGGCAAAGGCGCTGGCGGAGCCTAACGTCATCAGGACTGCGAGGATCAACGTGGATCTTTTCATGGTGTGCCTCCCACTTACAGATGTCGGATGCTTTTCGTCCATGAGTCAATGAATCAAAGTCGAACGCTCATTATCCGCCGATTCCGTTAAATGGGAATTAACATCGCCTCTAGAGTGTCCAGTCCAGGCTCAGGGTCACCGTGCGCGGATCGCCCCAATACACACCGTTATAGAACCCGACGTTATCGTAGTACTTCTTGTCGAACAGGTTGTTGACGTTCAACGAGGCTGACAGGTGCCGGTCGAATGCGTAGCGCGACATCAGGTTGACCACGGTGTAGGCCTGCTGGCGGATGTCCGTGCGCGCAGTGACCAGGCTGCCATCGGCGCCGCGCCCGACCGGGCGACTGGCGTTGCGATACACGTCGCTCTGCCAGTTCACTGCAGCACCCACGGTCAACGGCTGCCACTCGCCGGGCAAGTGATAAGCCGTGGAGAAGCGCAGCATGTTCAACGGTTGGTTGGTGTTGTTACGTTCCTTTTCACCGTTGACCGAGTGGGTGTAGGTGTAACCGGCGGTCATGTTCCAGCCCTGCATGACTTCGCCTGACGCCTCGGCTTCAAAACCCTGGACTTTGTTGCCCTTGCCGCCGGACTTGAAGAACTCTTCGCCGGTGACCGGGTCCGGCGGAACGGAATCGTCAAGTTCCGCGACGTTGTCCTGCTTGCTCCAGAACAACGCGGTGGCGAGGTTCAATCGCTCTTCGAGCAGGCTGCCCTTGAGACCCAGTTCATAGTTACTGCCGACCACAGGTTCAAGGTACTTGCGATTGCTGTCGCGGTTGGACTGTGGTTTGAAAATATCGGTGTAGCTGACGTATGCGGTGTACTGCGGGGTGAGGTCGTAGAGCAACCCGGCGTACGGCGTCCACATATCATTGTGCTGTTGGCTGCTGTGGTCGATTCTGGTCAGTTGCAGGTTGGCGTCATAGGCGTTGGTGGTGCTTGAGGCCTTCCAGCTGCCGTAGCGGCTGCCGAGTACCGCGTGCAGTTCATCGGTGAGGCTCAGGCGCGTGGCCAGGTAGCCGGCCTTTTGCCGAGTGTTGTCTTTGGCCCCGGAAAGGCCGGTTACGGTGTCGGGAAACTTGCCGATGTTGCCCATGTACTTCCAGTCGGGGACGTTTTCGTAATCCGCGGCCCGTGGGCCGTCTTGCGTGAAAGGACTTTCTTCGCTGCGTTCGGCCTCGCCATAGCCGACCATCATTTCGTGGTCGCGTCCCAGCAGTGTGTAGGGGCCGGACACGTTGAAGTCATAGGCTTTCATTTTTTGCGTGCCGATCATGTGACTGACGTTGGCGACCATGCCGCTGCGGTCCGCCTCGGGAAAGCCGCCACCGGCATAGTAGATCTTGCCGTCGGTGTCACTTTCACGGTGGGTGTAGGCGGCCTTGATTTGCCACCCGCCACCGAGCTGGTGATCGAGGTTGGCGAACGCAGTCTTGTCCTTGAGCGGCCAGGAACTCCAGGACGTGGCCATGTTGGTCGAGCGCCCAAGGTTGGCCTTGCTGCCGTCAGCGTTCCAGTACGGCACCGTGCCCCAGGACGTACCTTGCACGTGCTTGTCCTGATAGTCGTAACCCACCGCCAGCAGGGTGTCGTCGGTCAGGTCGGCCTCGAGCACCCCGTAGCCGACTTCCCGTTGCTGCTGGTATTTGTCCCGGTACGAATCGCTGTCGCGATAGGCCACCACTCCACGACCGCGCAGTCGCCCGTCGAAAGCCAGCGGACCGCCGACGTCCAGGTAGCTGTAGTAGTCGTCATAGCTGCCGCCACTGACGCCGGTCTTGGCCTCCCACTGCGAAGTCGGTCGCTTGCGCACCATGTTGATGGTGGCCGAAGGGTCGCCTGCGCCGGTGGTCAAGCCCGTTGCACCGCGTACCACTTCGATGCGGTCGTAGATGATGGTGTCGGAATCGGACTTCATGTAGCTAAAGGTATTCAGCATGCCATCGACCTGGAAATTGTTGATCGTGTAGCCACGCGAGGAATAGCTGACACGGTCCGAGTCGTTGTGCTGGACCACCACGCCTGTGGTCTGGCTCATGGCTTCGGACAGGCTACCGAGTTTGAAATCGTCCATTTGCTGGCGCGTGACCACGGAAACCGATTGCGGCGTGTCCTTGATCGACAGGTTCAGGCGGGTGGCCGTGCTCATGGCACCGGTGGTGTACGACTCGGTGTTTTCAGTAGTGCTGCCCAGGTTCTGGGCGGTGACGTTGGTGGCACCGAGCATGAGGATGGACGCCAGCGGGGCGGGCTCGGTCTCGGATTCAGCCAGTAGATCCGGGCTCAGTGCGGCGCCGCACAGGCCAAGGGTAAAAGTAATGGAACGGGTGATAGGCGCGAACATCGCGGCCGACTCCTTGTCGTCGAGGGAAAATTCCGTTTATGCAAAGACGAAGGAGGGGGGAGGGATTTAGGGGTAAACGAGAATAATTATTATTATGACGTTGCTTCCTACAACACGAAACAACTGTGGGAGCGAGCCTGCTCGCGATGGCGATGGATCAATCAACATCAATGTTGACTGTGCCGACGTCATCGCGAGCAGGCTCGCTCCCACAGGTTTGAATGGTGTTGAAAGGACTACTTTTGCACGACTTCAGGCAAGACTGGCGCAGCTTTTGGCTTGATCAGGCTGAAATCGATCAAGGGCCGCTGTTGCCGCTCATAAGGGTTGCCGATCAGCAATGGGCGCGCCTTGAAGCTGTCGCTGACCACGCTCTTGCTGCGATCGAGTTCATCGAAACTCAACCCCGCCAGGTGTGCCCAGGTATGGATCAGGTGCGAACTGCTGTACGGGCGCCCCAGGTCGCCGGCAAAGTTCCAGTCGTGGGTTTCGCGCCACTTTGGCGAGGCCCAGGCCATGAACGGGATGGTATACATCGGCGCCGTCGGCTTGCTCTCGTTGCGCCCGAGGGTGCCATGGCCAGGGGAGTCGAACACGTCTTCGCCGTGGTCGGAGAGGTAGAACAGGAAGCCATTCGGGTCAGACTTGGCGAAGTCCTTGATCAGGCTCGACACCACGAAGTCGTTGTACAGCACGGCGTTGTCGTAGCTGTTATAGGTGGGCAGTTGATCGTCCCTTACGCCGGCCGGAACACCGTTGCGATCCTTGAACTTGTCGAAGGTCGCAGGGTAGCGGTACTGATAGCTCATGTGCGTGCCAAGCAAATGCACCACGATCAGCTTGCGCGGTGCCGCGTCGGCCAGGGCCTTGTTGAACGGCTCGATCACATCGCCATCGTACTGGGCGGCATTCTGGTTGCGATTGTTGTTCAGGTACACCTGTTCGTCGGCCTGCTCGGAAAAGGTCGTGAGCATGGTGTTGCGCTTGGTCATGGTCTGCTGGTTGGTGATCCAGAACGTCTTGTAGCCAGCCTGTTTCATCATGGCGACCAATGAAGGCGTGGACAGGTACAGCTCAGGGTTTTCTTCGTCGGCGAAAGTCAGAACCTGTTGCAATGCCTCGATGGTGTAGGGGCGCGGCGTGATGACGTTATCGAAGACCGCCAGTTGGTCCTTGAGCTTGTCCAGTTCCGGGGTGGTTTGCCGAGGATAGCCGTACAGGCTCATGCGCTGTCGGTTGGTGGATTCGCCGATCACCAACACGAGGGTGGCGGGCTGGTTGGCCGTCGAATCCTTGAAGTTGTGCAGTGGTGCGGCCTTGCTCGCGCTGTGCAGCATCTGCTGCATGTTGGCCAGGGTATCGAGGTAGCGGTGATAGGCCACGGCCATCTGCCACGGCACAGCCGGCTCGATGCGTGTTTCGAATTTCTCGAAGCCCTCGGCGAAGCTGCCGGTACGCAGGGTTTGTTTGACCAGCGGATAACCGACCACGCCGACCAGTATGGCGGCGGCCACCGCCAGGGCCTTGGCGCGAGGCAGGTACACCGGGCGCAGGCGTGTCCACAGGAAATAGCCGACCGCGGTGTGCGCGAGGAAGGCCGGAACCATCCACCAGGCAAAATACTGGGTCATGTATTCGCCAGCTTCGGACACGTTCGACTCGAACATGATGAAGATGACGCTCTGGGAGAATTCCTGCTGATAAATGAAGAAGTAACCGAGGCTGGCCATCGAGCACGCCCACAGCACCACGCCGATGACCGCGGCCATCACTCGGGTTTGCCTTGGGAACAACAGCATCGGTGCCAACCAGATGGCACTCATCACGAACGCCTGGCGAAACCCGGTGAAACCGGAGGTGCCGGTCAGCTGGATCAACAGTTGGGTGATGCCGGAAAAATACCAGAAGAACAGGAACAGCCAGAGAAACCCTGCCCAATCGAAACCTTCCGCAGACGAATCGCTGCGTTTAAACCAAGTCATTCAACGCTCCAGCCAGTAGTCACTCGTACCGCCAGGCCACGCAAGCGCCGAAAACGGCGGCCGCGCACAGTCCAGGCGGCGCACAAAGCGCCGAAGTATCAACAGGCGAATGTGAAAATTTCGTGAGTGATCGCAGGCAAAAGGGGATACGGCGCGCCGGAAGCAGTGCAGTACTACTTCCGACAAAGGCGAGGAGATCAGGCGTGCGGTGCCCGCTGGGGCAATGGCAAGGGCTGTTGGCCCTGGATCAGCAAGCGCAATTGCGCCAGCTCCTGTTTCAACTGGTCACGCTCGTCTTTCAACTGGCGCAATTCATCGCGACGGATAGTGACGTAAAGGGTTTGTGCTGGCAGTGCGGTGTGTACTGTGCCCATTGCTCACCTCGCAAATGGCGTGTCTCAACTGTAGGTTGGCCGCCGAAATCGGTGGCTCATCTACTATCGGCGCCAATTTTGATTTCTTTTGCCCCCGAAGGGAACTTTTTTATTTTTCATGGTCGTTGTGTCTTCGGCACGATTCCCGACGTTATCCATCAGGATCGGGCACAATGCCCGGAAACTTCATGCCAACGCTCTGGACTAACCTCATGAGTCGCGTTGGGCTATAACCTTTGACACACTTTTATTTGTAGTAGGGAGCATCAGCACATGCAACTCGGGATTATTGGACTGGGCCGCATGGGCGGCAATATTGCGCGGCGCCTGATGCTCAACGGACATACCACCGTTGTGTACGACCGCAATACCGCCTTCGTCGATACCTTGAGCAGCGAAGGCGCCACCGGCGTCGCCGATTTGCCGGCCCTGGTCGCTGGCCTGGCCAAACCACGAGCGGTGTGGGTCATGTTGCCGGCAGGCGCACCGACCGAAGACACCATCGACACCCTGAGCACCTTGCTCGAAGCCGGCGATACCATCATCGACGGTGGCAACACCTTCTATAAGGACGACATCCGCCGGGCCAAGACCCTTTCGGAAAAAGGCCTGCACTATATCGACGTCGGCACCTCCGGCGGTGTCTGGGGCCTGGAGCGCGGCTATTGCATGATGATCGGCGGCGATACCGAGACCGTTAAGCGTCTTGACCCGCTGTTCGACAGACTCGCGCCAGGCATGGGCGATATCCCGCGCACCAAGGACCGCAAATCCGATGACGATCGCGCCGAGCGCGGTTACATCCACGCCGGTCCCGCCGGTGCCGGGCATTTCGTCAAGATGATCCACAACGGCATCGAATACGGCATGATGCAGGCCTTCGCCGAAGGTTTCGACATCCTCAAGACCAAGTCCAGCACCAAGCTGCCGGAAGACCAGCGTTTTGACCTGAACGTCGCCGACATCGCCGAAGTCTGGCGTCGGGGCAGCGTCGTGTCGTCCTGGCTGCTGGACTTGACGGCCGACGCGCTGGCCAGCGATCCGAAACTCGACGGCTTCTCGGGTTCCGTGGCTGACAGCGGTGAAGGCCAATGGACCATCGAGGCCGCCATGGAGCAGGCCGTACCTGTACCGGTGCTGTCGAACTCGTTGTTCGCCCGTTACCGTTCCCGTGGCCAGGGCACTTTTGGCGACAAGATTCTCTCGGCCCAGCGCTTCGGCTTCGGCGGCCACGTGGAGACCGCGAAAAAATGACCCATGGGATCCGCAGGAAATCCAAGACTGAACCCGCGCCACCCACCACGCTGTTCCTGTTCGGCGCCCACGGTGATCTGGTCAAGCGCCTGCTGATGCCGGCGCTGTACAACCTCAAGCGCGACGGTTTACTCGGGGATGGCTTGCGGATCGTCGGCGTTGACCATAACGCCATCAGCGATGAAGGCTTCGCGCAAAAGCTCGAGGACTTCATTCGCAATGAGGTTGCCGGCAAAATCGGCAAGGGCGATCAGGCCCTTGACCCGGTTGTGTGGGCCAACCTCGCCAAAGGCATCAGCTACGTCCAGGGCGATTTCCTGGACGACGGCACTTATCAAGCGCTGGCGGCAAAAATCGCCGCCAGCGGCACTGGCAACGCGGTGTTCTACCTGGCCACCGCGCCACGCTTTTTCAGTGAAGTGGTGCGCCGTCTCGGCGCGTCCGGCTTGCTGCAGGAAAGCCCCGAGGTGTTTCGCAGGGTGGTGATCGAAAAGCCTTTCGGTTCCGACCTGCAGACCGCCGAGGCCCTGAACGCCTGCCTGCTCAAGGTCATGACGGAAAAGCAGATCTACCGTATCGATCATTACCTGGGCAAGGAGACCGTGCAGAACATCCTGGTCAGCCGGTTCTCCAACAGCCTGTTCGAAGCGTTCTGGAACAACCATTACATCGACCACGTGCAAATCACCGCCGCCGAAACCGTCGGCGTCGAAACCCGTGGCAGTTTCTACGAAAACACTGGCGCCCTGCGGGACATGGTGCCCAATCATCTGTTCCAGTTGTTGGCGATGGTGGCCATGGAGCCACCGGCCGCGTTCGGCGCCGATGCGGTTCGCGGTGAGAAAGCCAAGGTGGTCGGCGCGATTCGTCCCTGGTCGGTGGAGGAGGCCCGGGCCAATTCGGTGCGTGGCCAGTACACCGCTGGCGAAGTCGATGGTCAGCGACTGCGCGGTTATCGCCAGGAAGACAAGGTAGCGCCCGACAGCAACATCGAAACCTATGTCGCCCTCAAAGTCATGATCGATAACTGGCGCTGGGTTGGCGTGCCTTTCTACCTGCGTACCGGCAAGCGCATGAGCGTGCGCGACACCGAAATCGTCATCTGCTTCAAACCTGCGCCTTATGCGCAGTTCCGCGATACCGAAGTCGATGAGCTGGCACCCACCTACCTGCGCATCCAGATTCAACCCAACGAAGGCATGTGGTTCGACCTGCTGGCCAAGCGCCCCGGCCAGACCCTGAAGATGGACAACATCGAACTGGGGTTTGCCTACAAGGATTTCTTCGAAATGCAGCCGTCCACCGGCTACGAAACCTTGATCTACGATTGCCTCACCGGCGATCAGACCCTGTTCCAGCGCGCCGATAACATCGAGAACGGCTGGCGTGCGGTGCAGCCTTTCCTGGACGCCTGGCAGCAGGATGCCAGCGTGCAGGGCTACGCTGCAGGCGAAAACGGACCGCAAGCCGCCGAAGAACTGCTGGCTCGCGATGGTCGCGTCTGGCATGGCCTCGGATGAGTGACGAGTCGCAACAACCCATCCGCTTGCTGCTCAGTGACATGGACGGCACGTTATTGTTGCCCGATCACAGCCTCAGCCAACGCACCATCGACGCGGTCCGTTCGTTGCGTGAAGCCGGAGTGTCGTTCAGCCTGGCCACGGGGCGTCCACCCAGGGCCATGTTGCAAACGATCGAGGCCTTGGGCGTTGACCTGCCCACGGCAGCCTTCAACGGCGGCACCGTCGTTCATCCCGATGGCAGTTTGCTCGTCGCGCATTATTTACCGGCCGCGGCGGCATTGATGACCCTGGCGCTGTTCGCCGATCAACCGGAGATCGAAGTCTGGGTGTTCAGTTGCGGCGACTGGCTGGTGAAAGACGCGACCGGCCCCTTGGTGCCGCGCGAACAACACGGGCTGGGATATCCGCCAGTGGTGGTCGAAAGCTACGAACCGTACCTGGCCCGCATCGACAAGATCGTCGCCGCCAGCAGCAACACGCAGTTGCTGGTTGAGCTGGAGGCCCGGTTGCTGGCGAAAGTTGAAGGCCAGGCCCAAGTCTCGCGTTCACAGCCGGTGTATCTGGACGTGACTGCGATGCAGGCCAACAAGGGGCAGGCGTTGGCGACGCTGGCCGAGTTTCTCGGTCTGCCGCTGGAGCAGACAGCGGCCATGGGCGATGGCGGCAATGACCCGGCGATGTTTCATGTGGCCGGGTTGTCGATCGCCATGGGCCAGGCGGAGGACGAAGTCAAACGCCAGGCCGATGTGGTAACTGGAGCCAACACCGAGGACGGGGCGGCCCAAGCCATCGAGCGCTACATCCTGAACGATCGTTAAACCGCATCACCGTTCTTGGCTTTGTAGGAGCCAGGCTTGCCGGCGATCCAGTCGCTGCGGTGCATCTGTTGAATCGCGTCATCGTTCTTCGCTTGTAGGAGCGAGGCTTGCCCGCGAACGATACGCCGCGGTTTATCTGTCGTACCGCGTCATCGTTCTTCGCCGGCAAGCCTGGCACCTACAGGCGAAGCAGACGCCGCGGTGTAACTGCTGCACCGCGTCATCGTTCCTCGCCAGCCAGCCACCTCAAAGCCAGAAACTCACGGCGTACCAACCCAGCACACCCATCACCACGGTATATGGCAACGCCATCCATACCATCCGTCCATACGACAGGCGAATCAGCGGTGCAATCGCCGAGGTCAGCAGGAACAGGAACGCCGCCTGGCCATTGGGCGTCGCCACGCTGGGCAGGTTGGTTCCGGTATTGATCGCAATCGCCAACGTCTCGAAATGTTCGCGGCTCATGTGCCCGGAGAGGAAGGCCTGTTTTACCTCGGTGATGTAGATGGTGGCCACGAACACATTGTCGCTGATGGCCGAGAGCAAGCCGTTGGCGATGTACAGCATGCCGGGTTGTTGGTCGGCGGGCAGGGCCAGCACCCAATGGATCAATGGCGTGAACAACTGTTGATCGTGGATTACCGCCACCACGGCGAAAAACACCACCAGCAATGCGGTGAAGGGCATGGCGTCCTTGAATGCGTTGCCCAGGCGGTGCTCGTCGGTGATGCCGGTGAATGCGGTGATCAGCACGATCACCATCAACCCGATCAGGCCCACTTCCGCCACATGAAAGGCCAGCCCGGCAATCAGGATCAAGGCCGCCGCACCTTGCACGAGCAACGCAGCACGCTGGCGGGAAGTGCGCTCGGCATTATCCTGGGCAGCGTAGTTGGCCAGCACGGTACGAACGTTGTCCGGCAGCAACGTGCCATAGCCAAACCAGCGCAGCTTTTCCAGCAGGACACAGGTGATCAGGCCTGCGACCAGCACAGGCAAGGACACCGGCGCGACCTGCAGGAAAAATTCGGCGAAGTGCCAGCCCATTTCATGGCCAATCAGCAGGTTCTGCGGTTCGCCCACCAGCGTGCACACACCACCGAGCGCAGTGCCCACGGCGCCGTGCATCAGCAGGCTGCGCAAAAACGCGCGGAATTGCTCGAGGTCGGCGTGATGCAGGGTGGGCAGGTGCTGGTCATCGCTGTACTCGCTGTCCTGGCGCGGATCGCTGCCCGAGGCGACGCGGTGGTACACCGAGTAAAACCCGACGGCGGCACTGATGATCACCGCGGTTACGGTCAGGGCATCGAGAAACGCCGACAGGAACGCCGACAAAAAGCAGAACATCAGCGCCAGCAGGGCCTTGCTGCGTACCCCTAGCAGCAGGCGCGAGAACAGGAACAGCAGCAGGTCTTTCATGAAGTAGATACCGGCGACCATGAACATCAGCAGCAGGATCACCGGGAAGTTGTGCAGCAACTCGTCATAGAGTGCCTGGGGCGTGGTCATTTTCAACAACAGCGCTTCGACCAACAGTAGGCCGCCGGGCATCAGCGGATAACATTTGAGGGCCATGGCCAGCGTAAAAATGAACTCCAGCACCAGCAACCATCCAGCCACCACCGGGCCTGCGGTCCATAACGTCACGGCGTTGAGAAGCAGGAAACCGACAATGCAGGCCTTGTACCAGCGCGGTGAGTTGCCGAGAAAATTGTGCGCGAACGCCTGGGCCATCGAGCCGGACATCGGCTACTCCTTGAGTTAAGAAGCGCGCAACTTGCCGTAAGCCGAACAGAAGATCAAGCGTAGGAAAAGTCTATCGAGTTAGCCCAAGTAGCGTGCGACGATCGCCCGATAGGTACCGTCCAGCGAATAGCCGCCGACGAGGATGTTGCCATCATTCTGCACCGCGATTGAAGTGGCTGTGTCAAGGCTGCGGCCCAGTCGGGTGCGTACAAATCCGCTGCCGTCGCCAAAGTCGCCATCGAGCTGCCCGCCCGGCAGGTATCGGCCCAATACAAAGTCGGCCTCGACGCCGCCAATGGTGGCGCCCGCGGTCAACACGCTGCCGTCCGGCTGCATTTGCGCGGCAGTCCATTGGCAACCGCTGCGACCGATTTCCAGTAATTGCGCCTGGCCGCCATTGCAATGATGATCCGGGCGTCCATTGGCGTGTATTTTCAGGGCCAGGCAGCGCATGGGTTCGCGGCTGCTGCCAAAACATTGAACGTCGCCGTTGGCCTGCTGGACGAGTTGGCTGACTTGGGCACTGTGTCCGCATGCCATGAAACTCATGAAGCCATCCAGGGCAAAACTGCTGTCCAGGCTGCCATCGGCATGATAGCGGGCCACCAGGCCTTCTTCCGGGAAATTGATTGAGCCACCGACCAGGATGCGGCCGTCGTCTTGTACCGTCACACTGCTGAGCCAGGTATTCATCAGCAGGTGCCTGACCATCACAAAGCCGCGGCCATTGAAGCTGTTGTCCAGCGCGCCCTCTGCGGTCAGCCGTATCAGCATGGCGGCATGATCGGCGAGTTCGAAGTGATGATTGGCCACCAACAGGATGCGACCGTCGTCCTGCACGTCGACGCCGCAGGCCTCGGCGCCTGGTACGCCCGGGGGTAGCCAGACGTCGCGCATGCCCTGGGAGAAGTTGCCTGGCAGCCGCACGACGCGACGGCCATTGTCGCCAAAACGCTTGACCGGTTGACCCAGCGAGTCAAACAGCGCCAGCGCGGGGAGTGTGCAGTGTTCGCTTTCGTATTGCAGGCCGACGATCAAGATGTGCCCATTGGGCAGCACCTTTACCTTTCCCGCCATGGCCTCGAAACCCGGTTCGAATTGCCCGATGACACTGCCTTGTTTGCCAAAAGCCAGGTCCGCTGAACCGTCCCTGAGCAAACGTGCCAGGCCAAAGCGGCTGCCACCAGGCAGGGTGACCTTAGCCGCCACCAATAGCCGGCCCTGTGAATCAATTGCGATGTCGTTGGCCAAGCTTGAAGTGCTGCCGAAGAAATACACCTGGGCGGTGCCTTTGGCAGCGAAGGTAGTGTCTAGCTTTCCAGCATCACGGACAATTGCCGGGAAAGCCAAAACAGACTGGATTGACATGCACGCATCTCCTTGCGAGTCGTCCTTATCCAGAAGTTGGGCGGTGGCGACTTTCTAGAGAATATTCAATCCCTGAATGATTAAATGCACAACTGTCAGAACAAACAGACGGAGGGTCGTTGTGTGCCACAACAGTGTCTTTTCGAACCAATGGCAAGCCAGCAAAGAATTAAGGGCGCGTCGAAGTTCAAGTAAGAAAGCGTCTTGAGTGCGCTTGGCGTGAAAAAACAGCCATATAATTCCAGCCAGGGATGCGGATTACCTGACGTAATCCGCCATACAGTTATTGCGGCATCGACCATGATTGCAACGTGTAGCCTTCTTCGCTCAGCTCGGCGCGGGCCTGTTGCAGCAAGCACTCAAGCTGCGCTGGATCGGTATAGGCGCTGCTCGGGATCTGCTTGCGTCCAATATTGTTATTGGTGCGGTCGATCACGGTGAGGGTCAGTTCGCCATTACCGTCTTGTGGGGCCCAGGCCACGCATTTGAACGGTTTAAATGCGCGGTCGGCAATCAAAAGAGCTTCGTTGACACGGAGTGGGGCGTTCATAGGTCGTCTCTCTATAGGCCCAGTCAAGTCAATTGCCGTCGGTTGGGCTTACCGTTCGGCTGGTTACTTGTACTGATGCCCGTAACCGGGGTTCAGGTCACACTCAAGCAAAAGAAATTTCAACTTTCTTTCGCATCCCAAGGATACAGCCTCGCGTTGAAAGCGTAATGAAAGAAAACTTTCGTCAGATGGCTGGAAAATCCCGCTTCTTATAACTCTTTATCTAGAAGCCCTATAGTCAAACGGTACAAGCGCCCGTCAAATTCTTGCTAACGTTACAGCCAGGTCCGCCAAATGACTGTTTTTAATAAAAAATCCTTAAATTTGGCGTCAAGGAAATCACATGAACGAAGCGCCTGCGTTACGTCGTTTATTAGTGGTGGATCCCTGCGACGACTGCCATCGTTTGCTGCCGGGATTACGCTCCGTGGGATGGGACGTTGATAGCTGTTCGCTGGACAACGCCGCCGATCGAAGTTGTGACGTGGGCTTGTTACGATTACAGCCCTTTCACCTTGAGCATCCGGATACCGTCAAAGAGGTGATCAGCCGAAGCGGTACCGAGTGGATCGCCGTACTCAATCAGGATGTCCTGCGGCTACAGAATGTCGGGGACTTTGTCTGCGAGTGGTTTTTCGATTTTCATACCTTGCCGTTCGATGTCTCCAGGGTCCAGGTCACATTGGGTCGGGCCTTTGGCATGGCGCGGCTGCGCGGACAGGGCACGGTTCATATCGATCAGCCTGAGCACGAACTGCTGGGCGACAGCAAGCCCATACGCGAATTGCGCAAGTTACTGAGCAAGCTGGCGCCCACCGAATCGCCGGTGTTGATTCGTGGCGAAAGCGGTACTGGTAAAGAATTGGTGGCGCGTACGCTGCATCGACAATCCCTGCGCCACAGCAAGCCCTTTGTCGCTATCAATTGCGGGGCTATTCCCGAGCACCTGATCCAGTCCGAGCTGTTTGGCCACGAGAAGGGCGCCTTTACGGGTGCCCATCAACGTAAGATCGGGCGGATCGAAGCGGCCAACGGCGGCACGCTGTTTCTCGACGAGATCGGTGATCTGCCCCTGGAACTGCAGGCGAGCCTGTTGCGGTTCCTCCAGGAAAAACACATCGAGCGGGTGGGCGGCAGTCAGCCGATTCCGGTGGATGTGCGGGTACTGGCGGCAACCCATGTCGATCTTGAAGCGGCGATTGAAAAGAAAGGCTTTCGCGAAGACTTGTATTATCGTCTGAACGTGTTGCAAGTCGCGACCGCGCCCCTGCGTGAGCGCAATGGCGACCTGTCGATGCTGGCCAACCATTTTTCCCATTTCTACAGCCATGAAACTGGCCGCCGTCCCCGCAGCTTCAGCGAAGACGCACTGATAGCCATGGGCAAACATGACTGGCCGGGCAATGTGCGCGAGCTGGCCAACCGGGTGCGGCGCGGGTTGGTGCTGGCCGAGGGCCGGCAGATCGAAGCGCGAGACCTCGGGCTGATCAGCCATCACACCGTTGCCGCGCCGATGGGCACGCTGGAAGACTACAAGCACCGGGCAGAGCGCCAGGCCTTGTGTGATGTACTAAACCGCCACAGCGACAACCTGAGCATTGCCGCCAAGGTGCTGGGGATATCCAGGCCGACCTTCTACCGGTTGTTGCACAAGCATCAAATTCGCTGAACACGATACCGTAGGAGCGAGCATGCTCGCGATGGACCACAGGACACCACGGGGTGCCAGGCTTCCCGCGTAATCGTTGAGGACCATCGCGAGCATGCTCGCTCCTACAGAAAGAAAAAGCCCCGTTGCGATTGAAGTCGCAACGGGGCTTTGTCGTGGGTCAGAAGTAGTACGGGAATTTCAGGCTGAAGGAAAAGTCCGGCGAGTCGTCGGTCAGGCCGATGGCCAGGTTGGGAACGATCGTAAGGTTGTCGGTGGCGGCCAAGGTCATGCCGATGTTGAAGTTGGCCGAGTTGTAGTCGCTGTTGGAGATCGATTGCCAATCGCCGCCGTCCGGCTTGATCTTGCTCTTGCGTGCGAACTGATCGGTGAAGGAGAACGACATACTCATCTTCTCGTTCAAGGCGAAGGCAATGCCGGCGCCGATCTGCCAGGAATCGCCCAGTTTCACGTCCCCGGGCACCTTGGAATTGACCTGAGGGCTGATGTCGCTGAAAGAGTCCTCCATGTTGTAGGTGTAGGCCAAGCTGCCGAACAGCACGGCCGGGTCGAAGGTCTTGACCAGCGAGATCCCCGGGGTGATCGACCAGACACCATTGCCGGTCGGCAAGTCTTCGGGTACCGCGAGGTTATCGTTGCCCGGGACCTCGATCAGCTTGATACCGTAAGGGTCTTCCCCGGTTGGCGCCTTGATGCGCAGTGTCGCCACCGCGTCGGGCAGGTTGGCTGACTCGTCGAGGAATTTGTAGGCCACGCCAACGTTCACATCGCCGATGGCCGGGTCGCGGGTAACGGTTTCGTCTGAAACCCCGTTGGCGGCGCCGCCGGCACCACCGGAGGAGTACGTAGACTCGCGATAGATCACGGGGACGTTAATGTCGAACTGCCAGCGTTGCGCTACGTTGTAGCGGGCGGTCAGGTCCAGTGTCCAGTTGTCGGCCTTGATGCGGTCCAGGTTGATGTTGCCGAGAAAAATCGAGTCCAGTGCCAGGAAGCCGTTGAGCGTCAGCGCACGGGTATCGTAGTGCGTGTAGGTCAGGCCGGTTTCGACGCTGAACTTGCCGCCGCCGAAGAACCCGCTGGCTTCGTCGTACAGGTTGGATACGCTTTGTGCCGGTTCCGAGTCATCCTTGAGCGACTGCCCGTAGGAGCTGCCCGTGGTTCCGGGCGCGCCGGTAGCCACCTTCTGGCCACTATTGGGCGATTCCGCGGGGGACTTGGTCAGGCGTTTGGGCGCAGGTGTCGCAGGAGCTTCTTCGACTTGTCGAACGCGCTGTTCGAGGACCATCAGCGCGTTCTGTTGTGCTTCGTAACGCTGTTTCAACTCCATGAGTTCTTGTTTTAGTGCTTCTACCTGGGGGTCCGGTGCTGCGTATAGCAATGGGGCCGGTGCCAGGCTACTCAGACAAACGATAACTCTGAACGTTAACGATCGGTGCATGGGTTAGCCGTCCCTTCTGACTACAGATGATGAGACTGAGCGTAGATCAGAATCCTTGAGTGCGAAGACCTTTGAGCTGGTCCAGATTGCCGTTCAACGAGCCGGCTGTCGCCATGTTGTCGCGCAGCACGACATTCAACGATGTGAGGTTCCTGACCTGGTTGCTATTGCCGAGCAACGTCGTGTTCTGCATCAACCCGCCCTGGGCCAGGCGTTGCATGGTACTGCCCTGGTTGTTGTTGGCCATGATGTTAAGTTGCACCCCAGAACCGCTCGAGGAAACGCTCAGCGTGCCCGCGCCATTGGAACCGACCAAGGTCGAACCCGCGGCAAGTGCCTGGCCCTGCTGTTGCGTGGCTGGCGCCTGGTTGGCCTTGGTAACGTTGATATCGACGTTGTTGTAGGCACTGTTGTTGTCGCCGGCAGCCCGCACGACTTGAGTGACGCCTTCGGTGCTGTTGAGGCCGCCACCGCCGGTGACCGTGCCGGTGCCGGTGCTTTGGGTACGCGCTGAACCAGTGCCTTTTTCGTCGATCAACGACACATAGAATTGTGGCTTGATGGTCGACTGTTGAATTTGCATCGAGGACGTTGCCCCGATCACTTCCCCGTTGGCGTTTTGCCAGGTGCTGGTCATGGCAATCCCGAAACTGATGATCCGTCCCGGCAAGACATAACGCCCGCGCAGGCTTGCCAGTTCCTGGTCGTTCAACTCAATGGGTTTCAATATTTCTGCATGGATCGGCAGGCTGGCGGCCAGGCAAACGACGGCCAGCCAGATTGGAGTCTTCATTGGATACTCCCCGAGCATCATGCTCGCTTGTTATTAGAAGAAGTCGCTTTGTATGAAGCCGAAATCCATCAACTCCGCGTCCTGCACCGGGCTGAAGGTATTGACGCGGTTCTTGGCAGTCAGTGGCAGGGGCGGGTCGAGCAATGCATTATTTTTGTCGTAGCCTTGGCCGATGACGGCAAAGATGATGCCGTTCCAGCCTTTGATAAAGTCATCGACTTTGTAGCGTTTATGCCCGAGTACCGGATCGCCGATATAGACCCAGTCGTTATGGACTCTTTGCATGACCACAAAGTGTTTGTAGCCACGGATGTCCATGAGTACCACCACCGGAATCCTGATCTCCTTCAAAGATTCAGGTGATACACGATAGCCACGCGCCCGCATCCCGAGACTTTCCACGTAGCGCTTCATGTCGAGCATGGAGAAACCCTGGACGCGGACCAGATCCTGATCGGAATGTGACAGCATGCCTTCGATGATCTGTTCTTCGTCTACGTCAAGCCAGTAGGCCTGGCGCAAGATGGTCGCAAGCGCAGCGGCGCCGCAACTGAAATCGGTTTTCTGCTGCACCAGGTCGGCAAATTTGCGCTCGCGAATGCTCTGGATCGGTTTGTACACCACCGCACCGCCTGGCAGGACAGACAGCGGCAGTTGTGCAGCCTCGATCACACTGGACACGCAAAGCAAGATTGCCAAGGCGATAATACGCATGGTGGGGACGCCTTCTGGTTGGGTTGAAAAGGCCCCCGGAAGGGGGCCTCGACTGACAGCATTAGAACGATTGGTTGGAGATGGCCAACGAGTTGCTTTGTTGGTTGCCCACACCAGCAGCCACGTTGACGCCCAGGTTGCCGCTGCCGCCGTTCACCGAACCGCTCAGGGTTGCAGTGTTGGTTACAGGGTTGGCCCAGCCGGTTGGAGTCAGCACTTGATAAGAGTAGGTGTTGCTCAAATCATAAGAGCTGCTTTCGCTCCAGCTTTTCGCTTTTGCGTACTCGGATTCGGACGACTTGCTGCCCGATTTGTCATACGACGACGCGTTGGCTTTCTCGAACGAAGTGTCGAACGATTTTTCGAACGAGGAATCGCGCGATTTGTCGTACGAGGATTCACGGGATTTGTCGTACGAGACATCGAGAGACTTGTCGAACGAGGATTCGCGAGACCTGTCGAACGAGGATTCGCGCGATTTGTCGTATGATTTGTCTACCGACACGTCAAGCGAAGCGCTAAGCGAAGCGGTAAGCGATGCATCGGACTCTCTGCTGCGGGTGCGATCGCCCCAGCCATTGTTGACGGTAGTGGAGTGGGAAGACGCCGCCGCAGCGTCCAGGGAAGCGTCCAGGGAAGCATTCAAAGAAGCACTCGATGAACCGCTTGCACTGCTGCTATTGGAACCACTCGCAGCGCTGCTGTTGGAACCGCTTGCGTCCAGGCTGAAGGAACCGCTCGCGCTGCTGCTGTTGGAACCGCTGGCATTACTGCTTTTGGATCCGCTTGCATCCAGGCTGAAGGAACCGCTGGCTTCAGAGCTCCTGGAACCGGCAGCGGCCCAGCTCGACGAGTTGCTTTGACTGCCACTGGCTTCGAAGGACTTCTCGCGAGAGGCGCTACCGCTAGCGGTTTTGGTAACCGTAATGGTATCCACGCGATAGGTCCGGTCAGCGGTGTTGTTCACGATCAAGCCAGGACCGTCCTGGTTGGCGGAGGCGGTGGCTCTTGCGCTACCCAGTGGGGCATTGGTGTTGGCAATTGCCATGGTGTTTTTCTGCTGGTTCAGGTCGCCGCCAGCAATGTTGACACCCACGTTACCGCTGCTGCCATCGGCGGATCCACTCATCACGGCAGAGTTGGTTACGCCGAAGTTGTGGACGACGTTACGGTTGCTGGTTTGCCGCACGTCGGCGGAGGCAGTGGCCGTGCCGAACACGAAGCTGTTGTCGATCGCGGCGTTGTCGGAGGCTGCGTTGGCGATGGCGGCGGCGTTGTCTTGCTGGTTGCCGTTACCTGCCGCCACGTTGACGCCGACGTTGCCACTTGCGCCTTGGGCCGAACTGCTCATCTCGGCCGAGTTTTCTACCCCTTCATTCCAGATGCGATTGTTGGTGCTGCTCTGTCTGTCGTGAGCATTGGCAGTCGCACTGATAGGGATCATTTTTGCAGGAGGGGTGTGGTGGCCTCCGTTGTGATGATGGTTACCACGCCGATCGTTTTGCCCAGCTTGTACAGCAACAGCCATGACCGCAGCAATTGCGAAAACCAGAGGCTTTAATGCCATCGAAGGTTTCATGGTGATTCTCCGTACTTATTTTAGGTTAAGTGTTGTTATTACCTGTTTGGGTCAGTCCACGACCCGTACGCTGAGGGTGTTGGCCATTCGGTTTCCCACCCCGGCGCTCTGATTCAACTGAATGAGCCCACGGCTACCGGTGAAAGCCTGGTCACTTGTAGTGACCTGGCGATAGCCTGGTGCGGAGTCAGTTGGATCGGAGTTGTAGAGCAGCGTCACGTTCTGTTGCATGAGGACGCTGTCATCGATACTTTGCGGCTGTGCGCTGGTGCTGATCCGCAGCGCATTGGCTTGCTGGTTGCTGGCGCCCGCGCTCTGGTTGACGCCCAACGCGCCATTGCCATGGCTGAAGGAGTCGCCTTGAATGCTGGATCGGGCATCCATGTTGGGGTCGACAATGGTGCGTAACCGTTGGCGAATCTCTGTGGTCGCGCTGGCGTTATGACCCGCGGCGATGGCCCGGGCATTAGCCTGTTGCTGCAGGTCGCCGGCCGCCTGGTTGACCGCGAAGTTGCCTTGATACTGCGCGCCCGAACCGTCGATGTCGGCGTTATTGATGACGGGGACGGGGGATTGGGCGAAGGTCGATGCACTGCAAAACATGGCGAACATCAGCAGCGTACGATTCATCTTAACGGTCTCCCGTTATGATTTTCAGGGCGCCCAGGCCCTGTTGGACGTTGGAGTTGACCATGTTGGCAATGCCGCTGCCGGAATTGCCCGAACGCCCGGCGGGGAGGTTGGAAAGTTGGGTCTGGGTGCTGATATTGCCGCCCAGGTTGTTGGTGTTTTGCGTCACTAGGCGGGAGATGCCTGCACCACTGGCAACGCCGGCAAAGTCACCGTCACTCAACTCATTGGTTTGAGCGAGGACCTGTTTGGACGGGTTGGCGTTGACGGTCGTGGGGTTAGGGTCGGGAACGAGCGGCGCACTCGTCGCGTTGCGCACCTGGACATCACGCTTGATGATGATAATGCCGTTGTCCGCTTGTACAGACAGACAAGCCATTGAGCTCAGTGCGCATCCGATCAGCAGGAGACTATGAATTTTGTTCTGAAGTTTCCCCACGGCGGCAATTCCTTCTGTAAGTGGAACGCTGGCCCTTATCAGCGTTGCAGGGGAAGAGAGCAGAAGGTGTGCCGGTTTTTGATTTGTCTTTAATAACAGTGGCTTGGCTTTAACTGTTGAGGTGGTGAAAAACACTTTGTAACGTCACTGAGACAAAGCCGCGCGAAAGTGCCGTCCATGCTGGCGGCATTGCTTGCTAAGGGCGTTTAGGGAGCGTTGTATCAGCGGCTTAACATTTTCTTGAAAGAATGCTCGAACCGCTCTAGCTCGATGATTTGCGCGAGATGAGGTGTTTCAGCAATGGACATTTTCTGGCAGGGCGGGGCCGCCCTGTCAGGTGCGTAGCAAGCGTGTCACAGCCTCGAACGCCATGTCCTTGCGTTGTTGCCAGTCACCTTGCAGTACCTCGTAAGGCTGGCGATGCAGCTCAAACCACTGGCGGCTGGCCTGGAAAAATGCCTGGCGTTCTTCCAGTTGCGGCTGGCAACGCTGTCCGTCGTCATGCCAGGCCACCGTATCAGGGCTCAGCAGCAGGTGAAGGTCGTAATGGCGTTTCTGCAAAGCCCGTTCGATCCACGACGGGCAGGCGCCGAACAACGTTCGACTCCAAAGTACATTGCTTAACAGGTGCGTATCGAGAATCAACAGTGACGGCTGTTTCGCCCGTGCCTGATCTTCCCAAGTAAGCTGGCCAAGTGCTATGGGCGTAATGTCTTCGAAGCAGGTTAGCCGGGCTTCATTCTCGATGAAATACCGAACATACTCGCCGACCAATATGCCGCCGAAATTGGCGTGAATCTCGCTCGAAAGCCAGCTTTTGCCACTCGATTCCGGTCCTGCCAGCACCAGCACCTTCATGGGCATAGCACCGGGTCGCTGCGCCATGTCCGCCAGCCTTGAATAGCCAACAGGGCGAACAACCCATACAGGGCAGCCGTCAGGTACATCCCCTTATAGAGGAACAAGCCGACGAAGACGCAGTCCAGGACGATCCACAACGGCCAGCACTGCAGGCGTTTTTGCGCCATCCACCATTGCGCCACCAGGCTGAAAGCCGTGAGGGCGGCATCTAGCCAGGGTTGTGCGGCATCGGTCCAGTGTGCCATGGCGGCGCCCAGCAACAGGCTGCCGAGCGCGCCAAGGGCCAGCCCCGAAGCCACCGCCTGCCCATCCAGCCGGCTGACCTCGCGTCCAAGATGCGCCTGGCCTGCGCGCGTCCATTGCCACCAGCCATAAATCTGCAGCGCGGCATATATCACTTGCAGCAACATGTCCGAATACAGCTTCACCTCAAAAAAGATCCAGCTGTAGATCAGCACCATGACCAGGCCGATCGGCCAGCACCAAGGGTTCTGCTTGACCGTCAACCAGACGGCGATGACGCCGAGGGTAGCGGCAAACAGTTCAAGCCCGGACATAAGTTTCCCTGGAAAATCGAAGAGGGGGCGAATTGTAACCGGATTACCGCGAAGAGGCTTGATGCAGCGTCTCTATCGGAGCCTGCAACACGACAGCATTAGGCGTACTTGTCTGCTAGGATTTCGTCCCGCACGCAAAAACCTGAAATCAAACTGATTTTTCACGAAACTCTGGAGATTTTTGCGTAGGCTTGTGCGCGCGGGACTCAACGACGCTGATTTACAGTAAACGGCTTTGAATAAATTAACGGGGCATGCGTCGACGCATTGCCTTTTGGGGGATTGATGGATCTTTGGACGGCCTTTCAGGCTTTGATTCTTGGCATTGTAGAAGGGCTGACGGAGTTCTTGCCCATTTCCAGTACCGGGCACCAGATTATTGTCGCCGACTTGCTCAACTTCGGTGGTGAGCGTGCCATGGCGTTCAACATCATTATCCAGCTCGGCGCCATCCTGGCGGTAGTCTGGCAGTTTCGTCGCAAGATTTTCGATGTGGTAGTGGGCCTGCCGACGCAGCCCAATGCCCGGCGCTTTACCGCCAACCTGCTGATTGCCTTCTTTCCGGCGGTGGTATTGGGGGTGATTTTCGCCGACTTGATTCACCACTACCTGTTCAACCCGATCACGGTAGCCACGGCATTGGTCGTGGGCGGCATCGTCATGTTGTGGGCTGAAAAGCGCCAGCACGAAGTACATGCAGAAAGCGTCGATGACATGACCTGGAAAGACGCCCTTAAAGTCGGCCTGGCCCAGTGCCTGGCGATGATTCCGGGCACCTCGCGCTCAGGCTCGACGATCATCGGCGGCTTGTTGTTCGGCCTGTCGCGCAAGACCGCTACCGAGTTTTCCTTCTTCCTGGCCATGCCGACCATGGTGGGGGCTGCGGTGTACTCGGGGTACAAGTACCGCGACCTGTTCGTGCCTGCGGATTTCCCGGTGTTTGCGATTGGCTTCATCACGGCGTTCATTTTCGCGATGATCGCGGTGCGAGGCTTGCTCATGTTCATCGCCAGCCACAGTTATGCGGTGTTCGCCTGGTACCGCATTGCTTTCGGCTTGCTCATCCTGGCCACCTGGCAATTCGGTTGGGTTGACTGGGCCGCGGCCAAGCCATGAATGGTGTCAGCGCGCGCAACGGGGCAAACATCCGCCACCTGCGCCTGAAGCTGCTGGTGTTTGCGATGGTGTGCGCGCTGCCGCTGTTCGGTTCGATGTCGTGGTGGCTGCAAGGGGGTTCACTGATTCCCCTGGCGGCCTACGGTATCGTCAGCGTGCTGGCGTTCCTGCTGTACTGGAGCGACAAGCGCAAAGCGCGCGTTGATCACTGGCGTACGCCGGAAAACGTCCTGCATGCGCTGGAATTCGCTGGCGGCTGGCCGGGCGCCTTGCTCGCGCAGCAAGTGTTTCGGCACAAGACGCGCAAGGTGTCCTTTCAACTGGTGTTCTGGATCATCGTGCTGCTGCACCAGGTGTTCTGGATCGACCAGCTGTTCCTCGAGGCGCAGCTGTTCTCACTGTTCTGATCGAGGCGCTGCTAGAGCAAGAGGCCGACCTGCGTGCGCTTGGCCAACTTGCTCACCACCAGTTGATGAGAACGCTTCAGCAAGCCTTGCAATTCCTCGGCGCCGAGCGGGTAGGGCGTGGTCATGATAATCCATTGTGCCCGGGCCAGATAAGGCGCCGGGTGAATGCCGGGACGGTCGCAATGCCCCACAAACAGGTCCTTGTCGACCTTGAAAGCCAAGGACTCGCCGCGCAGGTTCTGCAAGGCGAACATCTTGCTGCCGGCAATCGAAAACACCCGCACGCCACCCCATTTGTAGTCTTCACGGGCACCCGGCAAAGCCAGGCAAAAAGCCGCTACGTCAGCCTCGCTCATGCGTCCTGCCTTCATATCAAGCGATCTCCACAGGCATTGAATGTTTCAATCAGATGGTCGAGCCAGGCGCGCACGGCCGGCATCACGCCGCGTCGATGAGGGTAGACCGCCTGCAACCAACCCCCGGGCAGCGACCACTCGGGCAGTAACTGTACCAGCGAGCCATTTGCCAGCTCCTGCTCGCAATACATCATCGGCAGCGTCGTAAAGCCCTGGCCAGCCAGTGTGCAGGTCTTGCGCACGATGAAGTCGTCGATGCCCAGCCGCGCTTCAAGGGCCAGGTCGTGTTTTTTGCCCTGGCGATCGACCAGGCCAATGTGCACCAGGCGATCGGGTTCGAGGGCGCCAAGTACCGGCAGGTTTTTCAGGTCGTCGGGATGATTGATCTCAAGCCCCTCGAGAAAGGCGGGGCTGGCGACCATCAGCATCTGCGCCTGGCGCAGGCGGCGAGTCACCAACAGCGGGTCTTCATCACCCGGTTCGCGCACGCGTAATGCAACGTCCACGCCTTCGGTCACCAGGTCGACGCGTCGATTGACCAGCATCACCTCCAGCTGCACTTGCGGATACTTCTCGAGGAAGTTGCTGATTACCCCCGGCAGCATTTCGTGAGCCAGGCCGACCGGGGAAGAGACTCGCAAGCGCCCACGGGGTTCGCTGGACATACTGGCCACGGCTTCGTCAGCCATTTCCGCTTCCAGTAGCATCGCCTGGCAGTGGCGCAGATAACGTTCGCCTACGGCAGTGAGTTTCAGTTGCCTTGTGGTGCGTTGCAGTAAACGTGCACCCAGGCGCTCTTCCAGCTCGGCGATGCGCCTGGACAATCGCGACTTGGGAATCCCCAGCAAACGTCCGGCGGCCGCGAAGCCGCCAGCCTCGACGACTTTGGCGAAGTAATAGAGATCATTAAGGTCTTGCATGGGCGTTTTCTCGATCGTTCTACCAGTGAGACAAACTATCGCATTGTTGCAGTCTAATCAGTTATTGGTTTGATCTGTAGGATTGTTTCCATCAGATCGCCCCTGACGGCGATCCTCACCTGGAGATCCCACATGAAACTGCTGCATATCGATTCGAGCATTCTTGGTGACAACTCGGCTTCCCGTCAGCTGAGCAGCGAAGTCGTCAAAGCCTGGCAAGCCGCCGAGCCGTCCGCCGTTGTGACCTACCGCGATCTGGCAGCCGACGCCATCAGCCATTTTTCCTCGACCACACTGGTTGCAGCGGGTACCACGGCTGAACTGCGCAACGCGGCCCAACAGCACGAAGCCGAACTGAGCGCGTCTACCCTGGCCGAGTTCCTCGCCGCGGATGCCGTGGTGATTGCAGCGCCGATGTATAACTTCACCATCCCGACCCAATTGAAGGCCTGGATCGACCGCATTGCCGTCGCCGGCCAGACATTCCGCTACACCGAAGCCGGCCCTGAAGGCCTGTGCGGTGGCAAGAAAGTGGTGGTCGTTTCGACTTCCGGTGGCCTGCACGCCGGCCAGGCAACCGGTGTTGCCCACGAAGACTACTTGAAGGTGCTGTTTGGTTTCATCGGCATTACCGACATCGAATTCGTCCGTGCCCACGGCCTGGCTTACGGTGACGAAGTGCGCGGTAAAGCGATGAGTGATGCCCAGGCACAAATCAGCGAGCAGCTGTTCGCCGCCGCATAAGGTTTGGATAAAGACCCCGCTGTCGCTGCAGGCAATCCCCAAAAAACTCTGTATTCTGTTCACGCAAGTGGCAGATGCGGAGTTTTTTGTTTCTCAGTATTGCTAATTGCGCTTGCAAAATTGTGGCCCGAGTCATGCAGTCGAGGCTTAACGTCTCCGTTCCGTAGCAAGGTGGGGCATCCCATGGTGCGTCTTTGTGCAGCTTTACTGATCTGTCTGCTCGTCAGCCTGAATTCAGTGCACGCCGCACCTGCGCCGCATCCTCACTGGAGCGTCGGTTTTCATGAAATGAGCTTTCTCGATCCGCTCGATCTGCAACCGATGCGGGCCATTGCGTTCTACCCTTCGAGCGCGAAGGAACACTCCAGCCGGCTTGAGGGCTACACCGTCGAAGCCGGCGAAGACACCAAAGTCGCCATGGGCCGGTTTCCAATGCTGATGCTGTCCCATGGCAACACCGGCACGCCATTGGCCCTGCATGACCTGGCCACGTCGCTGGCACGCAAGGGTTTTGTGGTGGTGGCTGTTATTCATCCCGGCGATAACTCCAAAGACCACAGCCGCCTCGGCACCTTGAGCAATTTGTACGGACGGCCGATCCAGATTTCCGAAGCCATCACCGCGACCCTGGGCGATCCCATGCTCGCGCCTTATGTCAATGCCGAGCAGGTTGGCGTCATTGGCTATTCCGCAGGCGGCGAGACGGCATTGATACTGTCGGGCGCGACTCCGGACCTGGATCGTCTGCGCCGCTACTGCCAGGAGCGCCCGGACGACCGTGATGCCTGCAATACCCAGGGTGAACTGATTGTCGACCGCGATGATTTGCAACCGGTAGCCGACCCGCGCGTCCATGCATTGCTGCTGATGGCGCCACTGAGCCTGAAGTTCGGTCGTCATACCCTGGCCGATGTGCATGTTCCGGTGCTGCTTTACAGCGGCGATGGCGACAAGCTGGTGTACCCCGACAAGAACGCCGCCGCCCTGGCGCGCAAACTGCCCGTCGCCCCCGATTTCAAGCTGCTGGCCGGGGCCGGGCACTTCGTATTCATGGCTCCGTGCAATGACGAGCAGATCGTTGTCACGCCAGCCTTGTGCACCGATGCCGACGGTGTCGATCGCGTCGATATTCACCGCAACCTGATCTCCGAGGCCGGGCGCTTTTTTTCTCGCACACTGGGCAGAGCGACGCGAGCAGGAATGCAGACCGCCGATCAATGAATGGCGAGCAGGCGCTTTTATAATTCGTTACTTGTTAGCCAGGGCTGTTTCCAGGGTTTGAACTCTGGCATTCAGTTCGCGAACGGATTCAATCAATGGTGCAACAAGTTTCTGATAGTCCACTTGCAGGTGATCACCTTCAGTGCGTACCAACTGCGGGTAAACCTTTTGAACATCTTGAGCGATCAAGCCGACGTCAGCCTGGTCGTTTTGTTTCCAGTTGAATGTTACACCACGGAGTTTGAGCAGGCTCTCTGTCGGGTTAGCCAGGGGCTGGACGTTTTTCTTTAGTTTTTCATCGCTGAATGGGCAGCATTCGCTACCAATGTCACCAAGGTCCCAGCATTTACCATTATGGCAAATTTGCTGGTTTGAGACTTCAGCCTCTGCGGTAGCGTGCATGGAAAATGCCAGTGCTGGGGCGAGTAGGGTAAGTGACAATATGCGCATTTTATTTCTTCCTGTTTCGATATGGATGTAAGTGCAGTTAATTAAATTCTCACGGAATTAGTAATTAAAACAACGATGGCACTTAGCATTAATCGATTCGGCATATTGCATGTTGATCGTACTTTAAATGTTATGGCTGTTTATCTCATGGTTTTTAAGTAAATGTATTTGCTGCCCGCCGTGAGAGCAAAAAAGTGAGGCAAAGTCCTATCACGGACAATAACGCCGCGCAAAAGAAAATCCACGCGTACCCCATGTTCAACGCCACCGCCCCCATCAACGGACCGGCAATCGCCAGCGCCAGATCGAAAAACACCGCATAAGCGCTCAGGCCGGCGCCGCGACTCGCGTTAGGCACCTGCTTGATTGCCTCGACGCCCAGTGCCGGATACACCAGCGACAAGCCGAACCCGGTCAGGCCGGCACCAATCAAGGCATAGCCAGTCGAAGGCGCCAGCCACAGCAGCGCCAGGCCGATGGTCTCGATGGTCATACAGGCGATGGCCGACGGGAAGCCGCCAAATCGGCTAATGCTGGAAATGAACAGCAACCGGGCCAGGATGAAACATACCCCGAATACCGTCAGGCAATACGCCGCACCGCTCCAGCCTCGATTGATGTAATAAAGGGTTATAAAGGTGGTGAGGGTGCCGTAGCCGATCGAAGCCAGGCTGAGGCTTGCGCCAAACGGTGCAATGCGCCCGAACACCGCCCAAAAGGGTAGGCGCTCACCGCGCACGACCGGCACCGACGGCTTGTTGCGAATCAGCAGCAGCGCCGCCAGGGCCAGCACCGACAGGGCGATACCCAGGCTGGCAAACCCCAGTTGACCGACCATCACCACCCCCAGCGGCGCCCCGATGGCAATCGCCCCGTAGGAGGCAATACCGTTCCAGGAGATCGAGCGCGCGGTGTGTTCGGCACCCACCTGTCCCATGCACCAACTGATGGTGCCGACCCCGATCAGCCCTTGGGCGATGCCCAGCAAAAGGCGTCCGGCGATCAGGACCAGCAAGCTGATTAAAGGAGCGCTTTGCAGCAACACCGACAACAAAGTCAGCCCGCCACTCAGGACAATTCCCAACAGGCCATAAACGATCGCGCGCTTGGTACCGACATTGTCCGACATGCGCCCGGCCATGGGCCGGCTGAGCAGGGTAGCCAGGTATTGCGAGCCAATGGTCAGCCCTGCGACGACGGCACTGAACCCGAGCTGTTCATGGACGTATCCTGGCAACACCGCAATGGGCAGGCCAATGCAGAGGAAGGCGACAAAGGTATAGAAAACGATGGAAACGATCTGCAGGGTGATCGCCATGGAGCTTTGCGGTGGCTGTTCTTGCGCAGTCATGAAGGGCTCGTTCGCGGGCGGCGGCAGGAGAACTGCATGATGGCTTGGGTGTGGAACTAAAGAAAGCAGGCTAAGTAATTTGGCTTGAAATTGGATGGTTCCCACGCGCTACGTGGGAATGTCTCAACGGACGCTCCGCGTTCGGCTCTGGATTGGGACGCGGAGCGTCCCGGGCTGCATTCCCACGCAGAGCGTGGGAACGATCCAACGATCCAGCGTCCATCGCGAGCATGCTCGCTCCTACAGGCTGCTCTTAGAACACCACGCCCTGGCTACGCAGGTAATCGTCATAGGTGCCGCTGAAGTCGGTCACGCCGTTAGGGCTCAACTCGATGATGCGGGTTGCCAGGGAGGACACGAACTCACGGTCGTGGCTGACGAAGATCAGCGTGCCCGGGTAGTTTTCCAGTGCCAGGTTCAGCGCCTCGATGGATTCCATGTCCAAGTGGTTGGTTGGTTCGTCCATCACCAGCACGTTCGGCTTTTGCAGGATCAGCTTGCCAAACAGCATGCGACCTTGCTCACCACCGGAGATGACCTTGACCGACTTGAGGATCTCGTCGTTGGAGAACAGCATCCGGCCCAGGGTGCCACGAATGATCTGCTCGCCCTGGGTCCACTGGCCCATCCAGTCGAACAGGCTGACATCGTCTTCGAAGTCGTGGGCGTGGTCCTGGGCGTAGTAGCCCAGCTCTGCGCTTTCGGTCCATTTCACGGAGCCGGCATCCGGGGTCAGTTCGCCCATCAAGGTACGCAGCAGGGTGGTCTTGCCGATGCCGTTCGGGCCGATGATCGCCACGCGCTCGCCAGCTTCGACGGTGAAGCTGAAGTTCTTGAACAGGGTCTTGCCATCGAAGCCCTTGGACATCTGCTCGATGGTCACGGCCTGGCGGTGCAGCTTCTTGGTCTGCTCGAACCGGATGAACGGGCTCACGCGGCTCGAGGGCTTGACCTCGGCCAGTTGGATCTTGTCGATCTGCTTGGCACGGGAAGTGGCCTGCTTGGCTTTCGAGGCGTTCGCCGAGAAGCGGCTGACGAAGGTTTGCAGTTCGGCAATCTGGGCTTTTTTCTTGGCGTTGTCCGACAGCAACTGCTCGCGGGACTGGGTCGCCGCGGTCATGTACTCGTCGTAGTTACCCGGGAACAGGCGCAGCTCACCGTAGTCCAGGTCGGCCATGTGGGTGCAGACGCTGTTGAGGAAGTGACGGTCGTGGGAAATGATGATCATGGTGCTGTTTCGCACCGTGAGGATGGATTCCAGCCAGCGAATGGTGTTGATGTCCAGGTGGTTGGTCGGTTCATCGAGCAACAGCACTTCCGGATCGGAGAACAGGGCCTGGGCCAGCAACACCCGAAGTTTCCACCCTGGAGCCACTTCGGACATCGGGCCGAAATGCTGTTCCAGCGGAATTCCCAGGCCCAGCAGCAGTTCACCAGCACGGGATTCGGCGGTGTAGCCGTCCATTTCGGCGAATTCGGTTTCCAGCTCGGCCACGGCCATGCCGTCTTCTTCGCTCATTTCCGGCAGCGAGTAGATGCGATCGCGCTCGGCCTTGACCTTCCACAGCTCTTCGTGACCCATGATCACGGTGTCGATCACGGTGAATTCTTCGTAGGCGAACTGGTCCTGGCGCAATTTACCCAGGCGCACGTTCGGCTCCAGCATGACCTGGCCGCCGGACGGCTCGAGGTCACCGCCCAGGATCTTCATGAACGTCGACTTGCCGCAACCATTGGCCCCGATCAGGCCATAGCGGTTGCCGCCGTTGAATTTGACCGAAACGTTTTCGAACAACGGCTTGGCGCCGAACTGCATCGTGATGTTAGCTGTAGAAATCAAAGGTTTTTCCTGCGAAGCATTCAGAGTAGCTAGGGTTGCGGCAGTACCGATTCAGTACCCGTTCACGCTGTTCGACCACGGGACGTACATCCCGGTCAGCAGCGCAAGATCCATCTGGCAATAAGTGGACAGCAGCATTGGGAGCGCTTGGCCCGAGTCGAAGTGCGCTGAGGCCGGGATTTCCCGTCATCAACCAAGGGGGGCGCGTAAAGTTTGGCGGCGATTGTACTGGTCTGGCCATATAAACGATAGGGCAATAAGGCCGCACCGACGCATTGACGGTATCAACGGACAGATTTTCACATCTCAAGGCTAACAATTGGTTACGGGCGATGGCTAAAATGCCATCTTTCACTGATGCCAAACGTTGGCGTCGGCTCAAGGACGGGCCACCGGGCCGTTGTCTGGTTTTCAGGCACTACTCAGGCTCCGCAGGCCATTGGTTGCCAGGGAGCGCAGTTTGCTCACCTCTGACGTGTGACGATTTTCGTGAAACTCATCATTGCCGTTGTCTACGTTATATCCATCGCGTATGTCCATCTGCGTGGCCGTGTACGCCACAAACTGGGCCGCCAACTGAGCGACCACTCGACGTTCCTGGCGCCGATCAATTGCTTGCTTTATCTGTTCTCGAAGATCCCCAACAGGCCGTTTCTCAACCCGGCGGATTTTCCCGACCTCGCGCCACTGCAGACGCATTGGGAGGAGATTCGCGCCGAAGGCCAGAACCTGCTGAAGGCGGGGGAGATCAAACGCTCCAATGATTACGATGACGTCGGCTTCAACTCCTTCTTCAAGACCGGCTGGAAGCGCTTCTACCTCAAGTGGTACGGCGATAGCCACCCATCGGCCATGAAGCTTTGCCCGCGCACCACCGAACTGGTACAAAGCATCGGCTCGATCAAGGCGGCGATGTTCGCCGAGTTGCCGCCGGGTTCGAAACTGGTTCGCCATCGTGATCCGTATGCCGGTTCCTACCGCTATCACCTGGGCCTCGAGACACCTAACGATTCGGGCTGCTACATCAACGTCGACGGCGAAAACTATCATTGGCGCGACGGTGAAGCGGTGATGTTCGACGAGACGTTCATTCATTACGCAAACAACACCACCGAGCAGAACCGCATCATTCTGTTTTGCGATGTGGAGCGCCCGATGAAGTACCGCTGGGTGGCCGCATTCAACCGCTGGTTCAGCCGCAATGTGATGGCGGCTGCCGGTGCGCCGAATGAGGCGGGCGACAAGACCGGAGGTATCAACCGCCTGTTCGGCAAGATTTACAAGATCCGCTTGAATGGCAAAGCCTTGAAAAAGCGTAATCGCAAGCTTTATTACCTGCAGAAGTGGGCGTTCTTTGGTGGGTTGCTGGCGATTTTTGTCTTGGTTTGATTTGTTCGTTTGTCAAAACTGACGTCATCGCCGGCGAGCTCGCTCCCACAGGTTTTGTGGCCACCGCCTATCTTTGTAGGAGCTGGCTTGCCAGCGATGAGGCCGGAACGTTCAACCCCTCACTTGCTGACTTTCTTCCGCGCCGCCGGTTTTGTTGGCGACTTCGCCTTGGCCGCCTCTTTGCTCCCGCCCTTGCCCCCCAGGCTACGCTTGAGCAACTCAGTCAAGTCAATGACATCCGCGGTCTTGCGCTCCTCCTCGCCAGTGGCTGTTTCAACATCCTCGATTTTGCCTTCATGGGCTTTCTTGTCCACCAGGGCCATGATCTTGTCTTCGAATTCGTCCCGGTAATCCTCCGGCGACCATTCGACGCTCATGTCCTCTACCAGGCGCTTGGCCATGTCGAGTTCGCCCTTGGCCAACTCGGCCTTGGTCACATCCGGTCCTAATGCCAACTCGTCCAGACTGCGCACTTCCGCCGGCCAGCGCAGCTTCACGAGGACCATGGCCGATTCCAGCGGCATCAAGGCCGCGAGGTATTGGCGGGTATGCAGCACCACGCGGGCCAGCGCGACTTTATTAGTTTTGGTCAAGGTTTCACGCAACAGGGCATAGACCTTGCCGCCGCGTTTATCCGGTGCCAGGTAGTAGGGCGTGTCGATGTTCTGCAGCGGGATTTGCTTGCTGTCGACAAAGGCAAAGATATCGATAGTCTGGGTCGAGAGTGGATGCGCCGAGCGAATCTCCTCCTCGCTGAGCACCACATATCGACCTTTTTCGTATTGCACGCCTTTGACGATGTGCTCTTTGGTGACTTCCTTGCCGGTGACTTTATTGACGCGTTTGTAGCCCACCGGGTCCATGCTGCGACTGTCGAGCCAGTCGAAATCCACCCCGTGGGAGGACGTCGCCGAGACCAGCGCCACAGGGATATGCACCAGCCCGAAACTGATCGCGCCTTTCCAGATTGCCCGTGCCATGGTCGTCTTTCCGAAAGTGATGTTCAGGTGACCTTGGGCCTCGTGCAAAAGTTTCAGCGGCCTGCAGGGCCGGGTGGGGCTGTGCGTCCACGTCGTGTTACATCTTGCCGGGAAGTTTGGGTTAACAAATCCCGATCCCAGGCGTAGCGTGCTATGGAAGACTCTACTCACGCATCCATCGCGAGGCTCGCCAATGAACCGATACGTACCTGGCCTTATCGTGCTGGCATTGAGCGGCGTACTCGGTCACATGGCTCAGGCCGACATCGCTTCGCCCGGCGCACCGATGCAGTTGGCGCAAAACCTGCCGGGCAGCACCCACAACAATCCCTACAACAGTCCGATCCGCCGGGCCAACCCAAACAGCATGCAAGGCACCCAGCCCAGTGCCCCGGCCATCCGTGGGCCGAACACCGTACCCGTGCCACGACCGCCCACCCTTGACAACGGCGGCATCGGCAATCGCTACCCCCAGGATCGCTCGGCCCCCAGCAGTGCCCCGAAGTTCATCCCCAATCCACCGCCCCGTAGCCCTTGAAGGACAGGGCTGGCGTCCTGTTGGCCCATCCCATGACAAAAGGAATCGTGCATGTTGCGTAGTAGCCTCCTGAGCACTTTTTTTGCCAGCACCTTGTTAGCCGCCAGCGCGCCTGTTCTGGCAGCAACCACCCAGGACATGCAAAGCGAGCAGGGCACCCTTGAGGTGACGCTGATCGCCTCGGGACTTGTACACCCCTGGGCGCTGGCTTTTCTGCCGGACCGGCAGGGCATGCTGGTCACCGAGCGACCGGGCAACCTGCGTGTGGTGACGGCCGACGGCAAGTTGTCAGCACCGCTCAACGGCGTGCCCAAGGTCTGGGCCAAGGGGCAGGGCGGCTTGCTGGATGTGGCGCTGTCGCCTGACTTCAGGCAAGACCGGATGATTTACCTGTCCTATGCCGAAGGCGGCGGCCAAGGTGGCAAGGCGGGTACTGCGGTTGGCCGCGCACGGTTGTCCGAAGACCTGACGACCCTGAAGGATTTCCGGGTAATTTTCCGTCAGGAGCCCAAGCTCTCGGTGGGCAACCATTTTGGCTCGCGGCTGGTTTTCGACCGGGACGGCTTCCTGTTCATTACGCTGGGGGAAAACAACGACCGGCCCACCGCCCAGGACCTCGACAAGTTGCAGGGCAAGGTCGTAAGGATCTATCCCGACGGCCAGGTGCCTGGAGACAACCCCTTTGTCGGACAGGCCGACGTGCGCCCGGAAATATGGGCCTACGGCGTTCGTAACCCACAAGGCGCGGCGCTCAATCCTTGGACCGGCACGCTCTGGGAAAACGAACACGGTCCCCTGGGCGGTGATGAGGTCAATATCATCGAGCGCGGCAAGAATTACGGTTGGCCGCTGGCCACCCACGGCATCAATTACTCGGGCCAGCCGATCCCGGAAGCCAAAGGTAAAACCGCCGAAGGTACTCTTGGGCCACATCATGTCTGGGAAAAGTCCCCCGGGCTGAGCGGCTTGGCATTCTACGACGGCGACCGCTTCAAGGACTGGCAGCACAACGCGTTCATTGGCGCGCTGGTGCCCCGGGAATTGATTCGCCTGCAGTTCGACGGCGACAAGGTGATTCACGAAGAACGCTTGCTGGGCGAACTCGACAAGCGCATCCGCGATGTGCGACAGGGGCCGGATGGGTATTTGTATGTGCTGACCGATGAAGAGGACGGAGCGTTGTACAAGATAGGGTTGAAATAACGCTTACCCGATCGTTCTCACGTTTGGGAGCGATCGGGTAGACCGGGCTCAAAATGGCAGTTATTCCTCGACAGCCTTCTCAACCTTGCTCGAGGCCGACCAGACCCGGTAGCGAACCTCGATGTCCTTGGGCACATAGAGCACGATCGGCAGTTTGCTGTTGTAGCGCAGCATGAAACCGTCACCGACCACCGGCACGAAATCCTGCTGGCGCTTGCCATCCGGGCAGGCCATCAGCGTGCTCATCGGGCCGATGACTTTTTCCAGGCGGTAGAACGGATACCCCCAACCTTCGAGGTTCTTCTCGTCGAGTATGCCACCCAGGCGTTGGCGATTGCAGTCGACTTCCAGGGTCTTGCCAGCAAGGATCTGGACCTGGAAGTCGTCTTCACGGGTTTGCGGGGCGAGGTGGATGACCTGACGGCTGAAACCCTTTTCAGGTTTCGGAAAGGGCGCAACATCTTCGAGCTTTGCCCCATGGGCGATGCTCGACAGCGTGACGGCGATCAGCCCGATGGTGTTGATGATGGTCGATGAACCCATGATGCCTCCTTGCGTATGTGTAGGTGAGCCGATTCTTGATCGGCCGGGCGCCATTCTCGACGCCGGCAGCGGCCAATGCAAATCCCTTGCCTGAACATGCAATTTGCAGGGCCTTCATCAACCTTTTTTGCAATTTGCATGACCGTAATCACGAGTCCTTACAATAACCCCTTGATTTACCGATGAGCTGCACAGCGAGATTCAAGGCATGTTTTATGCTGTAGCTGTTCTCAAGCTGACCGGGATTCCATATGAGTCAGTGTCGATGATTAATTGGCAGTCTCACAACGGAGAAGGTCGCCATGTTTCTTTCTGCCTTGGAACTTCGCAACATCATTGAAAGCAGTTTTCTACCGAGACGCTGTCAATGCACGCTGTCGCCGGACATGTCCATGACTGTAAAAGTGTATGCCGATGGGGAGACCGATCAGCTCGATCTGGTAAAAACCGGAATCGATGCCCATCAACTCAATGGCTGTCGGGAAATCAACGAGCTGATAGCTGTCCTGCGTACCGATCTTCAAAAGCATTACACAGAACCCGGGCATAACCAGGGGCTGCGTAAAGCGTTTTAAGCCGGCATTTCATGCTCTACCGATTCGCGCCGGGGCGGGAAAACCCCAGATCCGGCGCGTCTGTTTTTAACTGCGAGCAACTATTTTGGTCCTTTCCCTTCAGTTTTGATAACTGCAGGCGTCAGACAGTTTTCGGTAGGCGATTTCTGCAGGTTGACCCGACTGTGAGTCGATGTATTTCATCGTCGCTGTGATCACTTCGCAATCCAGGGTGGTGGGTTCGTTCAGCGCAATCACTTTGCCCACGTGCAACGGCATGCCGTAGTGGTAGGAAGGCACGTTTTGTGCGGACGTAGTGTCGTTGGCCTGTGCAATGCCGGTCGATGAAGCACAGACAAGGGCGATTGAAACGAGCAGGGCGCGCGAGTTCATGAGGCAATCTCCAGTGCAGTCGCAAGTTAGCTCGACGTGTCGTCGAACCTGCCGCACTGGGCGTCAGAGGGCTCTGAGGGCGTGCGGTCCAGTAGAGTGTTGGACTGCGCGATTAAGCATTGGTTAACTTCGCTGAACGCCACCTGTCGTACTGCCACTACCGTTCGGCGGCATTTTTCCATCAAACCGGATCACTATTGAGACTAAAGTCGTCTGCAGCGAGAAAAAGCCTTCTGCCATCATTGCAGCTCACCCCCCGCGTGTTTACTTCAGCCCGATCCTCTACTGGTCCGGGCGAAGGCTATTTCTGGCTGATTGCGCCCTGGCGCAATCGCTGCATTGTTGGAGCTTTTTTTAATGCGTCCCCCTTTTACGTTCATCCGCGCTCGCCAGTCATTCGGCTTCGGCGCCCTGGCCCTGTGCGCCGGTTTTACCGGGCCGGTTCAAGCGAGCGGTTTTATCGATGACACCACAGCGAAAATCGAATCACGTACGGTGTATTTCAACCGCGATTTTCGTGACGGGCACACCTCAAACGAGCAGGGCGCGTCCAAGCGCGAAGAGTCAGCCCAGGGTTTCATTCTGAATCTGCAATCGGGGTACACCGAGGGCACGCTCGGGTTCGGTGTCGATGCATTGGGCATGGCGGGATTCAAGCTCGATTCCAGCCCAGACAGCAGCAACAGCGGCTTGCTGCCGTCCAGCGGCAGCAACCCACGCGGTTCGGCGGACGAATACACCAAGCTGGGCCTGACCGCCAAGGTGCGCGTCTCGCAAAGCGTGTTGAAGTACGGCGCGCTGCTGCCGGATGTGCCGCTGCTCAAGTACAACGACGGTCGCTTGCTGCCAACCATGTTCAACGGTGCGATGCTCACGTCCAGGGAAGTGCAGAATCTGAGCTTCATGGCCGCGCGCCTGGACAAGTATACCGCCCGGGACTCCACGGATTCCCAGGACATCCGCCTGCACTGCAAGAACAAGCGTTATGCCTGCAACATCACGGCCGACCATTTCGACATGTACGGCTTCGATTACCGGATCAACGAGCGGCTGACAGCCCAGTATCACTACGCTGAACTGGAAGACATCTACCGTCAGCACTTCCTCGGCCTGCTGGCCAGTCAACCCCTGGGTGGCGGTGTGCTCAAGGCCGATTTGCGCTTGCTCAAGAGTGCCGACAGCGGCGCCGCCCGCGCCGGTTCCATTGACAACCGCGCGCTGAGCACGATGCTCGCTTATGCCAACGGCGGCCATACGTTCAGCGCGGGCTGGCAGCGCATGAATGGCGACAACTCGATGCCGTACCTCGATGGTAGCAATCCGTATCTGGTCAACTACGTGCAGGTCAACGACTTCGCCGCAGCGCAGGAACGATCGTGGCAGCTGCGATACGATTACGATTTCAAGGCCATCGGCATCAACGGCCTGACCTTCCTGACCCGCTATGTGAACGGTGACCACATCAAGGTGCCCGGCAGCGATCAGGAAGGCAAAGAGTGGGAGCGTGACAGCGAGCTCAAGTATGTGGTGCAGGGCGGGACGTTCAAGGATGTCAGCCTGCGGTTGCGCAATGCGACCTACCGCACCAACTACGAGCAATATGCCCGGGATGTGGACGAGACGCGGCTGATCGTCAGCTACAACTTTTCGATCCTGTAGCGCCTGATCGTTCCCACGCGCCGCAAAGGAATGCAGCCCGGGACGCTCTGCATCCCGAAAGGCCGAACGCGGAGCGTCCGTTGAGGCATTCCTTTGCTGCGCGTGGGAACGATCAATCCAACTGATGCCGATACGGCAAATCCGGCCCGGTCCTGCTGCACGTTAGCGCCGCCGCCTGCACCGCAAACCTCGCCATCTCATCGATCTGCTGGCGACTCAATTGGCGAACGCCTACGACCGAATCCAGCCCTTGTTCGGTCAGCCAGGTAATCAACGCCGCCTGGAAGGTATCGCCAGCGCCCACGGTGTCGGCGATGGTCACCGTGCAGGCCGGCACCGACCACGAACCATGGCTTCGACTGAATACGCTCGCACCTTCGCCGCCACGGGTCAGGAATACCAGTTGACAGCGGTGTTGCAGCCAGCCCTCTATAACCTGCGCCGGGTCCTGCCCGGGGTACAGCAAACCCAGGTCCTCATCGCTGACCTTGATCAGGTCGGCATGCTCGACGAGGGTCGCAATCCGCGAACGCCACAGCTCGATGTTTGGCTGCGGATTAAGACGCACGTTCGGATCAAGGCTTATCAAGCGCTTGCCGCTTTCCCGGCGCACCAGCTCCAGCAGCGTGTCAGCAATCGGCTGCACCACCAGGGAAAACGAACCGATGTGCAGGCCGCGCACTTGCGACCCCAACGCCGGCAGATGCTCGGGTTTGAGTTGTCGATCCGCGCAGCCTTCGCCGCGAAAGCTGTAGTGGGGCGAGCCATTGGCCCCGAGCGCCACCATTGCCAGGGTGGTCGGTGCAGCAAAATCCACCAGGTAGTCCGTGCGTACGCCTTCTTCCTCCAACACCTGGAGCAAGCGCCGGCCAAGGTAGTCGGTGGACAACCCGGCCAATAACGCAGCCTCCACGCCCAAGCGGCGCAAACCCACCGCGACATTGAACGGCGAGCCACCGGCGATGGCCTTGAAATTCACTTTTGAAGCCAGGCCGCTGGCGTCGTTTTCACTGAAGAAATCGAACAGCGCTTCGCCACACACCAGATACATAGTTGTTCGCTCTTTATAGGGTTGCGACATGTTGTCGATAGCGTTCATAGGCCAACTGCGAGGCCGCCACGTTTTGCGCGATCGGCATGCACACGCCTTCGGCGCCGATGGGGGCCTGGGCAACGAGCGCATTGAAACGCTCGATATCCAGATCGAACAGTGCTCGAATCGACTCCGTGGCGTTGGTCAGGTTCATGGTGCAAAGCAATGGCAACCAACGGCCGGCAACGCGGCCTGCAGACGCCCGCTGGGGTCGATGTCGCGCAGCAGCTGCAAATCCCATTGGCGAGTACGCACGTTGAAGTAACCCGTGCCCGAGGCATCGCCAGACTCACTGCAACGACGACCGGTGGAAATGCCAGCGCACCAAAGGGCAGGGGAAGCCGTGCTGGCGATAGATGATGGACAACCCGTTATGGTCGTCCATCAATTCGTAGGAAGGGTCGGTGACACGGGGCGTTCGGCTCATGTCGGAGCGTCTTCTTTATGGCGGTTCTTGGCTTCAATCCATTGCGCCATGTATTGCGTGCTCTTGTGTTGATGATGACGCAGCATGCTGCCGGTGAAGTTGTCTCTCCTGATCGAAGCCAGGTGTTGGCGGCAGTGCTCGAGCCGTGCAATCAGCGCCGGCCCATGAATGCGTGGCTGATAACGGCTCGCCAGCAATTCCAGGCCTTGGGCCTGGGCCTTGAGCCATTGCGTCTTGTCCTGGTAGAGCTGCACGGCACTATCGGCAAAGGACCTGGCAGTGCGGGTGATCGCCCCCGGCCATGGCTCAGCTGCGTGCATGCCCTCCGCGCCGATGGGCGTGGTGACATTCGGTGTGCCACAGAGCATTGCGTCGACAATCTTGCCTTTGATCCCCGCGCCAAAGCGCAACGGTGCCATGCACACCCGTGCCGCCGACATCACCTGCAAGGCGTCCTCAGCCCAGTTCATCACATGAAAGCCCTGCGCCGCGTTATGCAGCGCGGTCGCCTTGGGCGGTGTGTAGGCGCCGTAGATGTGCAGTTGAGCGGCGGGTAATTGCTGGCGAATCATCGGCCAGATAGTGGTCTTGAGCCAGAGCACCGCATCCCAGTTGGGGGCATGGCGAAAATTGCCGATGTGAATAAAGTGCGCCCGGTCCTCGAACGGCACCGGCGCATGGGTGGGCAGGTCCACCATCAGCGGGCACCCATGCAACAGGCTGCGCGGCAGCTTGAAGTGTTCGACCAGCAACTCGATCTCGACTTCGGAGATCATCAGGCTCAAGTCGCAACGATAAATCGCTGCGATCTCCCGCTGGGCCAGATCGGTCTCGGCCATGAGCTCAAATTCCTCACGCAGTGCCGGCGCGAAGAGCTCGCTGAAATCATTGCCGTCTTCGCTTGCCTTCAAGCGGTTCTTGAGTCGTTGCTGGCGCGCATCGCGAAGGCTTTGCAGGTCGGAGGTCTCGAGAACCCGCAGTGCTTCGGGGCAGTGTTTCTCGACGCGCCAGCCAAACTGTTCCTCCATCATGAAACGATCGAACAAGACGATGTCCGGGGCCAGTTCGCTGATGAAGGTGTCGAAACTGCTATTGTTCAGCTCGATCGGTATTTCACGGATACCCAGCGCCGTCAGGTCGGCCCGATGTTCGCCGCTGCCGGCCGGGCTGCTGAATGTGACGTGCCAGCCTTGCTGCAGGAAGCTTTCGAGGATTTGCATCATATGCCCGCCAGCCGCCGAAGAGCGGGGCTCGGGCCAGACGTAACCAATAACCAGGACTTTGGTTGCGTGGGACTGACTCATGAACCGGAATTCCTTGAAACGAGCATGGCGCTGGAGAGGTAAAGGAGGCCGGCGATAAAGCGGCGCCCGAAGTCAGGCATTATCGAGGATACCCTTGACCTTGTCCCGCAACTGATCGATGGAAAACGGTTTGCCTATGAGATGCATGCCTTCGGGTACATCGATGTTCTCGGCATAACCGCTGGCGAACAGGATGGGCAGTCCAGGGCGCAGCAACCGGGCCTGGGTGGCCAGTTCTCGGCCGTCCATGACGGGTAAGCCCACGTCAGTCATCATCAGGTTGATGTGCTGGTTCTCATTCTCGAGAATCGCCAGCGCCTGCTCGCTGCTATCGGCCTCAAGGACCTTGTACTCCAGCTCCTCCAGCACGTCGACGATCAACATGCGCACGATGGCATCGTCTTCGACGACCAGGAGGGTGGGGGTATTGGCGGTCATGATGGGGTTCTCGGAAAGGGTGGATGGCTTTTTCGGCCGACCAGAATCGCCGGCTCTCTTGCATGAGTAAGTGAGGGGTCGCGACAAGTTCCCGATAGGCTATAAAAAGAAGGGTCGGCCCGCATTAGGGCAAAGGATAACCGCTGCGTTGGCGCAACAGCAGTTGAAAGTGCATTTTGCGGCCAATCCCGCGAGAAAATTCGATCAGTGCGTCAGTTTTGGGGCAAACTCCTTGGTTTTCACCCGTTCAACAAGGCTTAACTATGACCACTGAGTCTTCGGTTGATCAGCAGCGATTCCGCAAGCTCCTTAGCCGCAACATCAGTCTGCCGCTGGGCGTCGGCGCCATCAGTGCGGTTTTTTTCGTTTCGCTGATCACTTATCTGCTGTCGACGATCCAGTGGGTCGAGCACACCGACCGGGTGATCAATAACGCCAATGAGGCGGTCAAGCTGACGGTCGACCTGGAAACCGGCATGCGCGGCTACCTGCTCACCAGCGACGATAAATTCCTCGAACCCTATGAAACGGCCAAGCCACGCATCGAGGTGGTGCTCAACACCTTGCTCGAACTGACCGCGGACAACCCGGTCCAGACCGACCGCTTGCACAGGCTGGAGTCGTTGCAGAAGGAGTGGGCAGGTTACGCGCAATCGATGATCGATCTGCAGCGAAGCAATGGTGACTACCGTGGGGCGGTCAAGACCGGCAAAGGCAAGCGCCTGACCGATGAAATCCGCAAGCAGTACGAAGACGTGATCGACATGGAGCAGCAGTTGCGCGCCACGCGTAACGAGGAAGTGCGCCGTACCACGATCTGGAGCATCACCCTTTATCTGTTATTCATTGCCGGCATCAGCGGGTTGCTGGCCTACATCGGCCGTCGCGATCTGCTCAATCTGTCGCAAAGCTACGCAGCGACCCTGGCGGCGCAACAGGCCAGTGCCCAGCGGCTGGAGCAACAGGCCTGGCTGCGCAATGGCCAGACCCAACTGGCCGAACAAGTGCTGGGGCAACTGTCGCTCAACCTGTTGGGGCGCAACATCCTGCAGTTCTGCGCGCAGTACCTGGGCAGTGCCGTGGCGGCCATTTATGTGCGAGAAGAACACGGCGGCCTGCGCCGCGTGGCGTCCTATGGGTTTTCCCGAGAGCAGGAGGCGCGTGAGCAGCAAATCTACAGTGACGAAGGCATTGTCGGCCAGGTGGCGCAACAGGCCCACCTGATTCGCCTGGACGATGTGCCCAGCGACTACTTCAAGGTCAGTTCCGGGCTGGGCGAAGGTTTACCGCGCAGCGTGCTGGTGGTCCCGACCAGCGACGACGAGCGGGTCAACGGCGTCATTGAGCTGGGCTTCCTGCGCCCGTTGACCGACCGTGACATCGATTTGCTGGAGCTCATTGCCGGTAACATCGGCACCTCCATCGAGGCGGCGCGTTATCGCCAGCGTTTGCAGGAAGTGCTGGCTGAAACCCAGCAACTCAACGAAGAGTTGCAGGTTCAGCAGGAAGAGCTCAAGACCGCCAATGAAGAGCTGGAAGAGCAGTCGCGGATTCTCAAGGAATCCCAGGCGCATCTGGAAACCCAGCAGGTCGAGCTCGAACAGACCAACGAACAACTTGCCGAACAGGCGCAGGTGTTGGCCGAGCAACGTGACGCCATGGACCTCAAGAATACCGAGCTCAACCAGGCCCAGGCCCAGCTCGAAGAGCGCGCCGAAGAACTGCAGCGTTCGAGCAAATACAAGTCCGAATTCCTCGCCAACATGTCCCACGAGTTGCGCACGCCGTTGAACAGCTCGCTGATCCTGGCCAAGTTGCTGGCGGAAAACCCGCAGGAAAACCTGAGTGCCGAGCAGGTCAAGTTCGCCGAGTCGATCTATTCGGCGGGCAACGACTTGCTCAACCTGATCAACGATATTCTCGATATCTCCAAGGTCGAAGCCGGCAAACTGGAGATACGCCCGGAAAACACCAGCGTTGCGCGCTTGGTGGACGGCTTGCGCGGGATGTTCCAGCCGCTGGCTGCGCACAAGCAACTGGATTTCCAGGTCGAGTTGCAGGACGGTGCGCCAACCATGATGTACACCGACCGCCAGCGCGTGGAGCAGATCATCAAGAATCTGCTCTCCAATGCCGTCAAGTTCACCGAGAAAGGTCGGGTATCCCTGACCGTGAGCGCGGCGTCGAACCAAGGCATTGCCTTTGTCGTCAGCGATTCGGGGATCGGTATTGCCGCCGATCAACAGGAAAGCATTTTCGAGGCCTTTCGCCAGGCCGATGGCACTACCAATCGTCGTTATGGCGGGACCGGCCTGGGCCTGTCGATTTCCCGTGACCTGGCCGCGCTGCTCGGCGGCTCGATCAATGTCTCCAGCACGCCGGGGCAGGGCAGCCAGTTCAGCCTGATCCTGCCGCAGCAATACGTGGAACCTGGCGACGAGCCCGTTGAGCGGATGCATGCCATGCCAACACACGCTCCAACCCCGGTTGCGCCCATTGCGGTTGCGCCGGCGGTGGTCCAGGAGATCGCGCGGTTCGCCGATGACCGCCTCAAGGCACCCTTCACCGTGCGTTGTATCCTGGTGGTGGAGGACGAGCCGAATTTTGCGCACATCCTTTATGACCTCGCCCATGAACTGGGTTACCAGTGCCTGGTGGCCCATGGCGCCGACGAGGGCTACGACCTGGCCAGGCAATACATTCCGGACGCCATCCTGCTGGACATGCGCCTGCCGGATCATTCCGGGCTGACGGTGCTGCAACGCCTGAAGGAACACGCAGAGACCCGGCATATTCCCGTGCATGTGATTTCGGTCGAAGACCGGGTCGAAGCGGCGATGCACATGGGAGCCATCGGTTATGCGGTCAAGCCGACCACCCGCGAAGAGCTCAAGGACGTGTTCGCGCGCCTGGAGGCCAAGCTGACCCAGAAGGTCAAGCGTGTGTTGCTGGTCGAGGACGACGACTTGCAGCGCGATAGCATTTCCCGGCTGATCGGCGACGATGACATCGAAATCACCGCCGTCGGCCTGGCGCAGGATGCCCTGGCACTGCTGCGGAACACCGTGTTCGATTGCATGATCATCGACCTCAAGCTGCCGGACATGCTCGGCAACGACCTGCTCAAGCGCATGTCCAGCGAGAACATCTGCTCGTTCCCGCCGGTGATTGTCTATACCGGGCGCAACCTGACCCGGGACGAAGAGGCTGAGCTGCGCCGGTATTCGCGCTCGATCATCATCAAGGGCGCGCGCTCTCCCGAGCGCCTGCTGGACGAAGTGACACTTTTTCTGCACAAAGTCGAATCACGGTTGTCCCATGACCGGCAGAAGATGCTCAAGACCGCCCGCAGCCGTGACAAGGTGTTCGAGGGGCGCAAGGTGTTGCTGGTGGACGACGATGTGCGCAACATTTTCGCCCTCACCAGTGCGTTGGAGCAAAAGGGCGCCGTCGTGGTCATCGGCCGCAACGGGCGTGAAGCGATTGAGCGATTGAATGAATTCGAAGACATCGACCTGGTGCTCATGGACGTGATGATGCCGGAAATGGATGGTTTCGCCGCCACCACCTTGATTCGCAAGGAGGCGCGCTGGCGCAAACTGCCGATCATCGCGGTGACGGCCAAGGCCATGAAAGACGATCAGGAGCGCTGCCTGCAGGCCGGCGCCAACGATTACCTGGCCAAGCCCATCGACCTCGATCGCCTGTTCTCGCTGATTCGTGTGTGGTTACCGAAGATGGAACGCATTTAAGTGCAGAGCAATCATTCAGGGGAGCGCAGCAGCGAAATCGAATTGCGCTTGTTGATCGAGGCGATCTACCTCAAGTACAGCTACGATTTTCGCGATTACTCCGGCGCCTCGATCAAGCGCCGGGTGACGCACGCCTTGAGCCAGTTCGAGTGCAATACCATTTCGGCATTGCAGGAAAAGGTCCTGCACGACCCGACGGCGTTCATGCAGTTGCTGCAACTGCTGACGATTCCGGTCAGTGAAATGTTTCGCGACCCTTCGCACTTCCTGGCCATCCGCCGCGAAGTGGTGCCGTTGCTCAAGACCTACCCTTCGCTGAAGATCTGGATCGCCGGGTGCAGCACCGGTGAAGAAGTCTATTCGATGGCCATCCTGTTGCGCGAAGAGGGCCTGCTCGAGCGCACGATCATCTATGCCACTGACATCAATCCGCGTTCGCTGGACAAAGCCAAGCAAGGGATTTTCTCCATGGAGAATGTCCGCGCCTACACTTCCAACTACCAGCAGGCCGGCGGCAAGTGCTCCTTCGCCGACTATTACACGGCGGCGTATGGGTTCGCGATTTTCGACAAGTCGCTGTGCGAAAACGTGACCTTCGCCGATCATAGCCTGGCGACGGACAGCGTATTTTCAGAAACTCAATTAATTTCATGTCGTAATGTATTGATTTACTTCAATAAAAAACTACAGGATCGCGCTTTCGGTTTGTTTCATGAGTCGCTTTGCCACCGCGGTTTCCTCGCTCTGGGCAGCAAGGAAACGCCAGATTTTTCAGCTTTCGGCAACCAGTTCGAGCCGTTGGTCAAACAAGAACGGATCTATCGCAAATCATGAACAGCGCAACGGGCTTACCTTCAATAGAAGCGATTGTGATCGGCGCCTCGGCTGGCGGAGTTGAGGCGCTGCTCAGTATCCTGGGTCCGCTGCGACAAGGTTTCGCATTGCCGATCATCGTGGTCCTGCACCTGCCGGGCGAGCGCCGTAGTCACCTGGTGGAAGTCTTCGCCAGGCGTGTCTCGCTGCCGGTCGTGGAGGCCACGGACAAGACCCCGGTTGAAGCCGGTACCCTGTATTTCGCCACGCCCGGGTATCACTTGTCGGTGGAGCGGGACCGCAGCTTTTCCCTGAGCCTGGAAGACCGTGTGCATTATTCGCGGCCGGCCATCGACTTCCTGTTCGAATCGGCTGCCGATGCCTACGGTGCGAAGCTGGCCGCGGTATTGCTGACCGGCGCCAACCAGGATGGCGCCAAGGGTATGTCCCAGGTCAAGCAGCATGGCGGGCTGACCATCGTCCAGGACCCGGGCGAGGCCCAGGTTGCGACCATGCCCCAGGCGGCGCTGAATATCCTGCAGCCCGATCACATACTCCCCATACGCGGCATCGGCCGTTTGCTTGTCGAGCTGGAACGAATCGCATGCTAAGTAATATCCAGGCCAAACTGCTGATCGTCGACGATCTGCCAGAAAACCTATTGGCACTCGAAGCGCTGATCAAGCGTGAAGATCGCATCGTCTACAAGGCTTTGTCGGCCGACGAAGCCTTGTCGCTGTTGCTGCAACACGAATTCGCCATTGCCATCCTCGACGTGCAGATGCCCGGCATGAATGGCTTCGAGCTGGCCGAGTTGATGCGTGGCACGGAAAAGACCAGGAACATCCCGATCGTGTTCGTCAGTGCCGCCGGTCGCGAGCTGAACTACGCGTTCAAGGGCTACGAAAGCGGCGCCGTCGATTTCCTGCACAAGCCCCTGGATATCCAGGCGGTCAAGAGCAAGGTCAATGTCTTCGTCGACCTCTACCGCCAGAGCAAGGCCATGAAACAACAGGTCGAAGCGCTGGAACAGAGCCGTCGGGAGCAGGAAGCGTTGCTCATGCAGTTGCGCAGTACCCAGCTTGAGCTGGAGCAGGCGGTGCGCATGCGCGATGACTTCATGTCCATCGTTGCCCATGAAGTGCGCACGCCGCTCAATGGACTGATTCTAGAAACCCAGTTGCGCAAGATGCACCTGGCCCGGGACAACGCTGCTGCCTTCACCCTGGACAAGATGCACGCCATGGTCGATCGCGATGAACGGCAGATCAAAAGCCTGATCCGGCTGATCGAAGACATGCTCGATGTGTCACGTATTCGTACCGGCAAGTTGTCGATTCGCCCGACACACTTTGATCTGGCGGCGCTGGTTCGCGGTTTGTTGCACAATTTTGCCCCGCAGATCGAGGCCGCCGAAACGTCGGTCAGCCTGGACGCCGAGCAATCGGTGATGGGCGATTGGGATGAGTTTCGTATTGAGCAGGTGATTTCCAACCTGCTGACCAACGCCCTGCGTTATGGCGCCAAGAGCCCGATCAACATGAAGGTGTACAGTGAGAACGGTGAAGCACGGGTGGAAGTCCGTGATTTTGGAATCGGCATCAGCGAGGAGAACCAGCAACGGATTTTCCAGCAATTCGAGCGCGTCTCGGCCAATCATGTCGCCACCGGGCTGGGCTTGGGGTTGTTTATTTCCGAACAGATAGTTGCCGCCCATGGCGGTACCATTATCGTCGAAAGCCGGATTGGCGAAGGCGCCCTGTTTCGCGTTTGTCTGCCGCTGTAGGAAAACCGCGCGATAAACGCAACCTCTGATCGACCTCGGGGTCGTATCAGCAGCTATTGACCGAACAAAGGCTTCCCATGAGTGAAGATGCACAAGATGTAGTCCTCGTCGTCGAGGACGATCCCTCAATCCTGATGGTGCTGTCGGCCTATCTGTCGGGAGAGGGCTACCGGGTGCTGCAAGCCGAAAACGGCGAGCAGGCCTTCGAGATCCTCGCCAGCAAGCCACACTTGGACATGATGATCACCGATTTTCGCCTGCCCGGCGGGATTTCTGGCGTGCAGATCGCCGAGCCCGCGGTGAAGCTACGGCCTGAGCTCAAGGTGATTTTCATCAGCGGCTACGCCCAGGAAATTCGCGAGACGGATAGCCCGATTACTCGCAAGGCACCGATTCTAGAGAAACCATTCGATCTGGACACGTTGCAGGAACTGATGCAGGACATGCTGTCCTGATCGGGTAGGAGCTGCCGCAGGCTGCGATCATTTGATCTTGCTTTTAAAGATCAAAAGATCGCAGCCTGCGGCAGCTCCTACAGGGGATGGTTGTGTTCGACGCTTGCGCATCGGCGGGTTCAGACACGAATCATCTCCTGCACCTTCGCCGTCAACAGATCGAAGGTAAACGGCTTGGTGATCATCTGCATGCCCGGATCGAGGAACCCGCCGCGCACCGCCGCATGTTCGGCATAGCCGGTAATGAACAAGACCCTCAGGTCCGGCCGCAGTTGCCGGCCGATTTCCGCCAGTTGCCGACCATTCATGCCGGGCAGTCCGACGTCGCTGATCAGCAGGTCGATGCGTTGGACCGAGTCGAGGATCGGCATCGCACTGTCGGCATCGCTGGCCTCGACAAAGGCATACCCCAGATCTCCCAGCACGTTGCTGACCAGTAGTCGCACCGCCGGATCATCCTCGACGATCAGCACTGTCTCGCCATTTTTCGCGTAGGGAGCGTGTTCGATGTTGACCGGGTTGTCCTGGGGCAGGTCACCCCCAAAACGCGGTAAATACAAGTTCACCGTGGTGCCTGCGCCGACTTCACTCTGAATGGCGACATGCCCGCCCGATTGCTTGCTGAAACCATAGATCATCGACAAACCCAGGCCGGTGCCCTGGCCGATGGGCTTGGTGGTGAAGAACGGGTCGAAGGCCCGGTTGATGGTGCTTTGCGGCATACCGCAGCCATTGTCGGTGACGCTCAGTACCACATAGTCGCCTGGCGCGAGGTTACCGTAGGGCTTGGTGAAATCGGCGTCCAGGTGGCGGTTCGAGGTCTGCACCAGCAGTTTTCCACCATCGGGCATGGCGTCGCGGGCATTGATGACCAGGTTGAGCAGGGCGCTTTCCAGTTGATTGGGGTCGGCTTCGGCGACCCATAGCTGATCGCTCAGCTGCATGTCCAAGTGAATGCTTTCATTGATGCTGCGTTGCAACAGTTCGCCCATGGAGACCACCAGGTTATTCATCTCCACGGGCTTGGAGTCGAGCGACTGGCGACGGGAAAATGCCAGCAGACGATGAGTCAGGCTCGCCGCACGATTGGCCGACGTCACGCCGAGGTCGATCAGGCTGTCCAGATCCTCTGTGCGCCCCCGGGCCAGTCGCCGGCGCAATAACTCCAGGCTGCCGATGATGCCGGTCAGCATGTTGTTGAAGTCATGGGCAATGCCACCGGTGAGTTGGCCTACCGCTTCCATTTTTTGCGACTGGCGCAGTGCTTCCTCATTGTGGCGCAGTTGTGCGGTGCGCTCTTCAACCTGTTGCTCCAGGGTCTCGAGGGTGTTTTGCAGGCGCAGTTCGCTCATGCTCAAGTCCACCAGCCGATCCCTGGCCTCATATTGTCGCCTTCGGCCGCGCAAGGCGGCGGCGACCAGGCTGATCAATGTTTCGGGGTGGAAGGGTCGTTCGAGGAACGTGACATTGCCCAGGAGGGGGCCAAAGCGTGACGCCGGATTATGTTCCGGGCCACCATGGTGAGTCAGCAATACGATTGGCAAATCAGACCACGCCGGTTGCTGCTCGATCAGGCTCAACAGGGGTTCGAGATCGCTGCTCAGCAAGGCTTCGGAAGACATGAGCAACAAGCCGGCCCCTTGCTCCACTTCGAGGCAAAGCCCTGGCAGATCAGTACTGACGACTCCGCCGAAGCCCGCTTCATTGAGCAGCATCAAGGCGATCTGACTGTCCCGCCCCAAGGGGGCAAGAATGATCGCACGCTCGGACGTCGCTTCATTGACCGTCACGGGACTTCATCCCCGAGCAGGGGGTTGCTGGCACCCAGATAGGTCGGGACTCCGCGCAATACGCCCTGGAACGTTTCCAGCGGTTCGCCGATGGTCATGCCGTTGGTGCTGATTTTGTATTCGCGGATGGTCGATTCATGGCTGCCAGTGCGTTTTTTGATGATGGAAATGGCTCGCCGCACCTTGCCCAGGGCTTCGAAGTAGCGCAGCAGAATGACCGTATCGGCCAGGTACGTGATGTCTACCGGGGCCTGCATGTCACCGACCAGGCCATGCTGGGCGACTGTCATGAACGTCGCCGCGCCTTTGCGGTTGAGGTACAGCAGTAATTCGTGCATGTGCAGCACCAGGGCGTTCTCTTCCGGCATCGCCGCTTGATAGCCGTTGATGCTGTCGATTACCACGGTCTTGATATCGCCTTCATCGACGCAACGACGAACCCGGTGGGAAAATTCGCCGGGGGAGAGTTCAGCGGCGTCCACTTGCTCGATCAGCAAGTTGCCGGTGGCTTGCAATGCACTCAGGTCGATGCCGATTTTCTTCATGCGAGCGAACAGCAAGCCAAGTTCTTCATCGAAGATGAACAGAGCCGCCTTTTCGCCCCGGGCCACGGCGGCGGCGGCGAAAATCATCGATATCAAGGATTTTCCGGTGCCGGCCGGGCCGAGAATCAGCGTGCTTGAGCCCGTCTCGACGCCACCGCCGAGCAGCGCGTCCATTTCGCGGATGCCGCTGGTCAACTGCTGTCGCTGGTAGGCACCCCGGTGCTCCGCGGCCACCAGGCGTGGGAACACGTGTACGCCGTCACCCATGATGGTGAAATCATGATAACCGCCGCGGTATTTCTGGCCACGGTATTTCACCACGCGAACGCGCCGGCGCTCGGCGCCATAGTTCGGCGTCAGTTCCTCCAGCCGAACCACTCCATGGGCCACGCTGTGCACGGTCTTGTCCAGCGATTCGGTGGTCAGGTCGTCGAGCAGCAGCACCGTGGCTTCGTAGCGCACGAAATAATGCTTGATGGCGAGGATCTGTCGACGGTATCGCAGTGAGCTTTGCGCCAGCAGGCGAATCTCGGAGAGGCTGTCGAGCACGACGCGGGTCGGCTTGACGCGTTCGACGACTTCAAAAATCTGTTTGGTGGCCTCACCCAATTCAAGGTCCGAGGAGTACAACAGCGATTGCTGGTGCTCGGCGGTCAGCAGGCTTTCGGGGGGCGTCAGTTCGAAGATATGGACGTTATCATCCAGCTCCCAGCCATGGGAGCGCGCACCCTGGCGCAATTCGCGTTCTGTTTCGGACAGGGTGATGTACAACGAGCGTTCGCCGGCTTGGGCGCCGGCCAACAAGAAGTGCAAGGCGACCGTGGTCTTGCCGGTTCCGGGTTCGCCCTCAAGCAAGAACACGTGGCCGCGGGACAGTCCGCCATTGAGGATGTCATCGAGACCAGTAATCCCTGTGGCGGCTTTAACGCTGATCAACTCGTTGGATGTAGACAAAAAATGCCCTCTCATGACTAGGGGAAACGAGGCAGCAGACCGATGATGGCGAGCTGCCTGTTCACTTGACCTTGGGCCGCGAGGAGCGTTCAACTTTTTTGAGAGGCGTTGGGTGTGCACTCGCACCGTAGGAGCGAGGCTTGCCCGCGAAGAACGATAACGCGGTACAACAGACACACCGCAGCGCCTGGTTCGCCGGCAAGGCTCCTACGTCGGTAATCTGTTTTATAGCCCCTGCTGCAGGGCCGGATCATCCGGGTTCATCTGTTCCAGCTGCGCCAGCAATATCTGCACGTTCTGCAATTGCCCGCTTTCTTTCCAGTAGTTGATCAGCAACACCCGTGCGCGGCGATCGTTCGGGTGGCGCTGGACGATTTCCTGCAGCTGTTTCTGCGCCGCTTCCAGTTCCTGCTCGCCATGCAGCGTGGTGGCCAGGTCGTAGCGGTAGTCCTTGTTGTTCGGCTCAAGCTCCACGGCCTTGGACAATCCGAGCAGGGCGAACTCGCTTTGGCCGTGATGCAGCAACCAGAGCCCCAGCGCATGTTGCAGATACGCCGAGTCGGGCTGGGCCTTGAGTTGTTTGGCCAACAATTGACGGGCCGCGTCGCTCTGGCCCTGTTTGTCCAGTATCTCAATCTGCATCACCAGCGCCGGCAGATTGCCCGGGTCCAGACGCAAGGTGTGTTCGAGCGCCTGTTGTGCCTCTTTCAGTTGCGCGTTGTGCAAGTACAGGCGCGCCAGCTGATACTGATTGTCGGCACTTTCAGGGGCGTCTTTCAGAACCACCTGCCAGGCGTCGACAGCCTGCTCCAGAGCGCCGAAATACAGGCCAAGATCATCGGGTGACAGGCCCAGCAACGCATTGACGGCGGCCAGGCGCACGCTCTGTTCGCCGTCATCGAGCAAGGGCCCCAGCAGTAGGCTGCGCTGGCCGCTGGGCACCAGCCCGCTGATGCTTTTGATCGCCGCGATACGCACCTCGGGCGCCTCATGCTGCAAGTCTGCATCCGCCAGTTTCAGCGCCACGGAGCTGGGGTAGTTGGGCAGTTCGGCCAGCAGCCAGACGCGCCGCTTGGGTGATATGTCAGGGCGGGCCAGTTGCTGGTAGAGCACCCGCGCGGCCCCCGGCTGGCCGTTTCGGGCTGCCGTCAGTGCTTCGCTGTAGCCGCGCTTGATCGTTTCGGGTACTACCGGGGTGCTGCTGCGCAGGAACATCCAGGCAAGGCCGATGGCAAACAGGACACAGAGGCTGATGAGCAAATAGCGGCGGGACTGGGTCATGCAGAATCCGGAAGCTGACAGGCTTTGGCAAAGCTGTCAGCTTCGGTCAGGCGGCGCCTGGAGTCAAACCCTGACTGCGATACTCAAACCTGTCCAGACCTCGCGGCTATGACTACGCTTGCTGAAGTGGATTGGACAGGCATTCCCATGCAAGCGCTGCTGCAATACTTCAAGGCGATGCTCAACCCTGGGCGCGGGGTGCTGCTGTTCGCCTTGAGAACCATCGCTGCCGGGCTGTTGACTCTCTATCTGGCGTTCGTATTCGACCTCGAACAGCCCAAGTGGTCGATCATGGCCGTGGTCATCATCAGCCAGCCCCTGGCCGGCATGGTGCTGGCCCGCAGCTTCGGTCAGGTCATCGGAACCACCCTGGGAGCGGCAGTGGCCGTGGTCATCATGGCGCTATTCCCCCAGGCGCCGCTGCCTTTCATCATGACCTTGTCGCTGTGGCTGGCGTTGTGCACCGCCGGTGGCACCTTGTTGCGCTATACCAGTTCCCAGGCGTTTGTCCTCAGCGGCTACACGGCGGTGGTCGTGGGACTTTTGGCGGTTCCCGATCAGGACGGGACCTTCCTGCTGGCCGTGACCCGCGTGACCGAGACGTTGCTGGCAGTGGCCTGCGTCTGCATCGTGAGCCTGCTGACCGCGCGCCCGGAAGCCGTGGCCAAGGAGTATTTCGACAGGATCGACCAGGTGATCAAGCTGCTGGCAACCCATGCCAGCGCCGTTATTCGTACCGAGGAAAGCGAGGAAGACTTCCACCGTCGGCAAATGCAGTTGCTGGGGCAGATCAGCGCATTGGAGGGTGTGCGCCGGCACCTCTATTACGATGCGCCGCGCTTGCGCAGCGCCGACGACCTGGTGCAATTGCTCGGCAACCAACTGGTGCTGCTGACGGCAAGACTCACCGCCTTGCGCCACCAGCGCGAACTGTTGCTCGAACGCTGGGAAGGTGAGCTCCCCAAGGAAATACAGCAACTGCTCGCCGAAGAACTGGTCTTGCTCGACGAACTGGCCCGGCAGGGGCGCGCGATACCTGGTGAGCAGCGGCGCCAGTTTGCTGCGTTGCAACAGCGTTTCGATGCACTGGCGTACCGCTCGGAGCAATTGATCGAGCCCTTGAAGGCCACCTTGCGCTCGCTGTCCTGGTCCTTACGCTGGGAGCAGGCGCGCATGCTGCAGCAGCTTGAAATGATTTTGGAGTTGAGCGATGTGATCCAGAGCGGGCGCAAGGCCAGTAGCGTTTTTCGTGGCCAGGCCAACCCTCTGCACCTGGACTTCACCCTGGCGACGATGAATGCCATCCGCGCTTACTGCGCACTGATGGTAGCCGGGTTGATCTGGATCGAAACGGGATGGGATGGCGCGCGGGGTGGGATGGTCGTGGTGGGGATTCTGTGTTCGCTGATGGCGACGTTTCCCCGGCCACTGCTGGCTGCCCAGAGCTATGCCCGGGGGCTGGCGCTGGCATTGGTGCTGTCGGCGGTGCTGCAGTTCGCGCTGGTCCCGATGATCAGCAGTTTCGAGCTCCTGGCGCTGCTGCTGGCGCCCTTGCTGTATGCGGTCGCCGTGGGGTTGTCCAGCCCGGCCACGACGGGCACGGGGATTGGCCTGGGGTTGATGACGTGCCTGTTGTTGGGCCCGCAAAACACCGGCACAGGCCAAAACAGCGCCATCCAGTGGTTCGAGTTTGCGGGCGCTTATGTGTGCGCCGTGACACTGGCGTTGAGTGTCTATGCCCTGATCTTCCCCTTCAGGCCTGTGCTGCGGATTCGCCGCTTGTTCAAGGAGAACTGCGAGCAGGTCTACGCCTTGCTGAAAACCCCGGCCACCGATGAAAACCAGTTCGCCTTCGAGAGTCGCATGGTCGACCGCCTGACCATGATGCTGGGACTGTTGCCCGCCATCGAGGACAAGCCATCGCGCGACCTGTTCGACGTCAGCCTGGGTTGCATGGCGCTGGGCATCGCCTTGAACCAACTGCGGCAACAGGGGCAGAACAACGCATTGCTCAGCCCGGGGTTGCAACGTCGATTATTCGCCACGGTGCGCGAAACCGGGAGGCTGGTGGCCGGTCGGCCCGACATTGGAGTGGACCACGTGCTCGACAGCCTGCACGCCTTGGGCGATGACCTGGACGCGCTGCATTCCAGTGTTCATGAACACCTCTGGTCGGTGTTTCGCATGCGCGTGGCGCTGTTGATCGTGGTGTCATTCCTGGAACGCCACCGTCGCCACTTCGAACCCGCCACCTTGCAAGGAGTACCCGAGCTTGCCCATTGATCTGGAAATAGGCGGCGTCTACCTGCCACCGATCGCCCAGGCGTTGCTGCTGGGGGTACCGGTTTTCCTGGTGCTGGACTGGATCCTGCGGCGTCTCGGGGTGTTGCAGTTCGTCTGGCATGAAGCCTTGTTCGAAGGCGCGTTGTACGTCTGCGTGTGCGCGACGTTGATCCTGGTGATGGGAGCCTGATGCCGTGAAGAAGATCCTTGCCCATCTCACCACGGTGGCGGTAGTGGTGCTGGCTTTCGTGCTCGGCTGGTTTGCCTGGGAGCACTACACCCGTGCACCCTGGACCCGCGACGCACGAGTGCGTGCCGATGTGGTGACCTTGTCCGCCGATGTCGCGGGACGCATCGTCAGCCTCGGCGTGCAGGATAACCAGCATGTGCAGAAGGACCAGTTGCTGCTGGAAATAGATCCTTCACGCTACGCCCTGGCGGTCGAGCACGCCAAGCGTTCGGTGGAAGTGGCGAAGGCCTCGCTGGGGCAGTCCGAGGCAACCATCGTCGCCAGCCAGGCCCTGCTCAAGCAGCGCCAGAGCGAGGAGCGGCGCCGGCGGACCCTCAAGGAGCGCTCGGCGATTTCTGGCGAAGAGTGGGAAAAATCCAGCACCGATGTCTCGGTGGCCCAGGCCGATTTGCTGCGCAACCAGGCCAACCTGGGGTTTGCCCAGGCCAATGTGCAACTGGCGATCGCCGCACTGGCCGAGGCCGAACACGACCTGGAACGCACCCGTGTCGTATCGCCGATCAGCGGCTACGTCACCAACCTTTTGACCCGCCAGGGCGACTACGCTACCGCTGGCGGTCCGCTTGTGGCCCTGGTGGACAGCGATTCGTTTTACGTCAGCGGCTATTTCGAAGAAACCAAACTGCCGCGAATCGGAGAGGGTGATCGGGTCGACATCGAGCTGATGAGCGGCGAACGTTTCGGTGGCACTGTGCAAAGCATCGCCTTTGCCATTGCCGACCGGGAAAACCTGCCGGGCGGCCGCTTGCTGGCGAACATCAACCCCAGCTACACCTGGGTCAAGTTGGCGCAGCGGGTGCCGGTGCGGATCAAAATCGACGAAGACTATGCCCGTAGAGACAAATTGCGCGCCGGTACAACGGCTACCGTGACGGTTCGGGAGAACCACAACGCCCAAGATCACCGCTGACCCCTGTAGGAGCTGCCGAAGGCTGCGATCTTTTGATTTTGAAAAGCAAGATCAAAAGATCGCAGCCTTCGGCAGCTCCTACAGTGGGGTGTTGTCTGCTGGATGGGTAAAAAAAGCCCCGCGACCGAATGGGGCGCGGGGCAAAAAATTGGTTGGTTGCGGCCAACCAAAGGAGCTCTGTATTGCTCGGGGCGGCGTTCCGACGACAATGCGTTAAATCAGGTGCCCAACGGCGCCCTCGGGTTTTTCGCGAGCATGCTCGCTCCTACAACCGTCTCTGGTTGCCAGCCGCCACCGAGGGCCTTGTAGATCGCCACGATGCCGCGGTACAGGTCGACTTCGGCCTGGGCCTGGGTGTCTTCGGCCGCCAGGCGTTCACGCTGGGCATCGAGCAGCACGAGGAAGTCGGCGGTGCCCTCGCGGTAGCGGATTTCGGCGAGGTCGGCGGCTGAACGGCTCGATTCGCTCTGGCGAATCAGCGAAATCAGTCGCTGCTGGCGTTTGCCGTAGTCGCTAAAGGCGTTTTCCGACTCTTCCAGGGCCAGCAACACTTGCTGCTCGTAAGTCGCCAGGGCGCCTTCGGCATCGGCGTCGGCGCCGCGTATGCGGGCCTTTACACTGCCCAGGTCAAACGCCGCCCAGGTGATGCTCGGGCCCAGTGCCCAGGCGTTGGCCGCCGAGGAACCGATCTGCGAGCCACGTCCGGCGGTCCAGCCGAGGAAGCCGCTGAGGCTCACCCGTGGAAACAAGTCGGCTTTCGCCACGCCAATGCGCGCCGTGGCCGACGCCAGTTTGCGCTCGGCGCTGAGGATGTCCGGACGGCGTTGCAACAACTCGGCGGGATCACCGATCGGCAAGGCCTTGGCAATCGCCGGCAAGTCTTTCGGGCCCAGGTCCACGGTCAACTTGTCCGGGCGCTGGCCCAGCAGGGTGGCGATACGGTTTTTCTGTCGCACCTGCTCGGCCTGCAATTGCGGCACGCTGGCTTCGACCGAAGCCAGGCGCGCATCGGCACGTTCCACATCAAGCTGGTCGCCGACGCCGGCATCCCGAAGGCTGATGGTGATCTTGCGCGACTCCTGCTGGTTGTTCAGGTTAGCCAGGGCAATTTTTTCCCGCAGTTGTGCACCGCGAAGCTGGCCATAGGCGTCCACCAGTTCGGCAATCATGGTCACTTGCAACTGGTACAGATCAGCCTCGAGTGCCTGTTGCTCGGCATCCGCCGATTCCAGGTTGCGCTGGATGCGGCCAAAGAGGTCGATCTCCCAGGCCATGTCCAGCCCCAGGTCATAGCGTTCGCTGTTGACACGGTCGGTGGTCTCGCCAGGAATCTGCCCTTTGCCCAAGTCACTGCTGACCCGGCTGGTGATCGTCGGCATGGCGTCATTGCTGACGTCATCGCGGATCGCCCGGGCCGCCTTCCAGCGAGCGAAGGCGACGCGCAGATCACGGTTGCCCTTGAGGGACTCGGTCACCAACTGGTTGAGGGTCGGGTCTTCGAACTGCTGCCACCAGATGCCTTCGAAACGCGAACGGTCGAAGTCCTTCTGGCCGGCTGCGCCCGGCGTGGCCGCGGTGATGTTGGCCGGTTCAAGGGCTTGGGTTTTATAGTCCGGGCCGACGGCACAGGCGCTCAGCGCCAGTACCAGCAGGCTCGGCAGGAAAGCTTTCAAACTCATCAATGCGACTCCAGCTTCAGGGCACGGGCGGCTTTGCGCGCTTGACCACGCTCGACAAAGTTGCGAATCAATACGTAGAACACCGGTGTCAGCAGCAGGCCGAAGAAGGTCACCCCGAGCATCCCGGAGAACACCGCCACACCCATGGCGTGACGCATCTCGGCACCGGCGCCGCTGGAGAACACCAGGGGTACCACACCCATGATGAACGCAAAGGAGGTCATCAGGATTGGCCGCAGACGCAGACGGCAGGCTTCCAGTACCGCCGCCAGCGGATTCATGCCTTCGAGCTGTTTATCCTTGGCAAACTCGACGATCAGGATCGCGTTCTTACAGGCCAGTCCCACCAGTACGATCAAGCCGATCTGGGTGAAGATGTTGTTGTCGCCTCCCGAAGCAATCACGCCGGTAATGGCCGACAGCAGGGTCATCGGGACGATCAGGATCACCGCCAGTGGCAGGCTCCAGCTTTCGTATTGGGCCGCCAGCACCAGGAATGCCAGCAGTACGCAGAGCGGGAACACGAACAGCGCGGTGTTGCCGGACAGGATCTGCTGGTAAGTCAGGTCGGTCCATTCGTAGGTCATGCCGTTGGGCAGTTCTTCCTTGAGCAGTTTCTCGATGGCTTTTTCCGCCTGGCCGGAGCTGTAGCCGGGGGCTGCGGCACCGTTGATTTCAGCGGTGATGAAGCCGTTGTAGTGCATCACACGATCGGGGCCCGAGGTGTCACTGACCTTGATGAAGGTCGCCAGCGGGATCATCTCGCCCCTGTTGTTGCGCACCTTGAGTTGGCCGATCTGGTCGGATTCGAGGCGGAACTGTTGTTCGGCCTGAACGTTGACCTGATAGGTTCGACCGAAACGGTTGAAGTCGTTGGCATACAGCGAACCCAGGTAGATCTGCAGGGTGTCGAAGATGTCGCTGACGGCCACGCCGTGGGTCTTGGCTTTCTCCCGGTCGATGGCGGCATCGACCTGGGGCACGTTCACCGTGTAACTGGTGAACAACCCGGCCAGTTCCGGAACGTTGTGGCTCTTGGCGATGATGTTCATGGTTTCCTTGTACAGCTCTTCGTAGCCCAGGTTGCCCCGGTCTTCGATCTGCAGGCGGAAACCGCCGATGGTGCCCAGGCCTTGTACCGGTGGCGGCGGGAAGATCGCCATGTAGGCTTCCTGGATCCCGGCGAACTGCCCGTTCAAGGCACCGGCAATCGCGCCGGCGGACATGCTCGGGTCTTTGCGCTCATCGAACGGCTTGAGGGTCACGAACACGATGCCGGCGTTCGGGCTGTTGGTGAAACCGTTGATCGACAGGCCAGGGAAGGCCACCGCACTTTCCACGCCAGGCTGTTTAAGGGCCAGGTCGGACATGCGCTTGATCACGTCTTCGGTGCGGTCCAGGCTCGCCGCATCCGGCAATTGAGCGAACGCCACCAGGTATTGCTTGTCCTGGCCGGGTACGAAACCGGTCGGGGTGCTGGAGAAACCGAAGAACGTCAGCACCATCAGGCCGGCGTACAGCAGCAGGGCGATGCCGCTGGAGCGGATCACGCGGGCAACGGTGCCGACATAACCATGGCTGGCTTTTTCAAAGAAGCGGTTGAACGGACGGAACAACCAGCCGCCGAACAGCTTGTCCAGGACCTTGGAGAAACGGTCTTTCGGCGCGTCATGACCCTTGAGCAACACAGCGGCCAGGGCGGGCGACAGGGTCAGGGAGTTGAAGGCCGAGATCACCGTCGAAATTGCGATGGTCAGGGCGAACTGCTTGTAGAACTGGCCGGTCAAGCCGGAGATGAACGCTGCCGGAACAAACACCGCACACAGCACCAGCGCCGTGGCAATGATGGGGCCGGTCACTTCACGCATGGCGCGCTTGGTGGCTTCGACCGGGGTCAGCCCGAGCTCGATATTACGCTCGACGTTTTCCACCACCACGATCGCATCGTCCACCACGATACCAATCGCCAACACCAGGCCAAACAGCGACAACGCGTTCAACGAGAAGCCGAATAGATGCATCACGGCAAAGGTACCGATCAGCGAGACCGGCACCGCCACCAGCGGAATGATCGAGGCGCGCCAGGTCTGCAGGAACAGGATCACCACCAGCACCACGAGGATCAGCGCTTCGAACAGGGTGTGGACCACCGCCTCGATGGAGCCGCGCACGAAAATCGTCGGGTCATAGACGATGCTGAAATCCATGCCTTCCGGGAAGTTCTTCTTCAGCTCGGCCATTTTCGCCCGAACTTCGTTGGAGATCTCAATAGCATTGGAGCCAGGGCGCTGGAAGATCGGGATCGCCACCGCCGGCTGGTTGTTCAGCAGCGAACGCAGGGCGTATTGGCTGGAGCCCAGTTCAACGCGAGCGATGTCTTTGAGGCGAGTGATTTCACCATCGTCGCCGGAGCGAATGATGATGTTCTCGAACTCTTCCTCATTGACCAAGCGGCCCTGAGTGTTGACCGACAACTGGAAGCTTTGCGCATTCGGCGCAGGTGGCGCACCCAAGGCACCGGCAGCCACCTGGCGGTTCTGTTCACGGATGGCGGTTACCACGTCGGTGGCGGTCAGGTTGCGCGAAGCGGTCTTGTTCGGATCGAGCCACACGCGCAGCGAATAGTCGCCCATGCCGAACAGCTGCACATCACCGACACCGCCCAGGCGCGCCAGCTCATCCTTGATATTGAGGATCGCGTAGTTGGACAGATACAGCATGTCGTAGCGTTTGTCCGGCGAGGTCAAGTGCACGACCATCGTCAGGTCGGGCGATGCCTTGTCCACCGTGATACCAATGCGCGTCACTTCCTCGGGAAGTTTCGGCTCGGTGCGGGTCACGCGGTTCTGCACCTGCACCTGGGCGTTGTCCAGGTCCGTGCCCAGGGCGAAGGTGATAGTCAGGGTGATCTTGCCGTCGGCAGTCGACTGCGAGGACATGTACAGCATGTTCTCGACGCCGGTGATCGCTTGCTCCAGGGGAGCGGCCACGGTTTCACCGATGACTTTGGGGTTTGCACCCGGGAAGTTGGCACGGACCACAACGGTCGGTGGCACCACTTCCGGGTATTCGCTGATCGGCAGCTGGAACAGCGAGATGGCACCGGCGATCAGGATTAGCAGCGACAGCACCGCGGCGAAGATCGGCCGTGAAATGAAAAATTGGGAAAAATTCATCGGAGTCGTTATCCCTTAACCGCGTGGGGTCGCAGCAGCCACTTTCACAACCGCACCCGGCGCAACCCTGGCAGGGGCGACTTGGGGCAGGTTGCTGGCTTCCAGCGCTTGTCGTTGTTGGGCCAGGGCAGCGAGGGTTTGCTCGCTGGCCATCGGGATCACTTCAGGGGTGACCGGCGAACCCGGGCGTACCCGCTGCAAGCCCTTGACGATGATGGTGTCGCCCGTGTTCAGGCCGTTACGCACGATGCGCAAGCCTTCGATTTTGGGCCCCAGCTCCACGGCGCGATAAGCCGTGTTGTTGTCAGCATCCATCACCAGCACAAACTTCTTGCCCAGGTCCGTGCCCACCGCCTCATCGTTGATCAACATGGCGTTGTAGGTGCCGCTGCCCACCAGTTTCAGGCGAGCGTAAAGGCCAGGGGTGTAACTGCCGTCGCTGTTGTCGAATACGGCCCGACCACGGATGGTGCCGGTTTTCGGGTTGACCTGGTTGTCGACGAAGTTCATCTGGCCCAGGTGCGGATTGCCGTCTTCATTGGACAGGCCCATGTACACCGGGGTGGTGGCGCCGCGTTTGCCCTGGCGGGCGAGCTGCGTGTACTTGAGGAACACGCGCTCGTCGGCATCGAAGTAGGCGTAGACCTTGTCGGTGGAAACCACGCTGGTCAGCGGGGTGGTGTCCGCCGTCACCAGGTTGCCGGCGGTGATTTGCGCACGGCTGACGCGACCGCTGATAGGGGCGGTGACGCGGGTGAAACTCAGGTTCAATTTGGCCAGATCAAGCTGCGCTTGCAGGGCGCCGACCGCGGCACGAGCCTCTTGGGCAGCACTGGTGCGCGAATCGGCCAGCTCGGCGGAAATCGCATTGCTGGTGCGCAGGCGTTCGCCACGCTGGGCTTCGTTTTCGCTGCGGGTGGCGTTGGCGCGGGCCTGGGCCACCAAGGCCTCGAGGCGACGGACCTCGGCCTGGAACGGACGCGGATCGATCTGGAACAGCAGGTCGCCTTTCTTGACCAGGGCGCCTTCAGTGAACGTCACTTCATCGATCTGGCCCGATACCCGTGGACGAATCTCTACGGTTTCCGGCGCTTCAAGGCGGCCGGTGAATTCGTCCCATTCGTTGACCGGTTGCTCAAGCACCTTGGCCACGCTGACCTTGGCCGCGGAAGGGGTAGCGGCAGTCTCTGGCGTCTTGCCGCAAGCGCTCATCACCACTACGGCCAACACGGCCAACGGCAAGCGCAAATGTTTGAGTGACTGTTCCATGGATGCATCCGCCAATGTATTTAAGATTGGCGAATGATGCTCGGCAGGGTTGTATCGCACGAATCGAATGGGGCGAAGGTAACTATCATTCGGAATGATAGGAGAGAGCCGGGCAGCTCTCTAGCCTGCGCCTTGCGTCAGGCGGTGATCAACCCGGTTGATGGCAATTGTGTGTTTCCAGATTGGCAATGGTCTGCTTTGGATCGAGTCGCGGCCATTCGCGAGCAGGCTCGCTCCCACATTAGATTTAAGCAATGCCGTGGGAGCGAGCCTGCTCGCGAAGAGTCTATCAGCCTCGATAAATCAATCGGATCAGGCCAGACTATCCGGATCTCCAAAAAACATCTGAATCCGCGATCTCAACCAACGCTCCCCCGGATCATTGTCCTGGGAACCGCGCCAAGCCATGTGCAATTCAAAGCTGCGCACTGGCAGCGGTGGATCTTCAGCCCGCACACCGCCGGCTGCCGTCAGTGCATCGGCCGTATAGTCAGGCACGGTGGCCACAATGTCGGTGCCGCTCAACAGCGTGCCCAGCCCGTTGAATTGCGGCACTGCCAGCACCACATGACGTTTGCGCCCGAGCTTTTCCAGTTCTTCATCGATAAAGCCGCTCAGGTCACCGGCGAACGACACCAGTGCATGGGGTCGCGCGCAGAAGTCGTCCAGGCTCAAGGGCCCGGGCACGGTGTCGGCGCGCAACAGTTTTGGCGAACTGCGGCGCAATACTTTGCGCTTGGCATTGGCTGGCAGGTCAGTGGTGTAGCTGACGCCAATGGAGATTTCTCCGGAGGCCAGCAAATTGGGCATCAATATGTAGTTGACCCGTCGCACCACCAGCACGATCCCCGGCGATTCGGCGCGCAGGCGCTTGAGCAGCATGGGCAGCAGGGCGAATTCGACGTCGTCCGACAGCCCGATGCGAAATACTGCGGTGCTGGTGGCGGGGTCGAATTCGGCGGCACGGCTGACGGCGGTGGAAATCGAATCCAGAGCCGGGGAGAGTAGGGCGAAGATCTCGACCGCGCGTGCGGACGGCTCCATGCTGCGGCCGGTGCGCACGAACAACGGGTCGTCGAACAGCCCGCGCAAGCGCGAGAGCGCCGCACTGATGGCGGGCTGGCCGAGGAACAGCTTCTCCGCGGCGCGGGTCACACTGCGTTCGTGCATCAGGGTTTCGAACACGATCAACAGGTTCAGGTCGACACGACGCAGGTCATTACGATTCATCTTGAGTCCTGGCAGAGTCAGCAAACTTGACGTGAGCGGCCATATGGGAACAATGGCCAGCAGGAATATTACGGGGAAAGGCTGGTACTCTGCACCGAGTAATTCATTTTTCCCACATCGGCTGCTCTGGTTTCCTACGACATTTGACGAGGTTGCTGCAGCTGCGGAATCAATGACAGGCATGTCGACTATTAATAGCCACTGATAGTGTTGGGTTAAAAGCCCAGCTAGAGTTCAAGGCATTAGAGGTTCAATTGGCGAGGTTTGCGATGTCCCGCACGATCCGTTTTCACAAGTTTGGTCCAGCCGAGGTGCTCAAATGCGAAGAGCATGCGGCGGCTCTGCCTGCTCCGGGCGAAGTGCAGGTGCGCGTCGAAGCCATTGGCATCAGCTGGTATGACACCCTCTGGCGCCAAAACCTGGCGTCATCCCACGCCCGTCTGCCTGCCGGTATCGGCCAGGAAATGGCCGGTGTCGTCACAGCCGTCGGTGAGGGTGTCGATGACCTGGAGGTCGGTGACAAGGTTGCCAGTTTCCCGGCCCAAAGCCCCAACGATTATCCGGTCTACGGCGAACTGATCGTTCTGCCGCGTTCGTCGGTAACGCGTTACCCGGACGTGCTCAGCCCGATTGAAGCCAGCGTGCATTACACGCCGCTGTTGATTGCCTATTTTGGTTATGTCGACCTGGCGCGGGTCAAACCGGGGCAATTCGCCCTGGTCACCGACGCCAGCCACTGCGCCGGCCCTTCGTTCGTGCAACTGGGCAAAGCCTTGGGCGTACGAGTGATCGCCGCGACCAAAACCGCGGAGGAACGTGAATACCTGCTGTCGTTGGGTGCCGAGAAAGTCATCGTCACCGAGGAAGAAGACCTGTTGATGCGCATCAACAAGATCACCGACAACCGCGGTGTGGATGTGGTGTTCGATGGTTTGGGTGGCCCACAGATGTCGTTGCTCGGTGATGTCCTGGCGCCCCGCGGCAGCCTGGTGCTGTACGGCCTGCAGGGCGGTAACCAGACACCATTCCCGGCGTGTGCGGCGTTCCAGAAGAACATTCAGTTCTTCGTGCACTGCATCGGCAATTTCACCGGCAAGCCGGAACTGGGCATCATCCAGGACCAGGTCGCGCTGCAACGTGCCTTGCGTGACATCAACCAGCTGACCGCCGATCGCGTGTTGCTGCCGCTCAAGACCCGGGTTTTCCCATTCGCCGAGTTTGTCGAAGCGCACCGCTACATGGACGAATGTCCATGCCGCGAAAGGGTTGCGCTGCAAGTCGAACCTGCTTGACCCCTGCAAAAGAGTCCGTGCCTGCACGGACTCTTGCGTTTTTAGCGCTTTGCCTCCCCACATGAGACGTTCCACCGGCCTGTAGGTGGATCGGTTCAGCAACTGAACCGGTTTTTGCTCTCGATCTGTAGCTTCTAATCAACATCCAAGTACTGATAATTGCATGATTACTTTCATCTCAAGGAATGAGTCATGGCCAGGTATCTTGCCGACACTTTTCAGTGCGCGTCGTTGACGCATGTTCGACAACTAGTGATTTTCTGCGTGGTCGGCACATTATTACGAGAAGCTACTTTCCTCATTTTTTGTATTAAATGTCTGTGGGACGCTGTCGGAAATTTCCTAGGATCCCGAAGGCAATCGCAACAAACCCCTGCCAAGCTACTGTGCGCCAGTCCTTGCGGGCCTATCAGGCTTGCAGTGATCTATTATTTCAAATGATGACAAAAAACTTTATTGTTAGCATTTGGTAATAAAGTTCAGTAATTAATCTCTCTTCGGGCATTCCTTGCGCTATGCGTGAAGTTGTTTGCGTTGTGTCGAACTTTTGAATATCAGGTAAATAGAAATGAGCCATATACATGATCAGGCGATGAATAATGTCTATCAACAAGTGCTGCAACGCTTGTTGAGTTTTTTTTCACGAGCCGAGCGCACGGCTTTGCAGTTGTTGATCCAGCGCCTGGCTGTGGCTGCCGGAGGAATGGATCGAATAGGTAATTACAAGGTATTGGTGGTCCAGTGCGGATCGCGGGACAGTTGCTACACCCTGGCACTGCTGCGAGCCGCACAGTTGACAATCGCCACCCGCGCGCCCACGACATTCAAGCTGCGCTTGGCGACCCTGCGGCTCAATGGCATGAGCCAGCTGGCACTGGATAACATCCATCGAAGCTACAACGCCTTGTTCATCTACGACGATCCCCGGGTCGATGTGCTGATGGTTGATAACAGGGAAGTGCTGGCGTTCGATCACCGCGCGCCGGTCTCGCGCGCCGCACGTGAATCCAACCGCATGAACCTGCTACTGATCGGCCATCGTGGCGTCGTGGACGGACCGCTTGAGCTGTGGGACGACAGTTTCCTGGCCACTGGCGAGTTCCATGGTCAGATCGCCCGCTGGAACAATGGCGTCGATGCCTTGGTCAGTGGCGACTCACCGCGCCAGCAGAAGCGGTTCATCGAAGGGCTCAAGCGCGCGGCCGCCAAGGCTGGTCTGGCATCGTCGAACCGTCATGAGGCGGCGGATTACGGCGGGTTGTTCATGTTGCTTGATGAGTTCGGCAGCGACTGTTATCAGGCCTTTTATGAAGGCTACGGCCAGGAGGCCTGGCGTCCGGCAGAACAGTTTGAGGCCTGTCGCCGCACGACCTACATCGATATCCACGACGTGCTGGTCAGCCAGCTTGAAGAGCGTTGGCCGATACTGACCGAGTTTCTCGGGTATCAGCCCGATGAGCTGGCAGCTCATCTTGGTGAAAATCAATATGTCAGTGTGGCGGTCTCGGCGCACTTGCGGGGTTTGCAATCCTGCTTCGTCCAGGGCAGCACGTACTTGGCAGGTGTTACACACTACCTGCAGCGCGCCTTGGTGATGATGCGGCGTAACCAGCTATCGGAACGCTTATGTGAACGGGCAGACGGCGCATATGGCAACCCCTACAAGCTGGCCGGCCAGCGCGCACTGATCGCCGACGAGGCTTATCAGAGCCTTGGCCTGAACGAGGCACAATGGGTGTGCCTGCTGTTTGCGCCTTTTATCGGGCAAGGTGCGTCACTGGAGCGCTTCCTGCGCCAATGTCACCCGGGCATGCTCGTGGCCTTGCCCGAGTTGCATCGGGCCATGCAGGGGCATCCAGTGGCGGAGCAGATCCTGCAGTGGATAGTCGATGTCAGCGGCCTGCCTGTCAGCCTGGTCGGCAAGTTGTATCGCATGGAACCGTTGGTGCAGGAGGCCACGTCGATGAGCCCGCCCCACAGCCCTGTCTCGGAACCCGAGCAGGCAAGCGACGAGGCGTCGATGACCGGTGAACGGTCGGCAGGGCGTTGAACATGCGCATGTTGCCGGCCTCTTCGAGTGAGCGTGACCGCTACCCCCACGCAAGCGATCCCCTGCCATGAAAGGACAACGTGAAACCGATTTCGCCTATCAGTCGGTCTACCGATACTTGACCTGCCTGATCAGCGAGCTCGTCAGCGACAGCCGGGTACGACTACCATCCTTGCGTGAACTGGCCGGGCGCCTGAGCGTTTCGATCTCGACCATCCAGTATGCCTATGCGCTACTGGAAAAGGAGGGGCGGGTGTATTCGGTGGCCAAGTCCGGTTACTACGCGTTGCCGGTTGCCCCTACCAGCACGCTCTACGATGGCAGCGACTTGCTCGAGAGTGTGTATGTCAACGCCCGCCTGCCCGCCATGCTGGTCCTGAGCGCGGATGAGCCGGCCTTGCTGCAACCGCTCGACAGCCCCTTGTTGCTGCTGGAAAGGGAACTGCTGCGCCAATACCCGCGCCAGCCACAGCCGTCTGCGCAGCCCTGTGGCGAGCTGGAGCTGCGTACCGCATTGGCGGCGCGCTATACCACCTCTGCGGTGCGCTGCTGGCATGCCGATGATGTCTACATTGGCGCTGACCTGCGCGGCGTGCTGGAAATCCTCATCGTCGTGTTGGATCTCAAGGATGCCGCGGTGGTCGTCGAGTCGCCCTGTGACTGGGCGATACTGCGCTTGTTCCAGGCGGCCGGTGTGAAGGTGATCGAATGGCCGTTGCTGGGCGACGGTAGCCTGGACGACAAGTGCCTTCGGGACCTGCTGGAAGCCGAGCCGGTACGCCTGGTGATGGTGTCGTCCGGGCTGAACATGCCCCGAGGCAGCAGGGCACCCGATGAGAACCGGCAGGTGATCGCGAACTTGCTGGAGCGGTATGGCAGTTGGGTACTGGAAAACGATTGTTATGGCGAACTCGGGTTTGAGCCCGATCAGCGGCGGTTTCGCGATCTGTTGGCCCCGGAGCGCTTGATGGTGTTTTCCACGTTCGAAAAGATCATCGGCCCGGAAGCCCCTTATGGCTACCTGCTCTCGCGCGATATGAGCAGCGAGCTGCAACGGCAATTCCTGTTGCGCGCCTTTCGCTTGTCGCCGATTCGCCAGAAAGCCATCGCCCGCTTGTACAGCAACGGACGCATCGATCAACACCTGCAGGTACTGCGCCGACGCCTCAAGGACGGCAAGGAGCAAATGGCCCGGATGCTCCAGGAGCGCCTGGGTGACGCGTTGCAGTTCGTCGAGCCCCAGGGCGGGGCGACGATCTGGCTGCGCTCGTTGCGCCAGGTCGATATGAGCCGGGTGTTTCAGCGATTGCTCAGGCAGCAGGTGGTCGTTGCGCCCGGCGAGTTGTTCAGCCTGCAAGGCTTGCATGGGCAACACTTGCGCTTGAGCCATGGCGTTGGCAGCGACCAGGAACTGGCCGCCGCGCTGGGCTTGCTGGGGGACGCCTTGCGCCTTGAAGCCGTTGATTGACCCTGTGCAAAATGATGCCAATGGAACGATTCCATCGAGCGCTGGATAAACTGCATCGCGCTATGGTCAAACTGCCAGTAAACTCCGCTTCTACTCCTGAACTCTATTCCAGAGGTATTGCATGACACTCAGTCCTTTTGCGGGCAAACCGGCACCGGCAGAATTGTTGGTAGACATCCCGCGACTGGTCACGGCCTATTACACCGGCCAACCCGACGCCGCCATTTCGACCCAGCGGGTGGCCTTCGGTACGTCCGGGCACCGAGGCAGTTCGTTCGACTTGAGTTTCAACGAGTGGCACGTCCTGGCAATCAGCCAGGCCATTTGCCTGTATCGCGAGGCCCAGGGCATCAATGGCCCTTTGTTCGTCGGCATCGACACCCACGCATTGTCCACGCCGGCGGGTGCCAGCGCCCTGGAAGTGCTGGCGGCCAATGGCGTGACGGTGATGATCGCCGAGGGTGACGAATACACGCCGACCCCAGCGGTTTCCCATGCGATCCTGTGCTACAACCGCGGCCGTACCTCTGGACTGGCGGATGGCATCGTCATCACCCCGTCCCACAACCCGCCGCAAAGCGGGGGCTACAAATACAACCCGACCAATGGCGGCCCGGCCGATACCCACATCACCAAGTGGATCGAAGCCAAGGCCAACGAACTGTTGGCGAACAAGCTCGCCGGGGTCAAGCGCATCAGCTACGAGCAGGCGCTGAAGGCCAGCACCACCCATCGCCACGACTACCTCAACACCTATGTCGCCGACCTGATCAACGTGATCGATTTCGACTCCATTCGTGATGCCAAGCTACGCTTGGGTGTTGACCCCCTGGGTGGTGCGGGCGTGCGCTACTGGTCGGCGATTGCCGAGCATTATCGCCTGGACCTGGACGTGGTGAACCGGCAGGTCGACTCGACTTTCCGTTTCATGACCGTCGACTGGGATGGCCAGATTCGCATGGACCCATCGTCCAGCCACGCGATGCAGGGGCTGATCGGCCTGAAAGAGCGCTTCGACGTGGCCTTCGCCTGCGACCCGGATCACGACCGCCATGGCATCGTGACTCCCTCTGGCGGCTTGCTGGCGCCGAACAACTACCTGGCCGTGTCGATCGATTATCTGTTCCAGAATCGCCCGCACTGGCGAGCCGACGCCGCGGTGGGTAAAACCGTGGTCAGCAGCGGCTTGATCGACCGCGTGGCCAAGCGCCTGGGACGCCGCCTGTACGAAGTGCCTGTGGGCTTCAAGTGGTTTGCCGATGGCCTGTTCGACGGCTCCCTGGGCTTTGGTGGCGAAGAAAGCGCGGGGGCTTCGTTCCTGCGCAAGGACGGCAGCGTCTGGTGCACGGACAAGGACGGTCTGATCCCGGCCTTGCTGGCGGCTGAAATGACTGCACGTACCGGTCGCGACCCAAGTCAGGCCTACCGCGCGCTGACCGATGAACTGGGCGAGCCGTTCTCGGTACGGGTGGATGCCAAGGCCAACCCGGAACAAAAGGCCCTGTTGAGCAAGCTGTCACCGGATCAGGTCACCTCGACAACACTGGCGGGTGAGCCGATCCAGAGCATTCTCAGCCATGCACCGGGTAACGACCAGGCCATTGGCGGCCTTAAGGTCATGACCGAAAATGGCTGGTTCGCGGCGCGTCCGTCGGGGACCGAGGATATCTACAAGATCTACGCGGAAAGCTTCGTCAGCGACGACCACCTCAAGCAGTTGGTCGCTGAGGCACAGACCCTTGTAGATGGCGCTATTTCTGCGAAATGATTGATGGCCGTCTTCGCGAGCGTCACGTGTCTGTAGGAGCGAGCGGGCGGCGATCCGACTTGCCCGCAAAGAAGGCAGCATGAACACCGTTGTACTCCAGCCAAATAAAAAAGGGCGACCTCCCACGGTCGCCCTTTTTTTGTTCGATTTACTGAATCAAGCCAGATCCACCAACACGATCTCACTGTCCTCGATAGCCGTCACCCGCAACACCTGCTCTTGGGCAACCGCAACACCGTCTCGAGCTTGTGCACGCAAGCCATTGACTTCAATGACACCCGTGGCCGGCACCAGGTACGCGCGACGACCGTTCTCCAGGCGATACTCAGCGGTTTCGCCGGCCTTCAGGTTTGCCGCCACCAGGCGCGCATCGGCGCGGATTCGCAGGCTTTGATCGTCCCCGGGCTTACCGCTGGCCAGGGTAATGAAACCTTCGCGCTGGCCCTTGGGAAATGGCTTTGCGCCCCAGGAAGGTGCCAGGCCGGATTCATTGGGAATGATCCAGATCTGAAAGATCTTGGTCGGCGTAGCTTCCAGGTTGTATTCGCTGTGGGCAATGCCGGTGCCGGCGCTCATCACCTGAACGTCACCCGCTTCAGTGCGACCCTTGTTGCCCAGGTTGTCCTGGTGAGTAATTGCGCCTTCACGGACATAGGTGATGATTTCCATGTCCCGGTGCGGGTGCTGCGGGAAGCCGGTGCCCGGGGCAATCACGTCATCGTTCCATACCCGCAAGTTGCCCCAGTTCATGCGCTTGGGGTCATGGTATTCGGCGAACGAAAAGTGGTGATGAGCATCCAACCAGCCATGGTGAGCGCCGCCAAGCGAGTTGAAAGGTCTGAGTTCAAGCATGATCGTCTCCTGAAAGGTTCGTCATGGGGCGCAAGGCCTGGCCACGAATCGAGACCGGTTGTTGATGACCGGCATCATCCATCAGGCAACAATCGATAAAAAGCGTAAAAAATGCCGCATAATAATCGATAAATTAGATAGGAAGTGCGCTCGAAAGCGTCTCATCCAGCCTTCAATATCGCCCATAAGTCGATGAGTCATAAGCATTTCACTAGAACTAAAAAGCAAATACAGACACCATAGCCCTCAACAGCCTCACACCCTGGAGTCCGTCCGCGTGCCGCAACACACCCCCGATCTTCCGCCTGAACTTCGCCCGCTGGCCGAGATGCCATTGCTCAAGCGCCTGGCCGCGCGCTTTTTTGGTCATGGCCTGACGCGCCTGCGCGCACAACACCGCGCGTCTTGGTTGCACGGTCAGGCAGACGGTTTTCGTAGCGGTCATAGCGCCGGGGTGGACTACGGATACAAAGAAGGCAAGCTCGAGGGCCTGGAAGAGGGCCGGCAAGTCTTGCAGATTCGCGACTCACGCTGCACCGAGCACCGGCCACCCAATATCGATGACCATCTTTTCGACGATTGGCGCCTGCCATTGACCGCCGAACTGAAGAAACGCATGAAAGCCGACGTCGCCCGGTTGCTGCCGGCACACGCCCAGCCCAGCGCTGCGCAGTGGAAAATGATCTTCAGTGATACGCCATCGACGTCGGTGATTGCCGGTGCGGGAGCGGGCAAGTCGACGACGCTGGTTCTGCGTATCCTGCTGCTCAGTCACTACCTGGGGTTCGAACTGAGCTCGATGACCGTGGTGACGTTCACTCGTGAGTCGCGCAAGGACTTCATCAATAAACTGATTGAGCTGTTTGCGCTCTGGGGGCATGCACTGGGTGTGCGCGAGGCGCGTGACCTGGTGCGCACCTTCCATTCGCGCATATTGCCGATGGTTCGCAGCCTGCCGGGCTTCGAGCGGCTGCAAGCCTTCGAAAACCTCAGTCACCGAGCGCAAGGCGCGGATGACGAAGTGGACAGCAACCCCTTCGATCTACGCATCAATGACGCCCAGCGTCAGCAACTCAATGCCTGTTATCACGCGTTGCACAGTCGCGATGAGCGTTTTCGCGAGCTGATCAAGCCATTGTCCCGTCACGCTTTGCAACTCAAGGAGCTGGAGCGCGACCACCCCGATGTACAGAAGCGCATGGCCGTCACCGAACTGGCGGCCAAACGCGATGAAGAGCTCTGCGACCTGGTGGAAGACTTGTGGTTTCGCGCTGGCGCCTGGCCGATCAAAGGCATAGAGCCCAAGCGCCAGGCTTTCGATATCAATGGCAGCACCTTTCACTGCCACGGTTACATTGCCTCGCTGGACGCTTGGGTGGTGCTGGGATTCGACCCTGGTGAAAATCCGCAACTGACCCGGCCAAATGCCAAGCTTACGTTGCGTGCGGAAACCGCGGTAAAGCGCACGTTGTTTCAAGCTTTCTGTCGTAAGCCATTGATATGGTTTGATAATTACGAGTCATCAAAGCGTGTGCTGGCGTCCCTTGGGGGGGATGCCAGCGCCGGGCCTGGCTTCGATTACAAGGTCAAGGGAGAGCTGGCGTCCGCGCCATTGCTGGACTGTTTTGTCGCTGCCGCCGGGTTCATTGAAAACCTCGGCCTGGATGTGCCGACGGCTGTGGGCCAGATGAGCTTTGCCAAGGATGACCCGGACCGCTTTTTCTTCGAGGCCTTGAGTCTGTACTGGCGCGCCCTGGAAGACCATTTGCTCGACCAGAAACCGCCGGTCATGACCTACAACCGCATGTTCGCGCTGTTTAGCGAACACTCCCCGGAAAACCTCAAGCTGCTCAGTGACGAGCTCTTGCGGCCGCTGTCGCACTTGATGATCGACGAGTTCCAGGACGTTTCACCGCAAATTGTCTCGTGGATCCGTGCCAGCCTGGCCGAAATCCGCAGTCGCGGGCCGGCGATGCACGTCGGGCGCGGCGCCCAGCATTCTTCATTGCTGTGCGTAGGCGATGACTGGCAGTCGATTTACGGCTGGCGTGGCAGTTCGCCGACCTATTTCATGGAGTTCAACAAGACGTTCTCGTCGCCAAGCACCACCAAGGTGATGCTCAGCGACAATTATCGCAGCCACCAGCACATCATTGACGCCGCCGAGTACATCGTGCGGGCCGCGCCTGCGATCGCGGGTAAGAAGGCCAAGGCCAGTGGCGAGCCAAAGGCCTTGCTGCCGGTCAATGTGCTGGACCGAGACGATCAGGGGATGGCCGAGCGCTTGATGGAGCACTATCGGAAAGGCGATTCAATCTTGATGCTTTATCGAAAAAGTAGCGATAAGTCATTGATAGAACAACATATTAAGCCTGTACTTAATGTTGATTCTAGCTTGCCGTTTGAAGCACGACGCCTCAAGCAACTGACCTATCACAGCGCCAAGGGCCTACAGGCTGACGCGGTATTCCTGCTCGGCGATTGCCAGCACCTGACCCGTTCGCCCTACAAAAACCAGGTGTACCGTATGGCGGGCCTGGGCAAGGCTGGCGACACTGAGCCTTATGACAATGCCCAGAAAGACGAGATTCTGCGCCTTGCATACGTGGGCATTACCCGGGCGGTAAGTCATTGCTATTGGTATGTCGATGCGCAGGAGACCCAGGCGGTGAACATGCCCAAGGCGTCGGACCGGATCGGCAAGGGCAAGGCGTTTTTCGCCGATCATCGGCGGGCCAAAACGCCGGCATGACCCATGTAGGAGCCTGCGGTGCGGCTCTTACAAGGTATACATTTACCTCTCTACATACGATCAAATACGCCAAAGCGAGACGGCCTTATAGGGACGTGATTGCAGATCTGTCCGCGTTCTGATCGTTCCCATGCTCTGCGTGGGAATGCCGCCAGGGACGCTCCGCGTTCCACTGACGACGCATGACATGAGCCGTGCGCAATGGTGACGCGGAGCGTCACAGGAAGCCCTGTGTGAAATTGGTTGCCTGCGTACATATCCATTGCTGCGGTAACGGCCACTTATGGTTTCGCTTTTACAGCGACTCCCTTTTTCAAACGCCGGAGTGCCGGCCCAGCAAAAAGGAAGCAAAAGGCTTTGCCCCACCACTCGGTGCCTCGCTGTGGCTCGGCATGCCCTCTCTCCGGCATTGCTCCGTGGGTCGCCGCGATGGGTCGTCCCTGGCCCAGCGCGGCTAAACCGGCGTCCTGCCGGTTTCCCCACTGCGCAATGCCTGCGTTCGGCCATCGTGGTTAATGGGGCGCCCAGATCAAAAACAAAAGCGAGGCGGCCTTAAAGCCGACCTGACTTCGACGGGTGTACCTCGATCCCCTGTAGGAGCGAGCATGCTCCGGGCGGCGTTCCGACGATTGATCGTTCCCATGCTCTGCGTGGGAATGCCGCCAGGGACGCTCCGCGTTCCACTGACGACGCATGACATGAGCCGTGCGCAATGGTGACGCGGAGCATCACAGGATGCATTCCCACGCAGAGCGTGGGAACGATCAATCAGGTACAGCCGGCAAGTCGGATCGCCACACCGCTGGCTACAAGGTGTACGCGTCCCCTCTACATCCTTGATCCCGTAAAAAACACAAAGCCCACAATATCGTGGGCTTTTGGATGGAAGTCCGGCCGTCAGGCATAACTCCTGAGGGCCACCGGAGGAATGAACGCTTCGAGCTCATCCTCCACGGCTTCGATTATTCGTTCGACGTCGGCGGCGTTCATCACCGTCGAGCAGGGGATACCGGCGATGGCGATCATGGTCTCGCCACTGGCTCGATCAAACAAACGGGCGATCATGCTGCCCGGGGCGTCCATGCTGGCCTCGAAACCCATGGGATGGAAATGCCAGCGCATCAGCTGGCAGGCGTTTGGAAAAGTGACCTTGCTGAACCCTTTATTCATGTGTTGCCCGCCTTCTTCATCGAGCGCTTCCATTAGCTCAGGTTAGGTGGGAGGAGCCTTCATTGGCTCAACCATTGACAGACTTTAAAAGTAGCAGCTGCATGTGAAAAAAATGTGTATTTTTCAGGTCGTTTGGCAATTGCTGCGCTTTTTTTGATGCAGGTCACGTGCGTGATCGTTTGCGCAATGGCCCGCCCGCATTTGCAATTGAAGGTGCGGGCCGATTTGGGCAAGCTCGGTACTTTTTGACGAGACCTTTCATGCACGCCGAGGATGATGGCCCGCTGCAAACCCAGGCCACGGGCGAGACGGTCATGCGTTACCACTTGCGCTGGAAACACCGCGATCTGGACGGGGTCATGGCGCTGTATCACCCCGATGTCCAATACAGTGATTTCTTCCAGAACCGGGTGATGGGGCTGGCCCAGTTGCGTGACTATGTGCAAAGCAGCATGCCCCGTGAGCCGGATGAGGCGCTGGAGCACTCGGACCGCATCCGCTTGGACGGCAACACTGCTTTCATCCAGTACCGCATCACTTTGCGTGGTGGTGAGGGGCTGGTGTCGTTTCGCGCCAGTGAAGCAATCACCGTGAAGGACGGGCTGATCTGGCGGGTCAACGAATATGCTTCGCTGGTCCATGAACAGCCCTGCGGCGAAAACACCGGCAGCCAGCGCCCGGCGGTCAGTCGACTGGGACTGTCGGTGCGGCAGTTGAGCTTCATGGCCGACGACCTGCAGCAGTACTTTCAACGCCAGCAGCCTTATCTCGACCCGCGGCTCGACCTGCAAAGGGTGGCACAGGAGTGTGGCTACAGTCGCAACCAGATTTCCTATCTTCTTAACCAGGTGCTGGGGCAGAGCTTCTATCGCTACGTCAACCAGGCCCGCCTGCAGCACCTGCTCAATGCGCTGGACAGTGCCATGCCCGCGGTGCGTATCGACGCCTTGGCGTTTGCCGCCGGGTTCAACTCACTGTCGGCGTTCTATAGTTGTTTCCGCCAGCACACCGGCCTGTCGCCCAAGGCCTACGTCAAGCAAATGTCCTTGCGTGCACGCGCGCAAGACAGCACCTGAGCCCGTGCACTAGGATCAACGCCATCGAAGTCTGAGTGGCGGAGTCTTGAATGCCGGCATGGCGCACTATCAGTTTGTGGATGGACCAACTCGACGAGCCTTTGCTGGCGCGTGCGGCGCTGGAACGGGATCTGGATGTCGATGTCGCGATTATCGGCGCGGGGTACACCGGGCTCTGGACCGCCTACTACCTGAAGCGACAGGCTCCTGGCCTGAATATTGTCATCATAGAAGCGCAAACAGCCGGTTTCGGTGCCTCGGGGCGTAACGGCGGGTGGTTGATGGGCAATCTGCTGGGCGAAGACCGGCTGCTCGCTTCGTTGTCACCCGAGCAACGTCGTGCCTCTTACGATTTGCTCCACGACATCCCTGATGAGGTGAAACGCGTCATCGAACGTGAAGGCATCGATTGCGATTATCGTAAAGGCGGCGCCCTCTATTGTGCCGCTCGCTACCCCGAGCAGGAGGCCACACTGCGCCAGTACCTGGACAAACTGTACGGCCAGGGTCTCAACGAAAACGACTACCGCTGGCTGAGCCCGGAGCAGATGGCGCAGCAAATTTGCCTGGCCAAGCCTTATGGCGCTATTTATGCGCCACATGTCGCGACCCTCCATCCGGCCAAGCTGGTCCGGGGACTGGCACGCGCGGTCGAGCGCATGGGCGTGCGGATCTACGAGAACAGCCCGGTGAATCATTGGCAGTCCGGCAGCGTTCGCACTGCCCAGGCGACGGTGCGCAGCCGCTGGGTGGTACCGGCTGTCGAAGGCTATTCGGTGACCTTGCCGCCCTTGGGACGTTATCAGTTGCCGGTGCAAAGCCTGATCGTGGCCACCGAACCGCTGTCGGCCGCCACCTGGGACGAGATTGGGCTGAGTCATGGCCAGGCCTTCAGCGAAAACAGTCGCCAGGTGACCTATGGCCAACGAACGGCAGATAACCGACTGATCTTTGGCGCGCGCGGGGGCTATCAGTTTGCCGGCAAGCTGCGCCATGACTTTGACCTGACGCGTAGCGAAATCGAGTTGCGGCGCTATCTGTTCGGCGAACTGTTTCCACAGCTTCGCAATGTGCAGATCACCCATGGCTGGGGCGGCAACCTGGGCATGTCACGGCACTTCAAGCCCCATATGCTCTGTGACCAGGCCAGCGGTATTGCCTTGTCCGGCGGTTATGGCGGGGAGGGGGTCGGTGCCAGCAACCTGGGTGGCAGGACCCTTGCCGACCTGATCCTGCAACGCGACACCGAGCGGGTTCGCCAACCGTGGGTAATTGCCAAGGGCGGACTGCACGCGCTCAAGGCCTGGGAGCCCGAACCTTGGCGCTGGCTCGGCTACAACGCGATCATTCGCAGCTTCGTCCACGAAGACCAGACTCTGGCCAACCCGACCAGCGCGCCATGGCGGCGCAGGCTCGCCAGCGGGGTCGCGGGGTTCATGGAAGGCTTGATGCACTGAACAGTGTTGCCTTCGATGATCCGTGATCAACTCACAGGTTCAACCGTGCACCTCATTTCACCTGCGCCCGGCATCCGCAACAGGGCATCGTTGCCGTTTTGCCAGAAGCTTTGGCTGCCCCTGTTGTCCTTGCCCTGGTACAGGGCTCCGGACGAACTCGGCACCTGTTCCAGCGTGGTCGAGGTATTGGCCCATTTCAGGTAAACCACTGCCGGTTCGACAGTGAAGAACGTGGCGGCCACCAGCGCGCCAAGCCCGGCGCAGCGAAAGGCCTGCGGACCTTCGGTGAGCCTGCTGGGGTCCTTGGTCCTGGCAATGGCCGAGCCTTGGCGCAGTTGGTGCGCACGCTCGGCATAGTGGCTCACCGTGCATGCCTTGGGATCGGCTTCGGTCGCGCATTGATCGCGGGCGAGCAGCCAGAAGCGCTGGTCGATCTCGACTTTGTCGGGTCGCGGCACCGAATGCTCATCGGTGAGCGCCAGGCGATACAGGCGCGTCAGCTCGATATCCATCTGCGCCAGTCGAGCGTCGCGACAGATAAGTTTTTCAACGGCCCCCCGGGCCGTGGCGCAGTCGAAGCTGGTATTGAAGGATCGAGCAGGTGTCGCGGCATTTGCACAAAGACTCATTGAAAACCAAGCGGCGACCGCGAGGAGGGGAGTCAGAAGTGGCGTGACCATTTTCATTTCGACACCATCATTCGGTCGCACTGGGTCTAACGCAGTGTAAGGCAGTGCTCGAAACCTGCCACACAGGGGGCGCAGGCAACACGATTCGCGGGCTCAGTCTTCCTGGCGAATCGTGGCCACATCATCGGCCTTGACTTTGACCTTGGCTCCGGAAATATCCTCGAACTCGAAGAATCCGTCCTTGGTCTTGGTTTTTGGCATGTCCTTGGTCAGATACTGGGTGCCGTTCTGCAGGGTGACCACCGTGGGCGTCGAGCAGCCGGCCAGGGCGATGAAGGCCGCTACCGCCATGGGAAACGCCAGAGTCTTGATGTTCATAATCACCTCTCATTGTTAAAAAAAACCAGTGTGGCTGTCGCAAGCGAATGCCGTTACTTGGCGGTTGGTGCGATGCAACAGCAGAAAGTTCTATACCCAAGGCAAAAATCCCTTAAAGCGCTTCCGCTTATCCTTTTCCATTTGCATGGGGCAGGGCGTTGCTGGTATCTGTATGCATAACCAGTGCTTGTTAATCGTGGCTCCTTTTCCCGTGACTGCAAATCCTCTCGACGACCCGTTCTACTACCTCAACAACTTCATGCAAGTGCTTGATTGGCTTGAGCAACGTTATGCCGACGTGTTGAGCGTCGAAGAGCACCGCTTTATTCATGACTTCAATGGTTTGCCCCGCGAGGCCCAGGCGCTGCTGGTCAGGCTGGTCATGCGCAAGGGCGTGCATTTTCGCGTCAGCAAATTGCATTACGTCGAGATCGGCGATATCGCCAGCGCAGCCCGGCCGTTGCTCGAATTGGGCTGGCTCGACGAGCACCAGCCGTTGTCGGTCGAGGCGTTATTTGAAGTGTTGCTCAAGGCGGAAATTCTTCAATGCCTGGGCAGTGCCATTACTCAACCCAAGGGTAAAAAGACCGACTGGCTACCGGCTCTGTGCGAGCAGTTTCCTCACGAGCAATCCTTTAAGGATTGGTGTCCGGCGCTGGGTGACCGCTTGTTCAGCCTGACCATCATGGGCCTGTGCGATCGCCTGCGCTTGATGTTTTTTGGCAATCTTTACCAGGATTGGTCTGAATTCGTCTTGGCGGACCTTGGGGTCTTCACCTATGAAAAAGTCGAGTTTTGCGCCGATTCCCGAGGCTTGCGCAGCCGCGAGGACGTCGATGCCTGCCTGTTCCTTTACCAGTGCCAGCAGCTTTTCGAGGCCGGTGAGTCGGTGGCCGCCATTGTCACTCAGATCAACGGCCTGGCACTGGGCAATCCCTGGCTGCAGAGGCGTCGTGACAAGCTCTTATTCCAGATGGGCCAGGCGTGCGAGCGCGCCGGTGATTTCTGCGCCGCGTTGACCCTGTACCGGGACTGCGTGTATCCCGGCGCGCGCTTGCGCATGATCCGTGTGCTGGAACGCTGCGGTGAGTACCCACTGGCCCTTGACCTGGCGTGCCAGGCCGAACAAGCACCGCAAAACGCCGCGGAACAGCAACACCTGCTGCGTGTCCTGCCCAGGTTGCGTCGCAAGCTGGGCGGGCCGGCGGTCAAGCGTCCGGCCCCACGACAGATGGAACGCCTGGAGCTGCAACTGAGCAGGACCGACCCGATGTTGTCAGTGGAGGACTACGTGCAGGCGCACCTGGGCGAAGACTCGGCACCGGTTCATTACGTCGAAAACAGCCTGGTCAACTCGCTGTTCGGGTTGCTGTGCTGGCCGGCGATATTCGCCCCGCTGCCGGGGGCGTTTTTCCATCCGTTCCAACGTGGTCCGGTGGACCTGCTGAGCGAAGACTTCCATAGCCGCCGCGCCGAATTGTTCCAGGCCTGCCTCGACGAACTCGACGACGGTCGATACCTTGAGACCATCCGCCTGCGCTATGCCCAAAAGTGGGGTGTGCAGTCGCCATTCGTGTTCTGGGGCGCACTCAGCGAGCCGTTGCTGGAGCAGGCGCTGGACTGCTTGCCCGCCGAACACCTCAAGCACTGGTTCAACCGGTTGTTGCTGGACATCAAGGCCAATCGGGCGGGCATGCCCGACCTGATCCAGTTCTGGCCGCAGGAAAAAACCTACCGCATGATCGAAGTCAAGGGGCCCGGGGATCGCCTGCAGGATAACCAGCTGCGCTGGCTGGAGTTCTGTCATGAGCACCGGATGCCGATTGCCGTGTGTTATGTGCAATGGGCGGAGCAGGGCGCTTGAGCTACAGCATCGCGGTGCGTGCGTTATGTGAGTTCACCGCCAAGGTCGGGGACCTCGACTTGCGCTTCACTCCCTCGCCGACCGCCCTGGAAGGCATCGTCGGGCACCGTACGGTAGCGTCACGGCGCAGTGACGACTACCAGAGTGAAGTCGCCCTCGAAGGTGCGTATCAGGGCCTGACGGTCAAGGGCAGAGCGGATGGCTATGATCCCTCGCAAAATTGCCTCGAAGAGATCAAGACCTACCGTGGTGACTTGAGCAAGCAACCGGCCAACCACCGGCAATTGCATTGGGCACAGGCCAAGGTCTATGGCTGGCTGATGTGCCGCAAACTGAACCTGGCGCAGATCAACCTGGCGCTGGTGTATTTCGATATCGTCAGCGAAAGGGAAACTTGTCTGCTCGAGGCGTTCAGCGCCGCCGAGCTCGGGCAGTTCTTCGAACACCATTGCGGCCTGTTCCTGCACTGGGCCGAACAGGAAACAGCCCATCGCCAAAGGCGTGACCTTGCGGCCCGACAGCTGGCGTTTCCCCATGCCGAGTTTCGCCCCGGGCAGCGTCACCTCGCCGAATCGGTGTTCAAGGCGGTCAGCACCGGGCGTTGCCTGATGGCCCAGGCACCCACGGGGATTGGCAAGACCATCGGCACCCTGTTCCCGCTGCTCAAGGCCCTGGCGCCGCAGCAACTGGACAAGCTGTACTTTCTCACGGCGAAAACCCCGGGACGCAAGCTGGCCCTGGACGCCGCGCAGGTGATCCTCGACTGCAGCGATGCACCGCCTTTGCGGATTCTGGAAATGATCGCCCGGGACAAGGCCTGTGAACATCCGGACAAGGCCTGTCACGGTGAATCCTGTCCGTTGGCCCAGGGCTTCTACGATCGATTGCCGGCGGCACGCCAGGCCGCCAGCGAGCTGGGCCTTTTGAACCAGAGCGCATTGCGCCAGGTCGCTTTGGAGCATGAGGTGTGCCCGTATTACCTGAGCCAGGAAATGGCGCGCTGGGCCGATGTGGTCGTTGCCGATTACAACTATTACTTCGATTTCAGTGCGCTGCTGTTCGGCCTGGCCCAGGCCAACAACTGGAAAGTCGCGGTACTGGTCGACGAAGCCCACAACCTGGTGGAACGTGGTCGTCAGATGTACAGCGCGAGCCTCGACCAATCGACCCTCGACGGAGTTCGGAAAACCGCTCCCGAGGTGTTGAAAAAAAGCCTGCAGCGAGTCAACCGCGAATGGAACGCCTTGCATAACCAGCAGTCTGCTGCTTATCAGGCCTATGACAAGCCACCGGAAAAACTGCTCCAGGCCTTGTCGTCGTGCAGCGCCAGCATCGGCGATTACCTTAACGATCATCCGCAGGGACTGGACAGTGCATTGCAAAGCTTTTACTTCGAGGTACTGCAGTTCTGTCGGGTGGCCGAACTTTTTGACCAGCAGTACCTGTTCGACATCAGCAAACGCGACCTCGACCGCAAGCGCAACCTCTCGCAACTGTGTCTGCGCAACGTTGTGCCCGCGGGCTTCATCGGGCCGCGCCTGAGCGCTGCCCGCAGCACCGCCCTGTTCTCGGCGACCCTCAGCCCTCGCCACTATTACGCCGACTTGCTGGGTACGCCGGCGAATACCGTGTGCATCGACGTCGAGTCGCCTTTTCATGCCGATCAGCTACATGTACAGATCATCAACCAGATCTCCACGCGTTTCGTTCATCGCCAGGCATCCCTGGCGCCGATCGTCGAACTGATCGCCCGGCAGTTCATGCGGCGCCCCGGCAATTACCTGGCGTTTTTCAGCAGTTTCGATTACCTGCAGCAAGTGGCGCAGTTGCTCGCCGAGCGTTATCCCGGGATCAATCTATGGTCACAGTCACGGGGCATGGCGGAGGCGCAACGCCAGGCGTTCCTCGACCGGTTCACCGCCGAAGGCCAGGGCGTGGGCTTTGCGGTGTTGGGCGGGGCGTTTGGCGAAGGCATCGATTTGCCGGGTGCACGCTTGATTGGCGCGTTCATCGCCACCCTGGGGTTGGCGCAGCTCAACCCGGTCAACGAGCAACTCAAGCAGCGCATGGCGGCCATGTTCGGTGCGGGCTACGACTACACCTACCTGTATCCCGGCGTGCAAAAAGTGGTGCAGGCCGCTGGCAGAGTGATTCGTACACAGCAGGACCAAGGCGTGGTGATGTTGATCGATGACCGGTTCGGCGACAACAAGGTCAGGCAACTGCTGCCGCGCTGGTGGTCAATTGCTTCGGCGGCTGTTCAAATGGACGGTTTATCGCATACTGCTGAGTTACAGCACCCGATGTGAGGGATCAATGAGCGAAGATCGAATCCAGGCCAGGGTCATTGAGGACAGGCGCTTGCGCCTGCTGATCGATGCGGTGGTTGACTACGCGATCTACATGATTGACCCCGATGGCATCATTACCAGCTGGAACGCAGGGGCCCGACGTTTCAAGGGTTATGAGGAAGCCGAGATTCTCGGCCAGCATTTTTCGCGCTTCTACACCGATGAAGATCGTCGTGCCGGCTTGCCTCAGCGGGCGCTGGACACGGCCATTCGCGAGGGCCGATTCGAAGGTGAAGGCTGGCGTGTGCGCAAGGACGGCACGCATTTCTGGTCCCACGTGGTGATCGATCCGATTTACGACCCGTCGGGCACGCTGCTGGGATTTGCCAAGATTACCCGTGACCTGACCGACCGCAAGATGGCCGAAGAGACCCTCAAGCAAAGCGAGCAACAGTTTCGCTTACTGGTGCAAAGCGTCACGGACTACGCCATCTACATGCTGGCCCCGGATGGTCGCGTGACCAACTGGAACCTGGGAGCCCAACGGATCAAGGGCTATTTGCCCGAAGAAGTTATTGGCCAGCACTTTTCGATGTTCTACACCCCTGAAGACAAGGCGAGCGGCTTACCCGGCCGGGCATTGGAGATTGCCACGCGTGAGGGGCGCTTCGAGAACAAGGGATGGCGAGTGCGCAAGGACGGCACAAGGTTCCTGGCTCACGTCGTGGTTGACCCGATCTGGGGAGACACCGGTACGTTGCTAGGCTTTGCCAAGATCACCCGCGACATCACCGAAGCGACCCAGGCGCAGCAGGCACTTGAACAAACCCGCGAAGCGCTGTTCCAGGCGCAAAAGATGCAAGCCATCGGCCAGCTCAGTGGGGGGATTGCCCACGACTTCAATAATCTGCTCACAGTCATTCTTGGCAATCTGGAAATCGTGCGCAAACGCCTGGCGGACGACCCGAAAATCGTCCGGTTGCTCGACAACGCCACCCAGGGTGCATTGCGCGGCGTGTCCTTGACCCAGCGCATGCTGGCTTTTGCCAGGAAGCAAGAGCTCAAATCCGAACCTGTGGAACTTCCCGCCCTGGTGCAGGGCATCAGCGGACTGCTGCGCAGTTCCCTGGGACCGTCGGTGGCACTGGAAACCCGTTTTCCAGAGCGGATCGAGCCGGTCCTGGCCGATATCAACCAGCTCGAATTGGCGATGCTGAACCTGGCCACCAACGCCCGCGATGCCATGCCCGACGGCGGAAAAATCGTCATCAGCGCCCGCGTTGAAACTATCTCTGATCCGTTACGGGCGGGGCGTTATGTGTGCCTGAGCATCACCGACACCGGCGACGGGATGGATGAAGCAACGCTGGCCTCGGCAATGGATCCGTTCTTCACCACCAAAGGGCTGGGCAAGGGGACTGGACTGGGGCTGTCGATGGTCCATGGCTTCATCGAACAACTGGGCGGTCGATTCATTCTCAAGAGTCAGAAAAACCAGGGCACGACTGCAGAACTGTGGTTGCCCGTGGCCTCGGAAGACTCGATAGCTGCCCCCCTTGCCGAGGAGCCGGCAACGCCGGAAGTCCCTCGCTTGTGCATCCTGGTGGTGGACGACGACAGCCTGGTGTTGACCAGCACTTGCCTGTTGCTGGAAGACCTCGGTCACCAGGTGATCACCGCAACGTCGGGCGCTCAGGGACTGGAGGTGTTCGAAAACAATACGGGCATCGATCTCGTCATTACCGATATGGCGATGCCTCAGATGAGTGGCGCGCAATTGGCGCAAGCCATCCGCGAGCGCAACCCCGACATGCCGATCATCCTGGCCACTGGATATGCCGAGCGCCTGGAAGGGTTTGCAGCCAGGTTGCCGCGCTTGTCCAAGCCGTTTACCCAGTTGAACCTGGTGGAAATTATCGCCTCAGCCATGTAGGAGCGAGCATGTCGAATCGTCGCACCGTCGCGATGGTCGTCAACGATGACGCTGGTCACCTGACACCCCTCGGAGCTCTCAAGTTCATCGCGAGCATGCTCGCTCCTACAGGTTTTTCACTCGCCGTCGTTATTGTGCACCTGGATCTCAGGCCGCCATATGCGAGGCGTCGAGTTCCTTTTTCAGGCGGGCCTTGAGGGTCTCCATTTTTGCCCCCAGTTCATCCAGCGTCGCTTTACCCAGCAGCTTCCTGGCTTGGGGAAACATCGTGGTCTCTTCCTCTTCAATGTGGTGTTCGAGCAGTTCCTTGACCACCTTGACGCGACCGGCGAACTCGGGCGTGGACGGGTCGGTGACTTTCAGGTCCGGCAGCACCAGGGAATCCACCGTACGGTGTTCTTCCTTGGCTTCGTAATACATGATGTCCTGCTCCTTGCCACCGGCTTCCTTGTACGCCGGGTACAGGACGTCTTCTTCAAGACGGGTATGAATCGAAATTTCCATTTCCAGCTTTGCAAGCAGATCGGCGCGTTTTTTCAGGCCGCGCTCGGTGGACTCACTCAGTTGGCTGAGGATGCCTTTTACGCGTTCATGGTCGGCTTTCAACAGGTCTATGGCATTCATGGTCGGGTTTCTCCAGATTGAGGGCAGCTCGCACGGTTAATTCCGCAGGACACTCATCGTTGTGGAGCATTTGTCGTGCCGCTTTGATGTCTCAGGTAAACGCCTGAAATTCAATGGGTTACAAGCGCTAATGGCCATTAGGGGTCATGCAGGCTGCATGAAGCCGGGATTTGGCTCATGCACTTCGCCACAGCCGTGAGCGATCAAGCAGATGGGGGCTTTTGCCGCTCATAGTGGGCGAGAAGCGGCTGGGTGCTGATGCCGTGAATCAGAATGCTCAGTGCGACCACCGAGAGCGTGAGGTCGGTGCACAAGGTGGCCATCGTCGGTGCGAGGTTGTGATTCAAGGCGTAGAACAGGTAGTAAAAACTACCGATGCCGCGAATCCCGAACCAGCCGATCAACAGCCGTTGCTTGCCGTCAAGCAACGTTCCCCAAGGCACCAGCGCGACAATCAGCGGCCGGATCACGCAGAACAGTACCAACGCAACCGCCAGCGCGCGCCAGTCCCAGTGACCCACCAGCACGACCCCGAGCAACGTCACCAGGAACACCTCCATGGCCCGTTCGACCAGGCTGCCAAAGGACAGCATGTCGCCGATCATGATCCCGGCCGCCACCTGCGCTTCCTCCAGGTTCGCCACATCGCCATGCACGGCGGCATCGGGCTCGACGTTCTGATGACCGACCACCGGCTGCACCAGATGCTCGGCGGGCGTCTGGGAGTAACCCATCGACTTGACCTCGGCCCGACGCAGCCCCAGGCCCGCCGCGAACACCGACAGGAAACCGTAGCCATGGACCGACTCTGCCGCGACGTACGCCAGGGCGATAAGGGCAAAGGTCAGGTAGTCGTTGGGGGACAGAGTGCTGTCGGCATTTCTGATGCGCATGGACAATGTGAGGCGCCCGATCACGCGCCCCATGCCATAGCCGACCAGCAAGCCCGCAGGCACCGCCCATAGCAGGCGCTTGAGCGCCCAGTCATCGAGCCAGGCGGTGGATGCGCCGCTGCCTTGCTCTATAAACAGCAAGCCCAGGATCACAAAGGGAAATGCAATGCCATCGTTGAGGCCGGCCTCACCGGACAGGCCGAAGCGCACCGCGTCGACGTCCTTGGCATCGTTGACCTGTACCAGCGAGGCCAGTACCGGGTCGGTGGGCGCCAGGATCGCACCGATCAGCAGCGACGGTCCCCAGGGCAGGTCGAAGGCGTAATGCAGCAACAGGCAAACACCGATAATGGTCAGGACCATGACTGGCCCGGCCAGCCCGAAAGCTACGCGCCACCTTCGGTCCCTCAGGGGCAGGCGCAGCTTGAGGCCACAGACGAACAACGAAAAGAGCACCGCGACTTCCGTCAGGTGCTCCATCCAGAACGCGGCGTCCTTGATGTCCAGCCTCAGCCAGCCCAGCCCCGCCGGCCCGATGCCCACCCCCAACGCCAGGCACACGGCCGAGGTGGTCACCGGCATCCAGCGCAGATAGGACGAGGTCAGTGCCAGCGTCAGCAGCACGGCACCCAGCACCGCAACCCAGGCAATGAAACTCATGGCCCGTGTTTGACGAAAGGTGCGGACATGACGACCTCCAGATATGGAAAGGCCCGTCACCCAGGGCCCGTGAACTGTTGAGCATTGAAACAATGGCCCGGTTCCATTTTTCAGGGGCATCGCGTTATCACAGGATCGGCTTGCCCCCGGTCACCCCAAAACGCTGGCCGGTGATGTAGCTGCCTTCGTCCGAGGCCAGTAGCACATAGATCGGCGCCACTTCCACCGGCTGGCCCGGACGGCCAAGCGGGGTGTTGGCGCCGAAGTTCTGTACCGTTTCCTCTGGCATGGTCGAGACGATCAGCGGCGTCCAGATCGGTCCCGGCGCCACGCTGTTGACCCGGATATTCTTCGGTCCGAGCATTTGCGCCAGGCCGGCGGTGAAGTTGGCGATCGCGCCCTTGGTCGTGGCATACGCCAGCAGGGTGGGGTTGGGCATGTCGGAGTTGACCGAGCTGGTGTTGATAATCGAACTGCCGGGCTGCATGTGCTTGAGGGCCGCCTGGCAGATCCTGAAAATGGCGGTGACGTTGACGTCGAAGGTCATCACCCATTCTTCGTCAGGGATGTCCTCGAGGTTTTCGTGGGTCATCTGGAACGCCGCGTTGTTGACCAGGATGTCGATGCGGCCGAAGCGCTCGACCGTTTTCTCCACCAATGCCCGGCAATGCACCTTGTGCGCCAGGTCGCCGGGCAGCAGCAGGCATTGGCGGCCAGCCTGTTCAACCCAGCGCGCGGTTTCCTGCGCATCTTCCTGCTCATCAAGATACGCCACGGCCACGTCGGCGCCTTCACGGGCGAAGGCAATGGCTACCGCGCGGCCTATGCCGCTATCGCCCCCGGTAATCAGGGCAATCTTGCCGGTCAGTCGACCCGAACCCTTGTAGCTCTGCTCGCCGCAATCGGGGTACGGGTCCATTTTGCGTTGGGAGCCGGGGACGGGTTGGTGTTGTTTGGGGAAGGGTGGTTTTGGGTAGTCGTTCATCATTGATCTCCGGGTTAAAGGTTGGGCGGTCAAAGGGTTGACCTTGGCCTTTTGGGTGGAGTTCGGTTGGATGAAGAACCATTGGAATCGTTGTTTGTTGATAGAGTACTTATTCGTTGCTGCGGTAACGGCCGCTTAGGGTTTCGCTTTTACTGTAGGAGCCAGGCTTGCCGGCGAAGGCGTCCTGGCGGCCAATGGGGGGGGACTGAGTACATATCCATTCCTGCGGTAACGGCCTCTTAGGGTTTAGCTTTTGCTGTAGGAGCCAGGCTTGCCGGCGAAGGCGTCCTGGCGGCCAATGGGGGGGTGACTGAGTACATATCCATTGCTGCGGTAACGGCCACTTAGGGTTTCGCTTTTACAGCGAGTCACTTGGAAGAGCCCCAAGTAACCAAGGGCTCTTGCCCCTGGCGTTCGGTGCCTCGCTAATGCTCGGCATGCCCTCGCTCCGGTCCT